>JBFICP010000054.1:0-16232 GCA_041581935.1 Gammaproteobacteria bacterium | reverse complement strand
GGCGAAAACGAGCTCGTCCAGTGCTGCCGTCGACCCAATCATGAAGTTCCTGCGCGGAACGCCGATGGCGTCGATGAACTCCAGAAAAGCCTCGACGCTTCCGTCCTGGTGCTCACCGATGACATTGACATTGCGAATCTCCTTGGCGCTGATTCGCCGCTCTCCGAGAAGAATGCGTCGATACAACCAGTTCGGCTGATCGGCGCAGTGCAACGCGCCGAACAGGACTGCGTGGCGCTTGCCGCGGCGGATGTGGCTGCGCAGGTTTCCGGCAATGGATCGGTCCCTGGAACCCTCCTTGCGATATATGCGCTGGTTCTTCTGACTGTCCGATTCGTCGATTCCGGCGATGACGATGGTGGAATTTGCTCGGCGGGCTGCGCGAACGACGGCGGCGATGTCCTCACCCAACAACGCGACCTCGTCGATGCCGGCGTCGATCTGTCGCATGATTTCCGGCAATTCGTCATCCGGGGTCTCGAGGAGCAATACGTCTATCGCCACCGCGGGCACCATGGTTTCGGCCACGAAATGCCGCGTCGAGGCCATGTGACGTTCACCGATACACAGAATTGACAGCCGCGCCGCCTTGAGCCGGGCAAGCCCTTCATTCAGGTTGCCGAGATTGGCACGGAGATTGTCGATCAATTCTCGACGACGGGACTCGGGCAGCGCGGCGAACGCCTCGATTGCCCGTAGCGCCATCTCCTCGTATCCGGGATGCTGAACGAAGGCATTGGCGGGTGGTTTGATCGGCTTCGGCGACGGCACGAAATTGAGCCGCGCCCACTCGGCCGTGATCCATGCGAGGCCCAGCAGCACCAGAAGTGACGCGAATATCAGCGCACCGCGGATCATTGACGGGATGGCAGGCCTTTGCGGGAGCGAGCTTGCCCGCTCCTTCGTGAGACTCAGCGAGTAACCAGGCAGCTGACTTCGGAGAGATTTGTAACCTTTCGCGACACGCTGCCCATGAGCATCCCCTTGACCTGCCCGAGGCCGCGCGTGCCGAGAACGATGAGGTCGACATTGCGTCGTTTCGCGTAGCGCAGAATCATCGTAGCCGGATCGCCATGCTCAAGGGCTGTGCGGACCTTTTCCGCCCCCTTTCTGGAGGCGCGGGCTTCGGCATCGCCGAGAATCTTCCGGCCGACGAAGTCGAGGACGTCGGAACGGGCGCCGGCGATTTTCTCGACTTCTGCCATCTTCTTGAGTTCGGCTGGCAGCTGCATCTCACGTATCACGTAGAGAAGATGCAGCGTGGCACCGTACTTGCCGGCAACGTCGGCGGCAAAATTGATGGCGCGATTGGACGCGGGCGACGCATCGGTCGCCACCAGGATGTTTTTCAGCATAGGGTCCCCCTAGTCAGGCCGGCGTCATTCCCCGCATGCGCTCGTTGCGCCTTCTCAGCAGCTCCAGAGCCGTGAGGAGAATGATCGAGAGAACCACTAGAATCGTCGCGACCGCCAGAATCGTCGGGCTGATCTGCTCGCGAATACCGGAGAACATGCGTCGCGGAATGGTGTACTCTTCGATGCCGGCCAGGAACAGCACCACGACCACCTCGTCGAAGGAGGTGATGAACGCGAAAAGCGCGCCCGAGATCATGCCCGGTAGAACCAGCGGCACGGTCACCTTGAAAAACGTCCGCAGGCCGTCGGCGCCCAAGCTCGCGGAGGCGCGCGTCAGGCTTTGGTCGAAGCCGACCAGGGTCGCCGTCACGGTGATTACCACGAACGGCGTGCCGAGCGCAGCGTGTGCGAGTATGACCGGTAGCAGGTGCAGCCCAGACCAGATCTCGCTCAACTGCCTCGGCGTGAAGCCCAGCGATGAATAGAAGAAATACATGCCGACGGCAGTAATCACCAGAGGCACAATCATCGGCGAGATGAGAAGCCCCATGAGAAACGTCTTGCCCGGTAGTCGGCTGTTGCTCAAGCCGACCGCGGCGACAGTGCCGAGAGCCGTAGAGATAATCGTGGCGAAAATCGCCACAATGATACTGTTCTTGATAGCCAGATGCCAAACGTCGCTTTGCTCACCGATGAAAAAATCCTCGTACCAGCGCAGGCTGAACCCGGGCATCGGATAGGTGAAATACGGTTCGGCGTTGAACGACAACGGGATGATCACCAGTATCGGCATAATCAGGAACAGCAGGATGGCGCCGCAGATCACCCGAAATCCGATGTACCAGGCGCGTCCCAGCACTCCCACATACGGTGGGAGATTTCTCAAGCCCTTGAGGGATCCGCGCACCGCAACCACCAAGCACACGAGCAGCAACGCATAGACGAGAATTTTTACCATCGTCCTACCCCAGCTTCATGTTGTCGATGCCGACAAGCTTGTCGTACAGGATGTAGACCGCCAGCACGCCCGCGAGCAGGATGCCCCCGAGGGCGGACGCCAGGCCCCAGTTGAGCGATCGGTTGGTATGGTCGGCGATGAAATAGCTCACCATCTGATCGGTGGGGCCACCGACCAGGGCCGGCGTAATGTAGTAGCCGAGGGCCAGGATGAACACCAGCAGTCCGCCGGCGCCGATTCCCGCCAGCGACTGGGGAAAATAGACACGCCAGAATGCCGTCCACGGCGTCGCGCCCAGCGAGCGAGCAGCGCGCTCGTAGCTTGGTGGAATGTTCTTCATGACGCTGTAGATGGGCAGAATCATGAACGGCAGGAGAATATGCGTCATGGCCACCAGCACACCGAAGCGATTGAATATCAGCTGCACGCGTTCATCGATGATGTTCAATGCCATCAGTAGATCGTTGAACACGCCCTCGGTCTGCAGCACCACCACCCAGGCGGTGGTTCGCACCAGCAGCGAGGTCCAGAAAGGAAGCAGCACCAGGATCATCAGCAGATTGCTGTAGCGAAGCGGCAGATTCGCCAGCAGATAAGCGACCGGATAGCCGAGCAGCACGCAGAGCAGCGTCACCGCCGCGCTGATCCAGAAGGTGCGCACCCATACCGAGTCAAAGCCGGTCAGCAGGTAGAGCTGGCGATTTTCGGGCTCAGCGACGATCTTGCCTTCGGCGTCCCTGTTGAGGTCCAGGGCCTTGAGATAATAAGACGCCGTGTAGCGATCCCCGGCTTGCTTGATGGTCACCCAGGTGTCGCGCTCGCCCCATTTTTTGGAAATACCGAGAAATGCCTCCTTCCATTTTCCCTGCATGAAGGGGCCGGCCTGCATACGGCTCACGTTGCGCGCCGTCTTGGTCATGAGGCTGCGCATGCCGCCCTTGTCGTAGTTGAGTCGGGTGGCGGCCTTGCCGATGGTGCGCTCCTTGGCGGCGCGGGAGATTTCCTCGGCAAAAACCTCGTAGACGCTTTCCGGCGGCGTCGGCGCGCCGGTGGGATCCCAATCCTCGAGCGCGGCGACGGTCTTGGGAAATATCCCGACGATGACCGGATTGTCGAAGCTGAAGTACGTCATGCGCACGATGGGCGCTAGAAACGTGAATGCGATGAACAGCAGTAACGGTAACACCAGCAGGAACGCGCGAATCTTGTTTCTTCGTTCGGCCTTGGCGAGCGCGGCCTTGAGGCTCTGGCCGCCCACGACCTCGTAGGATTGCATCGTCTGCTGCGCGGTTGCCATGGTGCGTGTTCCTTTGAGTGCTGTTCGCGAGCAAGCCCGCTCTCACAGGTATCCGAGCTCAGCGTGCCAGCCAGTTGGTGAAGCGTTCGTCCATCTCCTGCTGATTGTCCGCCCACCATTGGTAGTCGTTCTGCAGGGAGTTGGCGAAATTGTCCGGTGAAGTCGGCAGGTGCGGTTTCATCTTCGGACTGACCTTGTCCATGGAAGAGCGCCGCACCGGACCGTAGGAGATGTACTTGGCCTGGTTCGCCAGCTGAACCGTGTCGGTGGAGAAGACCAGGAACTCGAGTGCGGTGCTCAGGTTAGGCGAGCCTTTGACGATGCCCCACAGATCGATGTCCCATACCTGGCCGTCCCAGATGATGACGAAGGGCTTCTTCTCCTTGAACATGGCGTTGTACAGGCGTCCGTTGTAGGCAGATGTCATGGAGACCTCGCCATCGGCCAGCAGCTGCGGCGGCTGCGCGCCGGCCTCCCACCAGACCACGTGATCCTTGATTTTGTCGAGCTTGGCGAAGGCGCGATCGACCCCTTCTTCGGTGGCGAGCACCTCGTAGACCTGATCCGTCGGGACTCCATCCGCCATCAGCGCCCATTCCAGGTTGACGCGCGGGGTCTTGCGCAAGCCGCGTTTACCGGGAAACCGCTCGACGTCGAAGAAGTCGCGGATGGTCCAGGGCCGCTCCTCGGGAAATTTCGTACGGTCGAAAGCCACTACCGTGGACCACACGATTTCGCCCACGGCACAGTCGACGATGGTGCCGGGGATAAAGTCGTCGCTGGCGGGCGTTCCGTCCGGCGCCGGTGAAAGTATTTTTGGATCGATGCGTTCGAGCAGACCCTCGTCGCAGCCGCGTACCGCATCCGACAATTCGAGGTCTACCAGATCCCACTTCACGTTGCCGGAATCGACCTGGGCCTTGATCTGCGCGAGCCCGCCGTTGTAGTCCTCGGAAAGAATCTTGACGCCGGTTTTCTTCGTGAACGGCTCGTGGTAGGCCTTGACCTGGCTGCGGGTGTAGGCCCCGCCCCAGGAAACCACTGTGAGCGACTCGGCACCCAAAGCGCCCGCGCTTCCCAGCAGGAGCGCAACCGCGAACAGGGCGTTACCGGTAAGCGTCCTACGATCGAAATGCATCACGAATCCTCCTCGACGTCGCGCTTCGCCGCCGTGCGTGCTCGGCCAATGAGCCGGCGTTCTTCGTCCGCGTCAACGCACCGCACGCATTCGCCCGGGTACGTTCACGCAGAAGAACCGGGGACGGGCCGAAGCCCGCCCCCGCAAGATCACTTACCTGGCGAGCCAGGTCGTGAAGCGCTCATTCAACTCGTCCTGGTTGTCGGTCCAGAACTCAGTGTTGGTGGCGAGCGCCGTTTTCATGTGCTCCGGCGTAGTCGGCATGTGCGGCATCATCGGATCGCCCGTCTCGGCATGAGTCGAGATGAGCGCGATGGATGATTTGCGTGCCGGCCCGTAGGAGATCCAACGCGCCTGATCGGCGAGACGCTGCGTGTCGGTGGAGAACTTGAGGAACTCCATGGCTGCGTCCAGATTCGGCGTGCCTTTGACGATACCGTAGGTGTCGACGGCCCAAACCTGTCCGTCCCAGACGATCTCGAAAGGCTTCTTCTCCTTGACGATGGCGTTGAACAGCCGGCCGTTGTAGGCCGAGGTCATCGCTACCTCGCCGTCGGCGAGCATCTGCGGCGGCTGTGCACCGGCTTCCCACCACACGACGTGGTTTTTGATGCTGTCGAGCTTTTTGAAGGCGCGATCAATTCCCGCCGGCGTGCTGAGCACCTCGTAAACCTCTTCACGGGGTACGCCATCGGCCATCAACGCCCACTCCATGTTTACCAGTGGTGTCTTGCGCAAGCCCCGTTTACCGGGGAATTTCTTCACGTCGAAGAAATCGCTGATGGTGCTCGGCTTATCGCCGGGGAACTTGCTGGCGTCGTAGGCGTAGACGGTCGACCAGACGATGCTGGAAACCGCGCAAGGCAGGAGCGTTCCATCCAGGAAATCCTCCGTGGCGGGCGTGCCGTCCGGAGCGGGGGGCAGCGTCGCGGGATCGATTTCGACCAGCAGGCCCTCGTCGCAACCGCGCGTGGCGTCGCTCGGCTCGAGGTCGACCAGATCCCACTTGATATTGCCCGACTCGACCTGGGCCTTGATCTGGGCAATACCGCCGTTGTAATCCTCGGAATTGATCTTGATGCCGGTCTTCTTGGTGAACGGCTCGTGGTAGGCTTTGACCTGGCTGCGAGTATAGGCTCCGCCCCAAGACACGACGGTCAGGGACTCGGCACCCAGCGCAGGCGTAGCGGCGACCATCCCGAGGGCGGTACCGGCTACAGCCAGACAGACTGATTTGCGGAAGCTCTTCATAGCTATCTTTCTCCGTTGTATCGCAAAAGTTTTTGCCGGTACCGTCGGCGAACATGCCGTAGTGGTCGGCGATTGACAGTTGTATCCTTCGTTTGCTTCTCTTACTTCCTGGTTTTTTGCGCTGACCGCGCGCTCACAGATAGTCGAGCGCGCGGCAGTCTTCTGCCTGCCATCCCACCTTGACGGTCTCTCCCGTCTTCAGATGCTGATGACCGGCGGAATTTGGAATCTTGATGACGAAATCATCGTGGCCCAGCAAGTTGACGCGGGTGCGCACGTGATCGCCGAGGTAAATGAGCTCCTCGACGGTGGCGTCGAAGATGTTCGGGCAGCTGCCGGGCTCGGGGCGCACGAACACACGCTCGGGGCGCAGTGACAGCGTCGTTTGCTCGCCTTCGCTGCGCACGTTGACGGCGAGCGCCTCGATGCTGTGTCCGTTCTCTACCTGGACCGTGCAGTTCTTGCCGATGAAGCCCGTGACCTTGCCCACCAGCCGATTGTTTTCGCCAATGAACTGCGCCACGAACGCGTTCTCGGGAAGCTCGTAGAGCTCCTCCGGCGGCGCCAGCTGCTGAATGATGCCGTCGTTGAACACCGCGATGCGGTTGGACATGGTCAACGCTTCGCTCTGGTCGTGGGTGACGTACACAACGGTGACCTCGAGGGTCTCATGAATATGCTTGATCTCGTACTGCATCTGCTCGCGCAGCTGCTTGTCGAGCGCCCCGAGCGGCTCGTCCATGAGAACCAGCTTGGGCTCGAACACCAGCGCTCTGGCGACCGCGACGCGTTGCTGTTGACCACCGGAAAGCTGAGCGGGACGGCGATTGCCAAACGCGCCGAGCTCAACCATGTCCAGGACGCGCCTCACGCGTTCCTCGACCTCGCTCTTGGGCTTCTTGCGCACGTCCAGCGGAAACGCGAGATTCTCTGCCACCGTCATGTGGGGAAACAGGGCGTAGTTCTGGAACACCATGCCGATATCGCGCTTGTGAGGTGCAACGTTGTTGATGGGAGTACCATCGAGAACGATGTCACCGTGAGTGGCAGTCTCAAATCCCGCCAGCATCATCAGGCAGGTGGTCTTGCCCGAGCCGGACGGCCCGAGCATGGTGACGAACTCGCCCTTTTCGATATCCAGGTTGAGATTTTTGACGACCAACGTCTCGCCGTCGTAGCTCTTCTGCACGTCGACGAACTGAACGAATGCTTGGTTATCCGAGGACATCGGTTCTGGACCCTTGCGTTGCTGATGGCGGGCGTACCGGTTCCGCGCCGACGGTACGCAACAGGCGGTGGTCCACGAGACACCAAGAGCAGTGGCGCGATTAGGGAGGGCCGTCGTCGGCTCACCGTGCGAGCGCACACAGCTCCAAATCTCGCAGTGGACCGCGCGGTGTCTGCTTGAACTCCTCCGTGGCGCCTCGCTACGTAGCCCGTGTGGACGCGTAGTTGGCGCTCTTAGATGTGTCGAGTATCGTTATCGCCCGAATCACCAGAGCGTATGCTGGCCGATTGTAGTCTGACCGATCCCCCGAGTTCAACCGAGCATTTTCCCAGAGGCTCCTGAAATTATTCGAATTTAGACGGGCGCCATACTGAGGGCCGACATCAGTTGAGCTCCCTGAGCAACGCCTGCGCGGCCGGTTTCTCGGAGAAATCCTTGCCTGATTCGAGCAGCGCGGTCAGTTCGCGCCGGGCGCGCGACTTCTCGCCGGCTTGCGCGAGGCCCGCGGCCAGGTGATAGCGAATGTCACCATTCTCAGGCGCCCGTTTCGCGGCCTTTTCCAGCAGGCTCAGGCCCTGCTCGACGCGGCCACCGTTGATCAGCAGCCAACCGTAAGTATCGATAATCTCGGCACGCTCCGGGGCCCGGTCATAGGCGCGCTCGGCCAGATCCACGGCACGCGCGTCACCGTCCTCGAAATACAGCCAGGCGAGATTGTTCAATGCCAGCACGCTGCCCGGCTGGACCGCGAGAACCCGCTCGTACTCCGCGACCGCCCGAGCCTTTTGCCCGCGCTGGTGCAGGGTGGACGCAAAGGCGAGACGAACGGCAGTGTCGTTCGGGTGCGCCTCCAGCCAATCGCTCAGCGTCGTCGATGCATCGGCTTCGCCGGCGCGGCTGCGGGCCGCGTAGAGCTTGAGCACGGTCGCCGAGGCCGGAGTCTTGTCCAACGCCGCGCGATAGGCGCTGACGGCGTTGCCCGGCTGATTGCGCGCCATTAAAACGTCGCCCTCGAGGCTGTAGCCGGCAGGTGATTGCGGATGGCTCTGCTGGAGCGATCGGGCGATGTTGCCGGCTTCGTCGAGTTTGCCCGTGCGCAGCGCAAGATTGCCAAGCCCGAGGGTTGCCAACGGGTTGCCCGGCGCGAGCTCGAGTACGCGATCGAGCGCGCGGCGGGTGTTGGCCACGTCGCGCTTCTGTCCGTAAGCCAGCGCCAGCTGCATGTGCGTCTCGGCGGAGTCGGGATACCGCTCGGCGAGCTCGCTCAGGGTGCTGATGGCATCATCGGACATGCCGTTGGCAATCTGAGCGCGGCCCAGCAGCAGGGCGGCCGCGGGCAGCCGAGGCGCCCTCTCGTAGGCTTCGTTGGCGAGCGCGAGGGCCTGTTTCGCGTTGCCGCGGCGCAGCTCGAAGTTCGCCAGTATCAGACGCGGCTGAACCGCGCCCGGGTTCTTGTCCCGCGCGCGCTCGAGCAGCGCGATCCCCTCCTGGGTGCGTCCGTCGTCGCTGGCCATTTTGGCGAGCGCCACCAGCGCCACCGGCTGGTTCTCGTGGGTCTCGAGAATGGCCTCGTAGGCGGCACGCGCTTCGTCGCGCTTTCCGTCGCGAAGACTCAGGCGCGCCAGGTTGAGCGCCGCGGTGGCGTAGTTCGGGTCGAGCTCCACCGCCTTGCGATAGCTCTGCCGCGCCATGTTATGGTCCTGCTTGCCCTCGTAGGCGGCACCGAGCAGGTTGTGCACTTGTGCATTGTCGGGTTGCTTTTCGGCGAGCTTGAGAGCGGCGGCGAGCGCCGCGTCGAACTCACGGTTCTGGAAATGCGTGAGCACCAGCAGCACGTCGGCACGTGAGAACTCGGGATTGCTTTCCACCACCGCTTCCAGCTCGGCGATGGCATCGGCGGAGTCACCGGTCGCCAGATGGCCGACCGCCAGCTGCGTGCGAATGGCGGCCGCTTCGGGCGCCAGCTCCGCCGCCTGGCCGAGCAACGCTTTGCCCGATTTGAAGTCCCGCTGGCTCATGTGCGCGGTCCCGAGCATGGCGAGCAGCTGCGGATCGTTCGACACCTGTGCCGCCATCGGTCCGAGCAGCTCCACCGCCTTCTGCGGCTGCTTGAGCTCGATGTAAACCGCTGCGAGCAGCTTCTTGGCGGCGATATTGTCCGGCAGCTGGGCGAGATAGCGCTCCAGGCTGGCCCGGGCCTGCTCGAATTCCCGCCGCATGTAGTGGATCTGTCCGGCCTGCAGCAGGCTCGGGGCGTGATTCGGCGCCACGCCGAACACCTCGCGCAGCGCCGCCTGCGCCGCGTCGAGATCGTTGCGCTGGCGTGCAGCCAGCGCTCTGAGGTAATTCACCAGCGGATGCTTGGGGCTCGACTTGGCGAGCACGTCGATGTGCTTGCCGGCCTCGTCGGTTTTGCCCTGGGCGAGCATCGCCCGCACGATACCCATTCGCGCAACGGCGCTGGTGGAGGACAGCTCGAGCGCTTTTTCGAACGAGGCCTGCGCCGTCTCCGGCTTTCGCAGCGACAGCTCGAGCTCGCCCTTGAGGATCCAGGTCTGAATCTCGTCGCCGGCGGTCTCCAACGCCTGGTCCAGCTGCTGCTCGGCGGCCTGGGTATCGCCATCCATGAGCCCGATGCGCGCCAGTCCGCGTCGCGCAGCGGTGTGCGTGGGATCGCTTCTCAGCGCCGCCTCGAAGGCCGATCTCGCTTCTTTGACGTTTTGCCGCCCGAGCTCCGCCTGCCCGCGCAGCGCAAGCCATTCGGCAT
This sequence comes from Gammaproteobacteria bacterium, assembly GCA_041581935.1. GTDB lineage: Bacteria > Pseudomonadota > Gammaproteobacteria > HK1 > HK1 > JAABYT01. Next base: position 6,238 of record JBFICP010000054.1, on the reverse strand, counting down.
CAAACTCGCTCGGTCCGATCTGTTCGATGCGCGCGAAGGCGTCGTCGAATTGTCCCTGTAGCAGCAGTGCACGTACCGTGGCGCGATCCATCTCGGGGCTGGAGAGGCCGAGATCGCGCGCGCGTTGCAGCTCCTTCTGCGCGCTCGCGCCGTCGCCGAGAGCGACGTAGGTGCGCGCCAGCAACCAGCGCCCCTCGGCGTGATCGGGATCGATCTGCAGCACGTTCTTGAGCTCGATGACCGCGGCGCGCATGTCGCCGTCGTTGCGATATTCGCGGGCTCGATCGAGATGTTCCTGAAGAGTCTGGCCGTCGTCTCCGCAGGCCGCGAGCGCGAGTGCCGCCAGCAGGCCGAGTGCGATGCGCACGCGGCGATGTGCCGTTGTTGTCATGGGATTGCGATTCCTGTTAGGGACATGCCGTTGATTGTAAACGATAGCGGCGGACCGCCCTCAGTCGAGGGGGCCCCGAAGTCGGGACATGGCGGGCAGCGCGACGCGTATCCGGTCAATCAGTTGATGCGGAAGGTGGTCTTGCCGCTCTCATCCATGAGGCGCATCGCAGGTGCGTCCTCCTCGGTCATCTCGAAGGTGGCGCGGGTCCGCCCTTCGCCGTCCGATAGATCGATGAAGGGCGTATCATCGAAGCGCAAGCCCAGCGACATGCGCGGCTTTCCGGCGGTGTCGAGCACCTGGAGAACGGGTACCCGCGAATACATGCGTACGAACAGACGCGGGTTGCCATCGTTGTCGAGCAGCTTCAGTTCTTTCGACTCGAGCAGCGTTTGGCGCACCACCACCTGATCGAGATCGAGCCGATCGGCGACGGCAAAGCCGCCGAGCAGCAACAGCACGAGAAATCCGAGACGCATCCAGCGATTCTGGCGTTCCACGCGTTCCAATCGCCGGCGAATCGACTCCACCGGCAAACCCATACTGCGCTCGACGGGTGGTGTGGGGCGCTCGCCGCGCCGGTAGCGAGGAACGGTATCGTCGGAGGTGCTTTCGGGTTCGCTTTGTGTTTTCTGCGCGGCCGCTGTCTGCAGGGGTTGTACCCCCTGAGCATAGGACTTTCGTGTTGTCATTACTTCGTCGGGCGTTTCAGCCGAATCTCCGCTGCCGCGACCGTCCGGTGTTCGCTGAGTCATCGTCTGCCTCCCTTCCCGGAGTCTCGATTTCCTGCTCGAGCCCAGCCTCCGGGACGCCTTTACTTCAGGCTTACAATGAATGGTAACCCGAACCGGGCGAAGATGCTGCCCCGAAATGCCGATTCGGGAAATTGACCCGGACGTCGAATCGGCACCCCGGCGCCGGTGGGTCCTCAGCCGGCCGATGACTTGCCGGGCCGTGCCGCGAACCTCGGTGCTACACTCGCCGCCAGTCCTGCCCGGAGCCCGGTTGCCTTGGCCGAGAAGGTCCTGCTCATACAGCACATGGAGGATGGCCACGACGACAGGGTGGCGCGACACCTGTGTCGGCGCGGCTTCGCGCTCGAATGGTGCAGCCCGGCGCGCGGCGACGCGCTTCCGGAACGTCACACCGATTATGCGGCGGCGGTGGTATACGGCGGCATCCAGAGCGTCAACGACGCCCCGCGTCTGCCCTTCATCGATGCCGAGATCGATTGGATTCGGCGCTGGGTCGACGCCGATCGCCCCTATCTGGGGCTGTGTCTCGGCGGCCAGCTGCTGGCACGGGCCAAGCAGGCGCGGGTCGCACCGCATCCGTGCGGCCTGCACGAGATCGGCTTCGTGCCCGTGCATCCCACCGGACCGGGTGTGCGCTTCTTTCCCGGGCCGTTACACGTTTATCAGTGGCACCAGGAAGGCTTCGAGGTGCCCGCGGGAGGCGAGCTGCTGGCCACCGGCGAGAATTATCCCAACCAGGCGTTTCGCGTTGGCCGCCGCGCATTCGGTCTGCAGTTTCATCCCGAGGCGACACCGCGCATGCGCGCCGCGTGGTTCGATGCGTCATCGTCATCGCTGCATGCACCGGGAGCGCATTCCCGCGAGCGCCAGGAGGCGGATGCACGGCGTTTCGACGCGGCCATGCAGGCGTGGCTCGAGACCCTGATCGATGACCACCTGCTCCCGGCCGGGTGATGCCATGGGTCTGGTATACCCAATACTGTATACTGCGCGCGCCTGAAGCCGGCCAAACAAGAGCAGCCAGGGGAGGAAGCGATCAATGGCGACGGTCAAAAGCGATATTGAAATTGCCCGCGCGGCAAAGCTGCAACCGATTGGCACCATCGGTGAAAAGCTCGGGGTCCCGCAGGAAGCGATGCTCCACTACGGACCCACCAAGGCCAAGCTGTCCCACGATTTCGTCGCCTCCCTCGAAAGACGTCCACAGGGCAAGCTCATTCTGGTCACGGCTATCACCCCGACCCCGGCGGGTGAGGGCAAGACCACGACATCGGTTGGTCTCGCCGACGGATTGAACCGCATAGGCAAGCAGACGATTGTCTGCCTGCGCGAGCCGAGTCTCGGACCGTGCTTCGGCATCAAGGGCGGTGCGGCAGGCGGAGGCTTTGCCCAGGTTGTGCCCATGGAGGACATCAATCTCCATTTCACCGGAGATTTTCACGCCATCGGTGCTGCCAACAACCTGCTCGCCGCGATGCTCGATAACCATATCCACTGGGGTAACGCGCTCGGTCTGGATGCGCGCCGCATTTCCTGGCGCCGGGTCGTGGATATGAACGATCGCGCGCTTCGCAGCACCGTGTGCGCGCTCGGTGGGATCGGAAACGGATACCCTCGTCAGGACGGGTTCGACATCACCGTGGCCTCCGAGGTCATGGCGATTTTCTGTCTCGCCGACGATCTCGCCGATCTGCAACGGCGTCTCGGCAACATCGTGGTCGGCCAGACCCGCGACCGGGAACCGGTGACGGCGCGCGAGCTCAAGGCCGACGGCTCGATGACGGTGCTGCTTCGCGATGCCCTGCAGCCGAACCTGGTGCAGACTCTCGAGAACAATCCCGCCATCATTCACGGCGGGCCGTTCGCCAATATTGCCCACGGTTGCAACTCCGTGGTCGCCACCAAGACATCGCTCCGGCTCGCCGACTACGTGGTCACCGAGGCCGGATTCGGGGCCGATCTGGGCGCCGAGAAGTTTTTCGACATCAAATGCCGTAAGGCGGGGCTCGCGCCGAGCGCCGTCGTGCTGGTAGCGACGCTGCGGGCGTTGAAGATGCACGGTGGGGTCGCCATGAGCGACCTGAAGGAGGAAAACGTGGATGCCGTGCGTACCGGATGCGCAAACATGGCGCGCCACATCGAGAATCTGAAGCGCTTCGGGGTTCCGGTGGTGGTGGCCATCAACAAGTTCATCACCGATACGCCGGCGGAGATGCAGGTGGTCAGCGACGTTGCCGCCGACAATGGTGCCAAGGCTGTGATCGCCTCTCACTGGGCCGACGGCGGGGCGGGGACCGAGGAGCTCGCGCGCCAGGTGGTGAATCTGGTCGATGCCGGCAAAGCGGCATTCGCGCCCCTTTATCCCGACGACATGACCTTGTGGGACAAGGTTAAGACCATCGCGACGAAGATTTACGGCGCATCCGATGTGAGCGCCGAGCAGGCGGTGCGCAACCGCTTCAACCAGCTACAGGATGCTTACGGTCATTTCCCCGTATGCATGGCGAAGACCCAGTACAGCTTCAGCACCGATCCGAACGCCAAGGGTGTTCCCGAAGGCCACGTCATTCCGATCCGCGAGCTGCGGCTTTCCGCCGGCGCCGAGTTCGTCGTCGCGCTGTGCGGCGAGATGATGACCATGCCGGGTCTGCCGCGGGCGCCGGCGGCCGAAGCCATCCGTTTGAACACCAAGGGTGAAGTCGAGGGGTTATTCTAGGCGCCGGGAAAATCTTCCCATAGGAGCAAGCAAGCTCGCGCTTTCACAATTACACGGCGAGCCCGCTGCCGGCTTTCTGCAACTCGCGAATCCCGCGGTCGAGACCTGCCAGAGTCAGCGGAAACATCCGATCGCCCATGATCTCCTTCGTGATCCCGATCGAAGGCGTGTACTCCCATCGCTGCATCGGCTCGGGGTTGAGCCAGATGGCCTTCGGGTAGGTATACAGGAGCCTTGCCATCCACACGGCTCCCGGTTCTTCGTTCCAGTGCTCGACGCTGCCGCCCGGATGGATTATTTCGTACGGACTCATGGATGCGTCACCGATGAAGATAAGCTTGTGATCGCTCCCATAGGTGTGCATGAGCTCGTAGGTCGATACGCGCTCACGCATGCGCCGTCCGTTGTCTTTCCACAGCGATTCGTAGATGAAGTTGTGAAAATAATAGTGCTCGAGGTGCTTGAACTCCGAGCGTGCGGCCGAGAAAAGCTCTTCGCAAATTTTGACGTGCTCCTCCATGGAGCCACCGACGTCGAGAAACAACAGCACTTTGACGGTATTGTGGCGTTCCGGAATGAGCTTCAGATCGAGTAGCCCGGCATTGCGCGCGGTCGAGCGGATAGTATCGTCGAGATCGAGTTCCTCGGCCGCGCCCTGTCGGGCAAATTCTCGAAGTCGACGCAACGCGAGCTTGATGTTACGAGTGCCGATCTCGACACCGTCGTCGAGATTCCGGAAATCCCGGCGATCCCACACCTTGACCGCGCGACGGTTGCGGGAATCATGCAGTCCTATTCGAATGCCTTCAGGATTGTAGCCGTAAGCTCCGAAAGGCGACGTGCCCGAGGTGCCGATCCATTTAGAGCCGCCGGCGTGGCGCTCGCGTTGCTCGCTCAGCCGCTCACGCAAAGTCTCCATGAGCTTTTCCCATCCACCCAGCGCCTCGATTTGGCGCTTGTCTTCCTCGCTCAGATGACGAATTCCCTCACGGCGCAGCCACTCCTCGGGTATCTCGCCGATAATTTCGTGAAACAACTCCTGCATGCCACGAAAGTGAGCTCCGAAAACCCGGTCGAAGCGATCGAAATGGCGCTCGTCCTTGACGAGCGTGGCGCGCGCGAGGTAGTAAAAATCGTCGACACTGTAACCAGCGACACGGCGAGAAAGCGCCTCCAGAAGCGCCAGAAACTCCGTCAGCGACACGGGAACGGCGGCTGCCCGGAGCATGAAGAAGAAGTCGACGAGCATCCTCGGGGTCAGTTCCTTCTTCGATTCAGAAATACCAGTCGTTCGAACAGGTGCACGTCCTGCTCGTTTTTCAAAAGTGCGCCGTAGAGAGGCGGAATGATCTTGCCGTCGTCTTTGGCGCGCAATGCATCGGCGGGAATGTCTTCCGCAACGAGCAACTTTATCCAATCGAGAAGCTCGGCGGTGGATGGCTTCTTTTTCAATCCGGGAACTTCGCGAAGGTCGAAGAATGCCTCCAGTGATTCGCGCAGAATGTCCTTTTTCAAATCGGGATAGTGCACGCGTACGATATTCGCCATGGTTTCCTTGTCGGGAAAGCGAATGTAGTGAAAGAAACATCGCCGCAAAAACGCATCGGGAAGTTCTTTCTCGTTGTTGCTTGTGATAAAGATGATTGGGCGTTGTCTGGCGACGATCTGCTGGCGGGTTTCGTAGACATGGAACTCCATGCGATCGAGCTCCAGCAGGAGATCGTTGGGGAACTCTATATCGGCTTTATCGATTTCGTCGATGAGCAAGACGGGCTGCACCTGGCTTTCGAATGCCTCCCACAACTTCCCCTTGACGATGTAGTTGCCGATGTCGTGCACACGCGAATCACCGAGCTGAGAGTCACGCAGTCTTGCGACGGCATCGTATTCGTAGAGGCCCTGCTGTGCCTTGCTGGTAGACTTGATATGCCAAGCGATGAGGGGGCGATCGAGGGCCGCCGCAACTTCCTCTGCGAGACGTGTCTTTCCGGTGCCGGGCTCTCCCTTGACCAGCAGAGGTCTGCCGACCGTGATGGCGGCATTGACCGCCAGCATGAGGTCTTCCGTGGCGACGTAGTCAACAGTGCCTTTGAACCTCGAATTCGTCATGCTTCCTCACTCGCTCGGCGGCTATGCATCTCGGTTGCGCATCTCCCGAGGCGCCATTGTAGTGTATCGAGTGCAAATTTTATGCTGGCAATCTAACATCCGTGCTGTCGTTCGATGGTGCGAGCCCATGAGCAGCTACGAGAACTACTCCGTCACCTCCGCTCACTATGATGCCACCCGTGATGCCATCGGTGTGGAGATCATTCTGGGTTGCTTGGCTATTGGCGATCGACCGCTCGCCGAGCAGGTCTTGCTCGACGCAGGTTG
>JBFICP010000053.1:0-16303 GCA_041581935.1 Gammaproteobacteria bacterium | reverse complement strand
CTCGAGCACGAGACTTCGGATATCCGTAAGCCCGCGACGGGTGATGCCGAGGTCGTCAGCATGGCCGAGTATTCACGCTCACAGATGATGTGCTAGCCCGAGCGGGCGATGCCTACTGAGGGGCGGACTGCCCCAGTATCGTCGCCATGTCCTCGTGACCGGCGACTACGGCCATCAGCGCCGGGGTCCTGCCCGCCCGGTCCCGTATCGAAGGGCTCGCGCCCGCCTCGAGCAGGGAGCGCGCCAGCCCTTCGTTGCCTTTGACCGCGGCCAGGTGCAGCGCCGTCGCGCCCTGGTCGTTCCTGGCGTCGAGATCGACGTCGGGCTCGCCGAGGAGCACCTCGACGATCGCGTCGCGCTCCTCGTACACGGCGCGCATGAGCGGCGTCCAACCGTAGATGTCGCGCAGATTGGGATTGGCGCCGCTCGCGAGAAGCTGGCGGACCGCCGCTAGATGCCCCTTGACTGCCGCCACCATGAGCGCCGTCCAATCGAATCCACCGACGGCGTTGACGTCGGCACCGGCGTCGATCAGCGCCGCCTGCGTTTCGATATCACCGCGGATGGCGGCGAACATCAGGGCCGTGCCGCCGTTGCCCGTGGTCATGTTGACGTTCGCGCCCGCTGCGATGAGCTGGCGCACGAGGATCACGTCGCTTTGCTTGGCGGCGAGAATCAGCAAGGTCTTGCCGTCGGCGCGCTGCGCGTTCAGGTCGACGCCCGAATCGATCAGTCGTGCCGCCCCGTCCAGATCGCCACGCTCCAGCGCGCTCAAGTATTCCTGATTGGCGATCGGCCCGGCCGCAGCCGTCACCGCGAACGCCGTCAACACAATCGCGACCCGCCACGCGCGCGTGCGCACGGCTGAGACAATCGGGGTCACGGGACGGCGCAAACGGGAGGCCACCGATCAGTGCGGCGTACGAGAAGCCGGTGGCACCGCCGTGGCGTACTCGCCGGCCTGAGTTCCGGCGCGCAACTCGTAGTGCTTGACGATTTCCGCCAGAGCGGCCTGCGCATCGTAACGGCTCGACATGCGCACCATCGTGTCGTGCTTGAGCGCGTCACGCAGCAACGCATCGAATCCGTCGCGCTGGGCCGTATCCAGCGCGTGCTGCTGGGAATGCAATATCCAATGGGTTTGATCGCCCAGGAACCAGGAAAGCCGGGGTTGCCGGGACAGTAGCTTGAGCGCATCGAAATGCGCACCGCCATCACCGGGGGTGAGCAGTATCTCGCAGGTGAAGGGATCCTTCGGCTGGGTGTAGATGGCCGGGCGCAGAAGCACCACAGCGCCCGAATCGGTCTCGATCAAATCCGTCTCCATGCCGACCGCGAGCGGGCCCCGGGCATTCTTCAGCGCGCGCCGATCCGCTTTGTACTCGGCGCCCGCCAGCTGGATAAACAGCGCCGCCTCCCAGTCGTCACCGTCGAGCTGCACCGCCACACAGGTGGCCGCGGCGCCACTCGCCTGCATGGCCGTACGCACCGCTTCCGGGAATCGCTTCATCGCCGCTGGCTGGACGTATCGAAATGCAAACGCCCCTCCTCCCGAGGGGAGGAGGGGCGCCATGGATGATGCGGGGTGCGGGCGCTCAGGCCGGCTGCTCTCCGGCACCGCCCGCACCGGGCTTGGCGGGCGCTGCGTCGGCCGTGCGCACCTTCGCTCCCCCTTGGCGGACTTCCTCATACCACAGGTCGTGGTGCTGCTTGGCCCAGTTCTCGTCCACGTATCCGGTGGTCATGCCCTCCAGGGCGCCCTCGGTGCCGATGGTGCCGATGTAGGCGTGCCCGAACCAGACGCCGACCCATACGAGTGCGCACGCGCCGTGGATGATGCTGGAGAGCTGCATGGTTTCGCGCGTCTGACCGTAGTTAGGGAAGTCCAGTATGAATCCGGTGACGATGGTGGCCACGCCGATGGTGCAGATGATCCAGAACCAGATTTTCTCGCCGGCATTCAATCTGCCCGCCGGCGGATGGACCCCGTCTTTGAACATGCCGCCGCCCTTGGCGAGCCACTCGCCATCGCCCTTGGAAGGGAGATTACGCGGTAACCACATGAGAATCATGATGAGCACGCCGATGGCGAATGCCGGGCCGGTGAAGTTGTGCAGCCCGATGGCGATATCCGCCCAGGCGGCGAAGCCCTGGGGACCGAGCAGCGGAATCAGCACCGCCCGCCCGAACAAGAGGCTCAAGCCGGTGATGGTGAGGATGACGAACAGGGTGGCCGTGTACCAGTGGACGAACCGTTCCCAGGTGCTCCAGCGCAACACCAGCCTGCCGGTACGGCCCTCGGCGAGGTTGATGCGGCCGCGCAGACCGAAGAACAGGAGAATCGCCAGCGCGATGAGGAACAGCGCCCAGCCACCGTAGTTGGCGAGCAGCCGGTTGCGGTACTGACGCCAGTTCTGGCCGCCATTCTGCACCAGCACGTCGGTTTCCTGGCCCACAACGGCCGTGTATCCCTGTTGTCCTTCACGCACGGCGCGCCAGTAATTGGAACGCGGGTTGGTGTCTTCGACGGCCTGGGCGTGGGCCGACTGAATGCCGGTGTACACGTAGCTGCCGAGCGGCAGCACTACGGCGCCTACCAGGATGATGGCGACGGTCCACAGGACGATACGCTTGTATCGTCGCGCGCGCGCCGTTCGGGTCGGTGTGTCGGTTCTTGCCATCTCCAACGCTCCTCCGCCTTGTCATTAATTGTTTGTGACCTCTGCACTCTCGCGCGGGGCCGCCGGCTTGAAGTTGGTGGCCGCCGATCTCAGCGATCGACTTGTGTCGTTTTGATGCGCTCCTGCAGCACCTCGGACTGTTGCTGGCTGCGCTTGGCACCGGGGTCACTTCGGTCACCGGAGCAACCGGCGATCACGGTGCCAAGGGACAGGATCAACACCACCCCGAGGATGCGACTACGCGCAAGTATTGCTGACATGCGGCTCTCGTTAGTCTTACGAATCAGGTTACCGAACGACCGGTCGCGGCTGTTCGTACCCCTCCATAGGCCGGTCAGACTGGCGATCTCCATCCGCAGTCGCCATTGTTGCTTTGCGATCACGGACCCCTCCAGCGATCCGTAACCGCAGCCACGTTAGCGCAATTCCAGCGTCGAATCTAGCGGTCTACCTGGACCAGCTGGAAGCGCTTTTGCAGGACTTCCTCGCGCTCGGCGGTGCTCTTGGCATCGAGCAGCGGGTCATTGACGCCTTTGTACCGTCCAGGCTCATGAACCGTGACGTCGGTCGATTCCCAGCAACCGCTGGCGAGGGCGGTACACGCTACCACCGCGATGGTCAGTGCCCCTCTTCTTTTCATGGAGTAGCTCCTGTCGTTGATCCGCGCACGTGCAAACAGTCCCGTTCCTCCCGGGAGCGGGAACCTCGAAAATCCGCCGGCGCCCCGTCCGATCACAACGGTCGGGGCGCCGGCGGCGGCGTCAGCTCGCCTTCTTGTAGGCCGTCTCCCAGCCCCACGTCTGCGGCCGGCCACCACGCTTCAAGACGCGCTGGCGATAGATGTCGGCGACCATGTCGCCGTCTCCGCCAAGCAACGCCTTGGTTGCGCAGAACTCGGCGCACAGCGGCAGCTTGCCTTCGGCGATGCGGTTGCGGCCGTACTTGGTGTACTCCGCGTCGGAGTTGTTCTCACCCGGACCGCCCGCACAGAAGGTGCACTTGTCCATCTTGCCGCGCACACCGAAGGCCTCCTTCTGAGGATACTGCGGTGCGCCGAACGGGCATGCGTAGAAGCAGTACCCGCAGCCGATGCACAGGTCCTTGTCGTGCAGGACGATGCCGTCGTCGGTCGTATAGAAGCAATCCACCGGGCAGACGGCAGCGCAGGGCGCGTCGGTGCAGTGCATACAGGCCACCGAGATGGATTTCTCCCCCGGCACACCGTCGTCCAGCACCACCACGCGGCGGCGATTTACGCCCCACGGAACCTCGTGCTCGTTCTTACAGGCTACAACGCAGCCGTTGCATTCGATGCACCTCTCGGCATCACAGAGAAACTTCATTCGTGCCATGGTGTATCTCCTCTCAGACTGCGCTGACCTGACACAGGGTGACCTTGGTCTCCTGCATCTGAGTCACTGAGTCATAGCCATATGTGAACGCCGTATTGCAGGCATCGCCACGTACGTAGGGCGCGGCACCGGCCGGATACTTGTCCAGCAGATCCTCGCCGCGGTAGAAGCCACCGAAGTGGAACGGCGTCCAAACGACACCCGGCGCCACCCGCTGGGTGATCATGGTCTTGGCCTTGATGCGGTTACCCTCGGGGGTATCCATCCAGACCATGTCGCCGTTCTTGAGCCCTCGATCGTTGGCGTCCGCGGGATTGATCTCCACGAACATGTCCTGCTGAAGCTCGGCGAGCCAGGCGGTGGAGCGCTGCTCCTCGCCGCCGCCCTCGTACTCCACCAGGCGACCGCTGGTGAAGATCAGCGGATAGTCCTTGGAGTGATCGGTGGCTTGAATCGACCCGTAACGCGTCGGCAGGCGATAGAAGCGCTTGCGGTCCTCGTAGGTCGGGTAGTCGGCCACCAGATCACGCCGTGGCGTGTACAACGGCTCGCGATGCAACGGCACCGGATCCGGGAAGGTCCAGACCACCGCGCGGGCCTTGGCGTTGCCGAAGGGCGCGCAGCCGTGCTTGATGGCGACCCGCTGGATACCGCCGGAAAGGTCGGTCTTCCAGTTCTTGCCCTCGGCGGCCTCCTTCTCCGCGTCGGTGAGGTCGTCCCACCAGCCGAGCTGCTTCAGCACCTTGTCGCTGAACTCGGGATAGCCGTCCTTGATCTCCGAGCCGACGCTGTAGGAGCCCTCGGCGAGCAGGTTGACGCCATTGCGCTCCACGCCGAAACGGGCGCGGAAGTTGAGGCCGCCCTCGGCCACCGGCTTGCTGGTGTCGTAGAGCACCGGCGTGCCGGGGTGTCCCATTTCCGGGGTTCCCCAGCAGGGCCACGGCAGACCGTAGTAGTCGCCGTCCACCGGGCCGCCCTCGGCCTTCAACGTGGTGGTGTTGAAGGTGTGGCGGTTGGCGGCGTGGGCCTTCAAGCGTTCCGGACTCTGACCGGTGTAGCCGATGGTCCACATGCCGCGATTCCACTCGCGGGTGATGTCCTCGATCAAGGGCTCGCCGTTGACGACCTTGATGTTCTTGAAGAGCTGCTGGTCGAAGCCGAGCTTCTTCGCGAACTTGGCGAGGATGGTCTGATCGGGGAGCGACTCCCAGACCGGGTCGATGACCTTGTCACGCCACTGAAGCGAGCGATTCGACGCCGTCACCGAGCCGTAGGTCTCGAACTGGGTCGAGGCCGGCAGCAGGTAGATGCCGTCGGTGCGATCGCTCATGACCGCGGCGTGGGTCGGGTAGGGATCGACGATGACCATGAGATCGAGCTTCGCCATGGCCTTCTTCATATCCTCACCGCGGGTCTGGCTGTTGACCGCGTGACCCATGTAGATCATGGCGCGGATGTTGTCCTTCTGGCCGATGTTGGCCTTGTCCTCGATGACACCATCCACCCAGCGCGATACCGGGATGCCCTTGTAGTTCATGGGCATGACGCCCTTGCCTGCGTCGCCGACGACCTCTTCCTGAGCGAATCGGCCCTTCAGCCACTCCAGATCGACGTCCCAGACACGCGCCCAGTGCGCCCAGGAACCAGCGCTCAAACCGTAGTAGCCCGGCAACGTGTGGGACAGCACACCGAAGTCGGTGGCACCCTGCACGTTGTCGTGGCCGCGGAAGATGTTGGCACCGCCACCGCTCTTGCCGATGTTGCCGAGCGCCAGCTGGAACACACAGTAGGAGCGCGTGTTGTTGTTGCCGATGGTGTGTTGAGTGCCGCCCATGCACCAGACGATGGTGCCCGGCCGGTTCTCGGCCATGATCTTCGCGGCCTCCTTGACGGTCGCCTCGTCGGCGCCGGTGACCCGCTCGACCTCCGCCGGGTTCCACTTGGCGACTTCCTCGCGAATCTCGTCCATGCCGTAGACACGCTGGCGGATGTACTCGTCGTCCTGCCAGTTGTTCTCGAACACGTGCCACAGCATGCCCCACACGAGCGCCACGTCGGTGCCAGGGCGCAGGCGTACGAAGTGATCCGAGTGCGCCGCCGTGCGCGTGTAGCGCGGGTCGCAGACGATCATCTTGGCGCCGTTCTCCTTGGCACGCAGGATGTGCTGCATGGCAACCGGATGGGCTTCGGCGGCGTTGCTGCCGATGAAGATCATCGCCTTGCAGTTGTGCATGTCGTTGTAGGAGTTGGTCATGGCGCCGTAGCCCCAGGTGTTCGCGACACCCGCCACCGTGGTGGAATGGCAGATACGCGCCTGGTGATCGACGTTGTTCGAGCCCCAGAAGGCGGCGAACTTTCGGAACAAATAGGACTGCTCGTTGCTGTGCTTCGCCGAGCCCAGCCAGTACACGGAATCGGGTCCCGACTGCTCGCGGATGGCCAGCAGCTGGTCGCCGATCTCGTCGATGGCTTCGTCCCACGAAAGTCGCTTCCACTTTCCGGAAACGAGCTTCATGGGATACTTCAGACGTCGCGAGCCCATGCCGTGCTCGCGCACCGAAGCGCCCTTGGAGCAGTGGGAGCCGAGGTTGAACGGAGAATCGAAGTCCGGCTCCTGACCGGTCCAGACACCGTTTTGCACCTCGGCGATGACGCCGCAGCCGACCGAGCAGTGGGTGCAGATGCTGCGACGCAGCTCCGTCGCGACCCCCGCCTTCGGCGCGAACTTGTCGGCGTGCGCCTTGCGCATCATGGTCGCCGGCAGCATGCCGGCCACCGCCGCGCCACCCATGGTGAGCCCCGACCGACGCAGGAAGGTACGTCGGCCGATGGCTTCCCCGGGCAATCTTACGGACACGCTGGCGCCGCTCGAGGCGTGGCCATTCTTTCTAATCAACTTCATCGCTTTTCTCCTTCGAGTTGAGCGAATACGTTCGTATCGCCAAGCCGCCTCGCGGCTAGCCTCGCGTCGACCGGTAGTACGCCTCGATGTGCGGCGTCACCCGATAACCCTGTGAGCCCTTCTCGGGCACACGCGTCTGCGGCGTCTCCGGGGCCCTATCGGCGACCGCAGCACCGCCTGCCGCCGCCACCGTTACGGCACCACCCGCGACGGCCGCGCGCTTGAGAAAGGCGCGCCGTCCCTTAGCTACCTTCGGTGTCTTGTTCATGCTCTACTCCTCACGCGTGAATGTTTCGCCGATGGCGTCCCACCGACTATCTCCATAGCAATGGCGATTCAAACGAGCATCGTCAGATACTTGCGTTCGAATTCGATAAATTGCTCTCCAAATTGCCCGACGGCGCGGTAAAAACGCGCCGCGGTGGCTTTCTGGAGATCCAAAAAAAAGGTGCGCATCCACGGGCCCATGTGGCTCTGGAAAAAGCGCCGCTGGGTATCCACCGAGGCGTCGCCGTCGCTGATCATCAGACCCATGGTCTCCAGCAACGCCGCCGCGTGGTCCTCCGGCTCCTTGATGTCTTCCTGACGCTCGAAGCCGAGCTCGGCCAGATCCCGGCGAAGCACCGCCAGTGGCTGGTCCATGAGAAATCCCGTCATGTACCAGGATCCGTAGGGAACCACCTCGCCGCGGCCGATACCGACGAACAGCTCGTGGTACTCGTCGTCCAGGGCTTCGACGGAGGCCCGCTCGCCGGCCAGGCGCAGCACCTCCCAGGCAGCCGCGAGATCGCCCTCGTCACCCATCTCCGCGGGGGTGATTCGGGTCAGCAGCTCGATGAGGGACGCTTTTGGCGGGGCCGCGAGCAGGGCGCCCAGGAGGCTGTAGGTACTGGCGCGCACCGCGTCCTCGCGCGATGCGCCGCGTGCCGCCTCACCCATGCCCGCCGTCACCGACGGAGCCACCGCCCCTGCATTCATTCTTTATGTCGTGCCAGGTAATGGATCGATCCTCTTGTTTGCAAGCAATTCCCGTGCCCGGGACCGCGAGGGGAAACCACCAATTAGGCTGCAATCCGACCAACCGACGTCCCCTGGAACCCGCGGGCACCGCGCCCGGTGGGACAAATGTTCCCACACCGGGCCCCTCTGACCCTGTCGCCCGGCCGGGCGGTGCTGCAACGCATCACGCGTCCTCGAAGCCGTCGAGCAGGCCACCGCCGTCCTTGAACATGTCCTTGACCCGGCAGTCCTCGCACATCTCCAGTCGCTTCACGGCCTCCGGCTTCTGGAACATCCAGTGCCCGGCAAGCTTCTCGCGCATGCGCTCGATGACCCGGGTGGTTGCGAACGCCTTGCCACAGCCGACACAGTGAAACGGCTTGTCCTCGTTCAGCACGCGCTGCTCACGGCGAAGCCGGGGATCATAGATGAAGCGTGCGCGCCGCTCGATGGCGTCCTCGGGACAGGCCGCCTCGCACAGACCGCACTGCACGCAGTTCCACTCGACGAACAGCAGCTTCGGCTCGGCACCACCATCACCGAGCGCCGAAACCGGGCATACGCCGACGCACGCCATGCACAAAGTGCAGGTCTCGGTATTGATGAGCAGCTCGCCGAAAGGGGCCCCGTCGGGCAGCGGCGCGATCGCGGCCCGGGCTTCCCGGGACTCGCCGTCTCGGGCAGCCTCGAACGCGCCGGACTGCTCGTAGAGGTGCTCGACGGCGAGGCGGATATTGGTGCGCTTCTCGTTCTGTGGCTGGAAGGTCGCGGGCTCAATCGGCTCGACATCCGCGCCACCCTCGAGTGCCGGGAGAACGGACGCTTTCAAATCCGCCCCGCCGGTGTCGTCCAGCAAATGAATGGCGCGTCCACCTTGGCCCATGCCCTCGAGAATGGCGGTGGTGAATCGGCACTGCGCCTCGAGCTCGCGGCGTACCGACGGCGGCGTGTCAGGAACCAGCAACATGGCGACGCCCTCGGCCCCGTAGGCGAAAACGCTCAACCACGTATCCATGCCCACCGAGCCGATTTCTTCGACCTCGCAGGGCACGAGGTTTTCCGGCAGCGCCTCGGCATTACGCCCAAGCCACGCGCGACCGGCCTCGCCGTCGTAAAACAGCACCCTGGCATGCGCGCCCCCGCCGGAATGGTAGGCGGCGAGCACCGTGCGCAGGCTCGCGAGCAGATCGCCCGCGGTGGGAAACGCATAGGTTATCGCGCCGCTCGGACAGGCGGTGGCGCAGCTGCCGCCACCCTGGCACAGATAGGGATTCACCTCGATGTGCTCGCCGATGCTGCTGATGGCAACGGTCGGGCAGGCGTCGATGCAGCGCGTGCATCCGGCGATGCCACTGGCGCCGTGGGCGCAGATGTCCGGGTTGTAGTCGAAGTAGCGGGGTTTCTCGAACTCGCCCGTGAGCTCCGGGATCTCCTCGAGCGCGCGCTCGAGCGCCTCGCCGTCGTCCCCCGGTGCGTAGTAGCCGGGCGGCAGGATCTCGCGCACGAGCTGCACCGGCTTGCCGAGGTCCAGGACCACGTCGAACGGCTTGTGTGCCGTCAGCAGCGATGGTGCGATGTCCACCTCGTCGCCCTTCACCCGGCCGCGCACCGTGAAATTGCCGAGATAGCCCGAAACTCCCGCAAGCTCGGCGTGAATATGGCGCACCGATGGGGGCTTTCCGGAGCCGGCGGCGGCGCCTTCTTGGGTTACCGCACTCGACGAGGGAATCAGCAACGTGCAGGCGACGCCGTCACCGAGGCGCGCGGCCAGCGCCTCGCCGCGCTCGCGTTCGGCGATGATGGCGACGCTACCCGCCGATGAATATCCGACCAGGGATGTGGGCTTGCGATGGCTCCAGGTATCGGCCATCAGCGCCGCAATGCGGGCCTTGCCGTTGTCCGATTGCTCCGGCAGCCGGCAACCGAGTCGTGATTCGAGCTCCGCCGCCGACAGGCGTGCTGCCTGCGTCGCGCTCATGTGCGATCGTCGCCCCGATCGTCGGGCCGATCCCCGTCCCCATCGTCGGTCCTTGCCCTGGGCCGCAATTTTCCAGGACCGGTCGCGGCGTATACGCGCCTGTCGCGGGTGACGCCGGGCGCCCTTGGCTCGGCTTCGCCCGGCTGCGCCTCGGCGGGCTCGAGCGAAGCCGTTTCGCTCGTTTCGTCGGCCGCTCCGCGCGACTCCGCGGCCGGTGTCTCATCGAGTCTGTCGTCTGCGCCGTGCTCGCCGCCCGGCTCGGCGTCCTTCGCAAGCGCCTGCTTGGCGCGCTCGGCTTCGCGCTCCATCTGACTGCGCATGTCCGAGGTGATGATGTCGCCGAGCGACGGAAAGTTCCTGAAGTCGTCGTCGTAGTCGTCGAGGCCGTCGACGAAATTGAATGCCGAGCTGTGGAAGAATTTTCTGAGCGCCGCCTTCTTCACCGCCTGGCTGACTTTGGGCGAAAAAAAACCGCTCATGTCGGTGTTCTCGTCGATGGCATCCAGCGGCGGCATGTCGTCGTCGGTAAGCGCCTCGGCCTGCTCGTCGTCGCCTTGCGGGGACGCGTCGCCGGTCACGGGCGCGATCGATTGCCGCGCTTCGATGTCACGCGCCGGCTGGTCATCGCGGGCATCCGGATCACCACCGGAGCGGGCGACACGCTTGCGCCGCGCCCAGCGGCTGAGAAATGGGTCGCCGTCTTCCGGGTCAGTGCTTGACGGGCGGCGATGCGTCGTCTCCGGACGCTTCGACATACTCTGATTCCTCCGCCCATTGGCGGCGTTTGCGCTTCTTCTTGAGCGCCGGAACGTAGTGCTCGACGACATAGCGCTCCAGCCAGCCGTGCACATGCTCCGGCATGGGCACCGAGAAGACCCGGTCGTCGGTCTCCATGTGACCCGTGGCCTCCTGCTGATCCGCGGTCACCAGGGCCGGAATCAGGCTCTCCTCACCGTCCTCGTCCTCGTCGACCTGGCAGATGACATACAGGTAAGGCGTGCCGCTCATCAAGTTGTACCAATAGCTTTCGCACGCGTCCTTGTAGAGGGCCAGCTTGAATCCCGACCACAGGTAACGCCGGCACTCGGCATCCTCGTGCACCAGGGTGGTCGACGCCTCATGGGTGATGACGTCCTCGCCGGCGACCACCGCGATCGCCTCCCATTGATCCTGAACCCACTGGCCGACCCGTGCCTGCCGGCACTCGACCAGCACCGTGACCGGAATCTCGGTGACGCTGGGCGTGAGTTTCGGCGTCTCGGACATAGGCGGCTCCACTGGCGAGTACCGGCGAGAAGCAAGTAACATACCATGTTGTGCCGGGGCCCGTGCCCCCCTTTTGCGCACGGGAATTGTCTCCGGCGGCGGCGCCGGACGTGGCCCGAGCCGGGGCAAATTGGACCAGCATCCATCGGGCTGCGACAATTTGACACAGCCGTGGGCGGGCGCGGCAGGCAATTTGGCGGCGGCGGGGCGCGTATCCGGGCGGTTGGGCGCCTCCCGTCACGGCAGGCCCGCATCTTGCTTTACACTAGCCGCCGCCGGTCGATGAAGGCTACGAGCATGGGAAACACAGGACGAGCAGAAAACGTGACCACGACGCCGAGCGCCACCCCGCGGCTCGTCGATCGCTTCGGGCGCCACGTGACCTATGCACGCCTTTCGGTAACGGACCGTTGCGATTTCCGCTGCGTGTACTGCATGAGCGAGGACATGACCTTCCTGCCCCGCGCGCAGGTGCTGACGCTCGAGGAGATTCATGCCGTGGCGCGCGCCTTCACCGCCCTCGGTGTGACCAAGCTGCGACTGACCGGCGGCGAGCCCCTGGTACGCCGCAACATCATGCAACTCGTGTGCGAGCTGGGCAAGCTGCCGGGGCTCGACGAGCTGGTGCTCACCACCAACGGCTCGCAGCTCGAGCGCCTTGCAGGCCCGTTGCGCGATGCCGGCGTCAAGCGCATCAACGTGAGCCTCGACAGTCTCGACGCGATGCGTTTTAGAAATATCACCCGCATCGGCGATCTCAATAAGGTGCTGCGCGGCATCGATGCGGCGCGCGCCGCGGGTTTCAAACGGCTCAAAATCAACAGCGTGATACTCAAGCACCGCAACGAGGACGAGATTCTCGATCTGGTGGACTTCGTGGTCGAGCGCGGCATGGACATCAGCTTCATCGAGGAAATGCCGCTTGGCCTCATCGACGACCACGACCGGGCGCTCGCCTATTATTCGAGCGACGAGGTGCGCCGCGACATCGAGACCCGCTATCGCCTCATCCCGACCACCGAGACCACCGGCGGACCGTCGCGCTATTTCCAGGTGGCCGATACCGCCTCGCGGGTTGGATTCATCTCGCCCCACAGCCACAACTTCTGCGAATCCTGCAACCGTGTCCGCGTCACTGTGCAGGGGCGCCTGTTGCTGTGCCTGGGTCAGGAGCATTCGGTGGACCTGCGCCACGTGCTGAGGGCCCATCCCGGCGACGATGCACGCCTGCGACGGGCCATCGAGGACTCGATGGCCATCAAGCCGAAGGGCCACGATTTCGACCTCTCTCGGCAGGTGGTCATCATGCGCCACATGAGCGTGACCGGCGGTTGAGCGTACGGCCGAACGTGCGCTGAAGCCCATGCCCGACCGAGACCAGCCCTATCGACCGACGATGAGCCAGGCGGGCCTCGCGCCCACCCATGCGGTCCAGGCCGTCGACGAGCAGGGCGAAAGTCGTGACATGGAGGTCGCCGGCGAGTTTCCCCTGACCATCAAGGTGGACGACCGCGAGGTGGTCACGCTCATGACCCTCGGCACCTACCCCGAGGCCCTTACCCTGGGATATCTGCGCAATCAACGACTCATCGAGGACATCGAGAGCATTCGCTCCGTGGAAGTGGACTGGGAGCGCGAGCAGGTCGCGGTGACAACCGCCGACGGCAAAGGCATCGTCGACTGGGAGGAAAAGCTCTCGGGACGCACGGTGACCACCGGCTGCGGCCAAGGCACCGTGTTCAGCTGCACGCTCGATGAGCTCTACAACTGGCGCGTGCCGCATGTCACGCTCATGCAGTCGCGCATCTATGCCCTGCTCGGCGAGATCGCCGCGTACAACGAGATCTACAAGCGCGCCGGCGCGGTGCACGGATGCGCGCTGTGCCGGGATACCGAAATTATCACGTTCATCGAAGATGTCGGGCGTCACAACGCGGCGGATGCCATCTCGGGATTGATGTGGCTCGAGCGCGAGGGCGGCGGCGACAAGCTGTTCTATACCACCGGCCGATTGACCTCCGAAATCGTCATGAAGGTCGCGCACATGGGTATTCCGGCGCTGCTGTCCCGCTCGGGCATCACCCACATGGGTCTCGAGCTCGCACAGGATCTCGGACTCATCATGATCGCACGGGCCAAGGGGAAACATTTCCTCGTATACAACGGCGCCGATCGCATCGAGTTCGACGCCCGCCCGCCGCGCACGCCCGCGTCGCGAAAGCGTCGCACGGGACCGCCGGTGCACGCCGCCTGAGCGGTGCGGCCAATGGCGAAAGAACCGACGGCGCTGCACGACCGGCCCGCACAGGAATCGACCCGCAAGAGAACCGAGCCGCGCTTCCTGAGCGTTCGCCAGGTGGCCGACTACCTGCAGGTCAACGAGAAAAAGATCTACGCGCTGGCCAGCGAAGGAAAGATCCCCGGCACCAAGATAACCGGGAAGTGGTTGTTCCCGCGCGACCTCGTCGACCAGTGGCTGCTGGAGTCGAGCCACGGTGGAGTGCTCGCCGATCGCCTTATGCTGGCCGGCAGCGACGATGCGCTGCTTCACCGGGTGCTCGCGAACCTGGCCACCGAGGTGCAGGCACGTGCGATGTTCAGTTACGCCCCGACCGGAACGCGTTTGGGTTTGTCTTTGCTCGCCTCCGGGCGTGCCGATGCCAGCGCCATTCACTGGGGACCCGCCGAGGAGAGCCATCTGCGCCATCCGGCCCTAATCAGCGCATTCGCCCAGCATCATCAGTGGGTCCTGGTACGCGGCTTTCGACGCGAACAGGGGTTACTGGTATCGCGGGCGATCCCCGAGGAGGGGCGCGCGGTGGAGCGGCTGATCGCGGCGAAGCATACCTGGGTGCTGCGTCAGGACGGCGCCGGCTCGCAGCGCTTCTTTCAGGAGTTGCTTGCCCGCCATGAAGCATCCAGCGACGATCTGAACGTCATCGGTCGCGCCAACTCCGAGCACGAAGCAGCGGCGACTGTCGCCATGGGCGCCGCCGACGTTGCACCGGGAGCGCGCTCCGCGGCCACCGAGTCGGGACTCGCTTTCGTATCCGCCGGCTGGGAAGCGTTCGACTTCGCGCTGTATCGCGGCATTTTCTTCCGCACTCTGTTCCAGCGCCTTCTCGACGAGCTCAAGAGTCCCGCCACCCAGGACCTGGCACGCGCTCTGGGGGGCTACGACCTGGCCGAGTCGGGCAAGCTCATCTGGGCGAGCCAGGCCTGATCGGATCGTAGGTTGGGCTGAGCGCAGCGAAGCCCGACAAGCGGGCGCGGGATTCGACGCCGGGCTTCGCTGCACTCAGTCCAACGTACAGGGGTTTTGAATCGAAACCTCCGCGACTACTCGAGCGCGATATCGTCCTCGATGTCCAGCTCGATGCCGACTGCCGGCACGCGCAAGGTGATGGTCGCGTGCAGCTTTCCATCGGCGTCGATGTCACCGTCTTCAATCGCCTTGCGCACCGCCGTCTCGATTTCCCGTTGCGAGGTGATGCCGACTTTTTTCAAAAATTTTCTTATCTGCAGATTGAAGGTGTCTTCGTTCATCAATGTCTCCTGGTGGACGCGAGCTCGGCTTCGGGCTCGCCGGAGCCGCTCGCATGCGGCCGCGAATCCTGGTCGAGAAATACGGGCTTGGCCGGTACGAGCACCTCGAACGTGGTGCCCCGCTCCGGCTCCGAGGTCACTTTGATGTCACCACCGTAACGCCGCAAAAGCCCATAGCTTACCGACAGTCCGAGTCCCGTGCCTCCCACCCGCTTGGTGGTGAAAAACGGATCGAAGATGCGCGACAGATTCTCGGCCGTGATACCGACGCCGCGATCGCGAATGCTTACGGCGATACCCTCGCCGCCGTCGCAATTGCGCGTGGCGATAGAAATGAGGCCGCCGCTTTTCGAGGCCTGAGCGGCGTTCACGAGCAGGTTGACCAATACCTGCTGCAGCTCTTGTGCGTTGATTGTGATGCGGTTGGTTGCACGGTAGTCGGTTTCGACGCGCAATTGCCTCGCGGCCATCTCGTGCTCGACCAGAACCAATGTTTCATCGATGAGCCGGTTCGGTTCGACTTCCTGGAGCTCGGCACCGTAGCGGGAAGGCCGGGAGTAACGCAGCAGCTTGTCGACGATGGCATGGATGCGCGCAACCTGCTCGAGAATCAGATCCACCTCGTCCTGCACCCGGATGATGTCCGGACCAAGCTCCTGGCGGAGAACGTCCAGGTTTCCCTGGATGACGGCGATGGGATTGTTGATCTCGTGGGCGACGCCGGCCGTGAGCTCACCGAGCGCCGCGAGCTTCTCCGCCGCCACCAGCTGCTGGCGTGCTGCCTCGAGCTGTTCGATGGTGTCCTCGAGGTGCTGGTTCTTCTCTTTGAGCTCCCTGGTCCGCTCGTCGACCTTGCTTTCGAGACGCTCCGCCGCCTGGCGAATCTGATCGTTGCGCAGGGTGAGCAGATTCAAAGTGGCATCGAATTGTCGTGCGAGCTCGCCAATCTCGTCGTCCTTGGCAAGATTCCCGACCCGCCTGTCCTCGCCCTTGCGAATGTCGCGCACGACCGCGGCGATGGACTCGATGGGTTCGAAAATCGCCTTCGCGCCGCGCACCACCACCAGCGACGCCACCAGCATGCCGAACACGAGCAACAGCAGCGCAGCACCGAGAGTGCGGTAGTAGCCATGGCGGAAAGGTGCTTCCGGAAAACCCGTGTGCAGCATGCCGATGCGCTTTCCGTAGGCATCGACGATGGGCTCGTAGGCCGAGATGTACCAGTCGTTCACGACGAACGCAAAGTCGACCCAGGATTCACCTTGCTCGAGGACGCTCTTACGCACCGCTTCGGACACACGCGTGCCCACTGCCCGTTTACCGGGACCCGCCGGCACGTTCGTGCTGATGCGCACGTCATCGAGAAGCAGGGTGACGGTTCCGAAGCTGTCCTCGGGAAGACTGTCCGGGCCGTAAACCAGATTTCGAATGTCATCCACCAGTCCGACGCTGTTATTGAGCACAACGCCGCCGTCGAGGAGCGCGACCATGGTGCCTTTGTTGTCGCGTACCGGCGCGATGGCACGAATGACCATGGCACGATCCTCGACAGTGCGATTGCTCGGCACCGCGTGCGGCG
>JBFICP010000052.1:0-16371 GCA_041581935.1 Gammaproteobacteria bacterium | reverse complement strand
GGAATCGCGCAAAAGCTCGAAGCCCTCCGGTGCACTGACCGGACTGCGCGGCGAGAACAAGGTCGAGCTCCGGCGCGTGCCGCGCCTCGTATGGATCGGCGCCGCCGCCGTCGTGGTGCTCGGCATTGTCGCGAGTGCGTATCTGATGCCCGACCGGTCCGAT
The DNA here is from genome assembly GCA_041581935.1 of Gammaproteobacteria bacterium. Taxonomy (GTDB): domain Bacteria; phylum Pseudomonadota; class Gammaproteobacteria; order HK1; family HK1; genus JAABYT01. The sequence goes on along the minus strand of JBFICP010000052.1, from coordinate 16,208 downwards.
GCCGAGCGCCCTCCCGGCGCGAATGTCGCCGCGCCAGCGCCGACCTCGGCACGCGATGACCGGATCGGCGAGCTTCTGCGCACGGCCTCCGCGGATGTCGACGCGCTGCGTCTCACGACGCCGGCAGGCAACAATGCCTTCGAGCGTTATCAGCAGGTGCTCGCTCTGGAGCCGGACAACGACGCTGCCGCGCGCGGCCTGGAGATTATCGTCAGCCGCTACGTAACGCTCGCCAATGCCGCCATCGGAAGCGGCGAGTTCGAGCAGGCGCAACAGTATCTCGAAGCCGCGTCGGCCGTGCGGCCCGATGACGACGGCATCGCGCTGGCACGCAAGATGCTGAGCGCCGTTTCGGCGCCGCGGCCGTCGGCATCCGGTTCCGACAGCGCGCTCGCCGCGAGTTCCGTCCCGCCACGAGCCGCGAGTGCGCCCCGGCGCGTCGCGGTGCTGCCGTTTTGGGGTCGGCAGAGTGCCACGGCGGCCGAAGAGGGACCGGGCGTGAGCGTCGAGATCAGTGAGTTCGCACACAACTTTCTGCGCGGCCGTTCGTCGCTGGACATGATTTACTCGTACTACCAGCGGGGTTTCGATCACGCCGCGGTCAATTCCGCCGGGGCGCTGTGGAGCGGCGATGCGGTCAGCAAGGAGCCGCACATGGGGGCGTTGCGCGAGCTCGGGCGCGAGCTCGGCGCCGACGGGGTGCTCGTTTACGGCTACGAGCCCAAGCCCGGGTCCGGTGCAGAGGTGCGGGCCTACCTCGTCGATGTCGGCGACGGCCGCATCATTCGCCGCGATGGCGGCCTCGAAAATCTCGCGGAAATCACCCGCAACGCCTTCGACGATTGGACAGGCGGCGAAGACTGAGCGCGCCGGCCGATCAGTGCTCGCCGGGGATCGCTTGGCAGACGGGCGAGATTTGTCTCAGGTATTCGGCCAGGCTCTCGCGCGCGGCCGCGTCCAGACCCAATCCCGACTTGGTGCGCCGCCACACCACATCCTCGACGCAGCGGGCCCATTCCCGGCGCACCAGATAGTCGACCTCGAAGGCATACAGTGCGGCACCGAAGCGGCGGCTGTGGCCGGCGTCCGCGGGCGCGCCCGCCAGGACCTGGCGAGCGAGGCTGCCGTGGCGTCGCACGAGCGCCCTCAAGGCTCTCTCCGTCATCGTGGGAGCCTGTTCGGCGAGCGCGCGCACCAGCGCGTCGAGCCCGCCTGCGGGCAGGGCGCCGCCGGGCAGCGGGCGGCGGGCCGTCCACGGCGATGCGGCATTCGGAAACAACGCCGAGAGCCTGTCCACGGCACGCTCTGACAGACGGCGGTAGGTCGTCAGCTTGCCACCGTAGACTGTGAGGATCGGTGCGCCACGTTCGTGGTTTTCCAGCTCGAGGGCGTAATCGCGGGTGATGCGCGAGGCCTCACGTTCCCCGCCGTCGAACAACGGGCGCACGCCGGCATAGCTCCAGACCACGTCGCTCGCCCGGATCGGTTTCGAAACGTAGCGATTGACGGCGCGACACAGATACTCGACCTCGTCGTCGCTTATGCTGATCGCGCCCGGGTCTCCGGAGATGACGACATCGGTGGTTCCGATGAGCGAATAGTCCTCCTCGAACGGAGTGACGAATACCACCCGTTCGTCGTCGTTTTGAACAATGAGGGCGTGATCGCCCGCAATAAGCCTTGGCACCACGATATGGCTACCCTTGACGAGGCGCAGGCGATGGCGCTGCTCGGCGTCCGGGAGCGCTTCGAGCGTTCGTGTCACCCACGGACCCGCGGCATTCACGAGAACACGTGCGCGTAAAAGCGTTTGGCGGCCGTCCACGCTGTCCTTGAGAACGACGTGCCAACCGTCGCCGTTGCGTGCGGCGGACTCGAATCGAGTGCGGGTGAGTATGCGTGCGCCATGGTCGGCGGCATCCCGCGCGTTGAGCGCGACCAAACGCGCATCGTCGACCCAGCAATCGGAGTAGACAAAGCCACGCCGGAACTCCGGCTTCAAACCGATACCGAATTCGCTGGTCGACAAATCGACGCTTCGTGACCCCGGCAGCGTCACCCGTCGGCTCAAGTGATCATAGAGAAACAGGCCCGTGCGCAGCATCCATGCGGGCCGGAGCTCGCGCACGTGAGGCATTACGAAGCGCATGGGCCGCACGATGTGCGGCGCGATGGCGAGCAGCACCTCTCGCTCGGCCAGAGCTTCGCGTACCAATCGAAACTCGAAATGCTCCAGGTAACGAAGCCCACCGTGAATGAGCTTGCTGCTCGCCGATGAGGTGGCGCCACCGAGATCGCCTTTTTCGCAGAGGGCCACGCGAAGGCCACGTCCGGAAGCATCACGGGCAATCCCGACACCGTTGATGCCTCCCCCTATAATGAGAAGGTCGTACCAATCTGGCGGTGCAGCTGACATGGATCAGTTGAAAAACGGTATGGGCGGTGTAACGCAATGAAACCGCTCGATGAATTCAGCGCCGCGGCTCGCCGTGACGTCCTCGGCGTTTTTTTCGACATCGACGACACATTCACGAGCGGCGGCCGCCTGACGGCAGCGGCCTTTGGCGCGTTGGAACGCTTGAAGACTTCGGACGTTATCACGGTGCCGATAACCGGCCGGCCGGCAGGATGGTGCGATCACATCGCTCGAATGTGGCCCGTGGACGGCGTCGTCGGAGAGAACGGTGCCTTTTATTTTCGCTACGATCGCGTGCGGCGGCGAATGCAGCGGCGATTTCTCGCGAGTGAAAGTGAACGCGCCGAGGCGAGAGCGCGCCTCGCGCACGTTGGACGAAATATTCTCCGGGAAGTGCCGGGCAGCGCCATTGCGTCCGATCAGCATTACCGCGAAACCGATCTTGCCATCGATTATTGCGAGGATGTCCAACGCTTGGCCGATTCGGAGGTCGCTCGCATTGTTGGACTCTTCGAAGGCGCCGGCGCAACCGCGAAAATCAGTTCTATTCATGTCAATGGTTGGTTCGGGAACTACGACAAGCTGACGATGACGAAAATTCTGATGCGCGAGTGTTTCGGTATCGATCTGGAAGTCGACAGGGAGCGGTTCGTGTTTGTCGGCGACTCTCCGAATGATGCTCCCATGTTTGCGTTCTTTCCGCACTCGGTCGGAGTCGCGAACATACTGGAATTCCAAGAGAGCGTTGCGGAGAACCCCACGTATGTATGTAACGCCCGCTGCGGTGAAGGCTTCAGCGAGCTCGCCGATGCGTTGCTCGCCGCGCGCGACCGAGGGGTGTGATGAGTCACACCGTCCGACATGTTGCTGCGCAAGGGGAGATCTACAGATCCTTGATGCTGTAGACGACGCCGTTCTCCTTTTGCAGGCGCCGGATGGGTTGCCAGGTGTCTGCATAGCTGATTGTGCAGAATTTCTCGCCCTCGGTGCCGAATTCCCGGGCGAGTGCGCTGCCCTCCCAGTCGAACGTCAAAAAGGCATCGTGCAATGTTCGCTGCAGCTCGGGGGTCAGATTGTGGGCAATGCCGAACGACGTCGAGGGATATGATCGTGACGACCAGATTACCCGTGCATCACGCGCGCCGCTCAAGCCGTGATTTTGCGCTCGTTCGAGCACATTCGAATCGACGAAGGCGGCATCGAAGGTGCCCTTGGTAACCCCGCCGATGGAATTGTTCTGGGATCCGGAATAGACCGACTGGTAGCCTTCGGCGGGGGGCTCGCCGATATTGGCGAGGGCGCTCGTCTGCGCGACCTTCCGGCCCTTGAGGTCACCGAAGGACCTGAAGTCGGAATCCTTTTTGGTGATGACCTGCACCTGATAGCCGAAGGTGTCGTCATCCTTGCACATCACCGCGATAGGCACGTAGCCGGCCAGGTTGACGGCGTACACCGTCGGCCCCGGCGCCACGGCGGCCAGATGGATCTCTCCGGCACGCATGGCTTTGATCTGGCTCGCGCTGCTCGTTGCCTGCGACCACCGCAGCTGCTTGCCGGTTTTTTTCGATACATGGTTCAGAAACTCGAAGAACACATCCTTGTCACTGGACAGTGAATCGTACGCCGAATACGAGAACACCAGGGTGTCGGGATCCTGGAGCCGAAACCCCTGCGAGGGGGTGTCCGCCACCAGATCGCGGTTTTCATCGCAATAGAGCGAATTGTCCAGGTCACCCCAGTGAAGACAATCCTGAGCACGCGCCGTTCCGGCGACGACGCTCATGGTCGACAGTGCGGCGGCCAGCACGGCGATGAATGAGCAGCGTGTGATCGGCATGGGTCTCGTCCTTTTCATCCGTGGATAGCTCCCGCGGCCCGAACGGCGCGAACAGGGCGACAATTTATGCGAGTTGGTCCGGGCCCTGCAACCGTCGAACCTGCATTCGAGCGGTGTCGATATGGTAGAGTCGCCGCCGTGTTGCCCGCAGCCCGCAGTCGCTTACAGCGTCGATGAACACGCCGTATCTTCTGGCTCACCGCGGCTGGTCGAGCCGGTATCCGGAAAATTCTCGGCTCGGGATCGAGGCCGCCCTGCAGGCCGGAGTGCCTTCGGTGGAGTTTGACGTTCAGTTGAGCGCCGACGCAGTGCCGGTGGTGATTCACGACCCGACCCTCTTACGCACCGCCGGTGTTCCGGGACATGTTTCCGATTTCAGCGCCCGCGAGCTCGCCGCCGTCAGCGTTCACGAGCCCGCGCGACTCGGCACTCGATTCTCCCGCGTGCCCCTGCCGTCGCTCGCGGATATCGTCACCTTGCTCGGGGACTGGCCCCTCGCCAGAGCTTTCGTCGAGATCAAGCGCGAAAGCGCCGAGGCGTACGGTGTCGACGAGACCGTGGCGCTGATTCTGGACGTTCTGGCACCGATCCTCGAGCGCGCGGTCGTGATCTCGTTCGTCGAACGTGCCGTCATGAGTGCGCGGCGTCAGGGCGCCATCGCCACCGGCTGGGTGCTGAATTACTACGACGACGACGCGAGGCGCCTCGCCGAGGCCATGGCGCCCGACTATCTGATTTGTGACCACCGTAAGTTCCCGCCGGCGCCGGCATCGCTGTGGCCCGGCCCGTGGCGCTGGGGGAGCTACGAGATTGTCGATGTCGCGCACGCGTTGGCCCTGGTCGCCCGCGGCGTTGTCGTCCTCGAGAGCATGGCGGCCGGCGACCTCGCCGCGGATCCGCGCCTGATTTCTGGATGTCCGCCGGGCAATTCGGCATAGTAGCCAGCCTTGAACCCGTAGACTTTCGAAATGACCGGCAACGTTCGCGACCCGTGGCTGCTCACACCGGGACCACTCACCACCTCGCTCAGCGTGAAGCAGGCGATGCTCCACGACTGGGGATCCCGCGATGAAAATTTCATCGCAATCAACCGAAAAGTTCGGGATCGGCTCGTCGCACTCGCCGGTGGCGATGGCACGCACGTTTGCGTTCCGCTTCAGGGCAGCGGCACCTTCGTGGTCGAAGCAACTGTAGGCACGCTGCTTGGCCGGAACGCGAAGGCACTGATTCTCGTCAACGGCGCCTATGGACAGCGCATCGCGAGGATTTGTGATTATTACGAACGCCGCTACGCTGTTTTGGAGACGCCTGAGGACGTTCCCAATGATCCACGCGCGCTCGATGCAGCGCTGAGGCAGGACCGCGAGCTCAGTCACGTTTTCGTCGTGCACTGCGAGACGACATCGGGGATTCTCAACCCGGTTTCTGAAATTGCGGAAATTACCGCGCACCATGGACGTAAATTGATCGTCGATGCCATGAGTGCGTTCGGGGCCATTCCACTGGATGCACGCACGCTGCCATTCGATGCCCTCGCCGCCTCGTCGAACAAGTGCATCGAGGGTGTACCGGGCGTTGGATTCGCGATCATTCGCGAGTCCGTGCTCGCACAGTGCGAGGGCAATGCGCCCTCGCTCACGCTCGATCTCTACGACCAGTGGCGGTCGATGGACAAAAACGGGCAGTGGCGCTTTACTCCACCCACGCACGTCATCGTAGCGCTCGATCAGGCGCTTCGGGAGCACGAGGACGAAGGCGGCGTGCGCGGCCGCGGGGCACGCTATGCGGGCAACTGCAGAATTCTGGTCGACGGGATGCGCGAGTTGGGCTTCGAAACTCTCTTGCCCGATGAGCTCCAGGCGCCCATCATCGTGACGTTTCATATGCCGGCCGATCCGGCTTTCGTATTTCAAACCTTCTATGATTATCTTGGAGAGCGGGGCTTCGTGATTTATCCTGGAAAGCTCACCGTCGCCGACAGCTTTCGAATCGGCTGCATCGGGCGACTAGGCGAACAGCAGATGAGAGACGCCGTCGAAGCGGTACGTGCAACCCTCGTTCAGATGGGCGTCACGCAGTGCGGGCCGAAGCGGTCCAGATCGAACCCGGTCTGAAGCACTCGCACGCTTGAGTTCGAATACGCGAACATGTACCTGCAGAAAAAAGCCTCACATTTGTTCAGCGGAACCCGCTCGCTCGAGAAGCAGATCGACGAGTTTCTCGACAAGGTGTCCGAGGCGGGCATGGTGTTTGGTCGGGCCCTGCGCGTGTATCTGAATCAGGGTCCGAGCGAAGAGTACGACGGGTTTCTCACTCAGGCGGCGGATATAGAGCGTCGCGGAGACGAGCTGCGCCGCACCATCGAAGCCGAGCTCCATGCGCGAACGCTGATTCCGGACCTGCGTGCCGATGTCATGGCTTTACTCGAAGGTATGGATCATCTGGTCAACGTCTACGAGGGAGATCTGTTCCGTATCTCGATCCAATCACCGGATATTCCCAAGGCGTTTCACTCCGGTTTTCTAGAGCTCTCCGAAACCGTGGTGAGCTGCGTTGACTCGGTCGTGCTCGCCGCGCGGGCATTTTTTCGGGATATCGACGCGGTACGCGATCACAGCAGCAAAACAATCTTTCTGGAGACGGAAGCGGATAAAATCGGAACAAGGCTGCAGCGCGCGATTTTCGCTTCCAGCCTGCCGCTCGAACGTAAGATGCATCTGCGATACTTCGTCGAGCGAATAGATGAGCTGGCGAATGCGGCGGAAGACGTAGCTGACGCGCTGCAGATCTATACCATCAAAAGACGCATTTGAACGATTCTTTGTGGGCGGCGTCCTCCGACTGCCCGCCCGAGCTGTCCCGACGGTAGCATGGATCTGACGGTACTTTTTTTTCTCACAAGCGGCTTGCTGCTCGGCTGGTCGCTCGGCGCGAACGACGCCGCCAACGTATTCGGCACGGCGGTGGGCACGCGCATGGTCCGGTTCGTTACCGCGGCCACCGTTTGCAGTATTTTCGTCGTTCTCGGGGCGGTGATCAGCGGTGCCGGGGCGGCCCACACGCTTGGTGCGCTCGGGTCGGTCAATGCGCTTGCCGGTGCATTCATGGCGGCATTATCCGCAGCCGGAACGGTCTATGTCATGACCAAGTGGGGCTTGCCCGTCTCCACTAGCCAGGCCATTGTTGGCGCCATAATCGGCTGGAATCTGTTCAGCGACTCTATCACGGATAGTCAGACACTCTTGAAGATCGTTGCCACCTGGGTCGCCTGTCCGATCCTCGCGGGCCTCATCGCCGTTCCCCTGCTCAAGCTTGTAGCGCGCGTGTTGAGTGCCGCCAAGCTACATCTATTGAGGTTGGACGCCTACACGCGGATGGCACTCGTTTTCGCCGGCGCTTTCGGCGCGTACAGTCTGGGTGCAAACAATATCGCCAACGTCATGGGGGTATTCGTTGAAGTTTCACCGTTCACAGGCTTCTCCGTAGCGGGATTATTCAAACTTTCTTCTATCCAGCAGTTGTTTCTAATCGGTGCAATTGCCATCGCGGTAGGTGTGTTCACCTATTCCAAACGCGTCATGGTGACCGTCGGTGCCAGTATTCTGCCCATGTCACCAGTCTCGGCTTGGGTCGTGGTTATCGCCCACTCGATCGTGCTTTTCGTGTTCGCATCACAGGGGTTGGAGCATCTGCTTGCAAGCGCCGGTCTGCCGACCATTCCGCTCGTTCCCGTATCGAGCTCGCAGGCGGTGGTGGGAGCGGTAGTCGGACTGGGTCTAATGCGCGGGGGCGGCGATATAGACTGGGAGCTGGTGCGGAATATCGCCGGTGGGTGGGTTACGACACCGTTGATTTCCGGCACTGTCTGCTTTGTCGCGTTGTTCTTTTTGCAGAACGTGTTCGGCCAACAGGTTTATCGCGAGGTCCACTATGTGCTATCGGAGCCGGTGCTCGCGAAGCTCGAAGAGCACGAGGTGGATACCACGCATCTCGCGAGCCTGAAAGGACGAGAGTTCAGATCAGCGCGTGCATTCATGAATGCAGTGGAGGATTCCGGTTATCGTGGCGAGGCGCCGGGGCGAAAATTGCGTGATTTTGCGGAGCTGAGTCATGTCTTCATCGACCCGGAGAAGATCCCGAATCTCGATCACGAATGGTTGAGCCCCGGGCAGATTTCCGCGGTCGAGAAGCTCGGGGGAAAAGCGTTCACTTTCCGTTGGCAACTCGCCGGGGCGTTGGCGGCGCTTTCACCGCAGTGGTCGAGAAAGTCTGACGAGACTGTGAACAAGCTCTACAACAAAGAGCTCGACTCGAAGCTCGACTACGTGATCCGTACGTTCGCCGGCTTCCCGGAGCGCCGATGAGCAGATGGACGAATCCTCTTGTGGTCGGTGTGACGTCGCCGCCGGTAGCAGCGGCGCAAGCGTGGATTCGCGGGCGCGAGTTTCCCGCCGAAAAGGTGCTCCTCGATCTCGCCCAGGCCGTCCCGAGCTACCCGCCGGCCGAGGATCTCAGCCGTCACGTCGCCGCCGTGGCAGGCGTACCGTCGACGTCCGTATACAGCGAGATTCTCGGAAATCGCGCGCTGCGCGAGGCTTTCGCCCGGCATCTCAGCGCCGATTACGATGCCAGCGTGGATGTCGAGAACGTCGCCATCACTTCCGGTTGCAATCAGGCTTACTGCGTTGCCATCTCGGCGTTGGCGGGTCCCGGCGACGAGGTGATTCTGCCCGTGCCCTATTACTTCAATCACGATATGTGGTTGAAGATGCAGGGCATCGCGCCCGTATATCTCGGCTTCGATGCCGCGCGCCCCAACCGCTTGAGTATCGAAGCCATTCGGGGACTGCTGTCGCCGCGCACGCGCGCGATGGTGCTGGTTTCACCGTGCAATCCTACCGGCGCCGAGTACGCGCGCGAAGACATCGAGGGCGTTCACGCGCTGCTTTCGAGCCGCGGCGCGAGTCTCGTCATCGACGAGACCTACAAAGACTTTCGCGCCGCGTCGGGTCCGCCACACGCGCTCATGTCGAGCGGGGCCCATGAACGTGCCGGGCTGGTCCAGCTGTTCAGCTTTTCAAAGTCCTACAGCATGACGGGCTACCGTGTGGGTGCAATCGTTTGCAATACGGTATTGCTCAAAGAGGTCGAAAAGATCCTCGATTGCATCGCTATTTGTCCACCCCGTATCAGCCAGGAAGCGGCATGTTTCGCCCTCACGCACCTTGACGAGTGGCGCGATGCAAAGGCGCTTCTCATGAGAGAGAGAGTCGATTCACTGCAACGTCAATTTGCGCAGTCGAACCTTCGCTACGAGCTCGTTTCAGCCGGCGCGTATTTCGCCTACGTGCGGCATCCATTCAATGCAACGCCGGCAGTTGACGTGGCGCGGCGATTGGCCGATCGTCAGAACATTCTTTGTCTACCCGGCAGCTTTTTCGGTCCCCGGCAGGACACGTTTCTTCGCCTGGCATTCGCGAACGTCGGTAGTGAGCGGTTCGAGGATCTCGCAGAACGTTTGCAAGCCAGTCAACTCGACGCCTGAGAGCTTCCGGCGAGGCTCTCCATCAGGCGTCGCATGAATTGCACACAGGCGTCGACTTGTTCCAGCGCGATGTACTCGTCGGGCTTATGAGCCTGGGCAACGCTGCCCGGGCCGAATACCACCACCGACATGCCGGCCTGCTGGTAGCACGGTGCCTCGGTGCCGAAGGCAACCGCACCGGCCTCGTTGGTGCCGGCAATCGATTTCACCAGTGTCTCGGCAGGGGAATCGTCCTGGCGAACGAACGGCGCATTCGCGCTCGTTACCGTCGTATGGATAGCGGCTTGGGGATACTTCTCGCGTAATTCTTCGACCACGCTGTCAGAGTAAGCGTTGAAACGCGCAACGATGTCGTTGAAATCGTGACCCGGAACGGCGCGTATTTCCCATTCGAACCGGCACTCAGCCGGCACGATGTTGAATTGTTGCCCACCGTAGATGGTTCCGACGTTTATGGTGGTGAAAGGCGGATCCACGCCATCCAGGGAATAGGGCAGGGATTTGATCTCTTCCGACAACTGTGTGAGGTGGGCGATCAGGCGGGCCGCAATGTCGATCGCGTTGACGCCTAGGTGGGGGACGCTCGAGTGCGCCTCGCGTCCGACGATGACCGTCTCGAGTGTGCACTGACCTTTATGTGCGTTGGCGATCCGCATTTCGGTCGGTTCGCCAATGATAACGGCACGTGGCGCGAGTCCAGTTTCCGGTAATGCCTGTACCAGACGTGCGGCACCCGAGCAATCCGTCTCCTCGTCGTAAGTGAGGATGATGTGGATTGGAACTCGCAGGTTGCACGCCCGAAACTCCGGAACCAGCGCCAGGGCGATACCGAGAAATCCTTTCATGTCGCAAGTTCCGCGACCGTAAAGGCGCCGGTCGCGCTCCACCACAAGAAACGGGTCGCTGCTCCAGTCCTGACCGTCAACGGGCACGACGTCAGAATGCCCCGAAAGAACGACTCCGCCTCTGGCATCACCAGGTCCGACGGTAGCAACCAGATTTGCTTTGGATTTATCTTCGTTGAAGACGAGTGTCGACGGAACACCATGACCTTTGAGATAGTTTTCGACAAAACGAATCAGCTCCAGATTGGATTCGCGGCTCGTCGTGTCGAATCTCACCAGGGCTCCAATCATTTCAATAGGGGAATAACGCCGGTCGCTCATGTCGAGTTTCACTCCTTGCCGACCATCACTGCCTGCAGCGCATCAGCAAAGCGATCCAGAAATGCATCGCAAACGGCGCGCGTATGGGCCACAGAAAGGTAAAGCTTTGTCCCCATGGGGTTGAGGAAAATTTTTCGCCTGAAAAGCGCCAGCATCAACGCGCGCGCTTTTTCACTGTCACCTCTCTTTGTCGATCGATAGTCGTTGACCGGCTCGGTGGAAAATACGACCTGCGCAAGCGGGCCGTCACCGATGATCTGTGCCTGCTCCTGGTGCGTGTCGAGCACGGCTCGCATGCCGTCGCGCAGATACTGCCCCAGATCGTGCAGATGTTCATAGCAGTCGGGCTCACGGTAAACGCCCAGTGCCGCGCGCGCGGCCGCCGTCGAGACGGGATTCCCGCCGAGAGTCGAGGCCATCCATACGTAGCCCGGGCGATCCAGTCGATCTTCCCGCACGAGATCCATGATTTCGGCACGCCCGCCGAAAGCACCGATCGGGTAGCCGCCGCCCAATGCCTTGCCGTATGCCACCAGGTCCGGAACCACGCCGTAGTACGCCTGCGCGCCCCCGTAGGCGAGCCGGAAGCCCGTCACCACCTCGTCGAATATGAGCAGCACGTCATGGTCGATGCAGGCGCTGCGCAGGCTCTCGAGAAAGCCTTTTTCCGGAGGGGTGCAACGCTGCAGGGGCTCGACGATGACGGCGGCGAGCTCGTCGGCGTGATCTTCGATGATGGCCTGCGTCGCGACGCGGTCGTTGTAGGGTGCCACCAGAACGTCCTCGATCACCGCCGGCGGGATCCCGGCGCTCGAGGGTTCCGGCTGCGGGAATGCGAGCGCTCGACGGGGAAATAGACTGGTTACGCCGATTTCGTTGGCGCCGTGATAGGCGCCTTCGAACTTGAGTATCTTGCGTCGTGCGGTGAACGCCCGGGCGAGCCGCTGACAGTACATGGTCGCTTCGGTGCCTGAGGCGCAGAAACGCACCCGATCGCAGGCCGGACTGAGGGTACAGAGCTCCTCGGCGAGGGCCAGCGAGCTTTCGTTCACATAGGCGAAGTTGGCACCGAGGGTAGCCTGGCGGGTCACCGCCTCGGTCACCTCGGGCCGTGCATGTCCAACCAGCACCGAGCCCCAACCGATCGAAAAATCCAGATAGGTGACGCCGAGCGTATCGGTGAGCTCGCACCCCTCGCCGCTCGCAACGACCATTGTGAGCTCGGGTGGCAGATTGAACTCGCCGTTGGAGCCGCCCGGAAACACGCGCAGCGATCGCTCGGCCGCTTCGGACACGCCGCGCTGCCTCATGCCGAAATCACGGCTGCTCGCGCAGCGCGGTTCGATACTGGGCCGACTTCTGCACGTAATGCTCAGCGATCTCCGCGATGCCTCTAATCTCCGCGTCGCTCAGCGACCGAACCACACGTCCTGGCGAGCCGAGAACCAGCGAGCCGTCCGGAATTTCCTTTCCTTCGGTGATGAGCGCGCAGGCGCCTACCAGACAGTTCCTGCCTATGCTGGCGTTGTTGAGCACTACCGCATTGATGCCAATGAGGCTGTTATCGCCGACCGTGCAGCCGTGCAGCATGACCTTGTGACCGATGCTCACATTAGTGCCGAGCGTCAGGGGAACACCTTCGTCAATGTGCAAAACCGATGCGTCCTGCACATTCGAATTATCTCCGATCGTAATGACGTCGTTGTCGCCCCGCACTACGCAGTTGAACCAGACGCTCGCGTTGTGCCCGAGCACGACCGAACCGATGAGCGAGGCGCTGGGAGCGACATAATAGTCCCCGCGAAACATGGCACGGCGTTCACCCAGTGAGTAGATCATTTTTTTGCAGCCCTCGTTGTACTTTGTGTTCGTTGGGTCCCGGACACTCGTTGCGTCTCGAGTCCAGCGAAATGAGCCCGCCAGTGCTCGCGAAGCTCTGCCTCGCTCGCACCCATGTCGTAGGCCGGCGACGTCAGTGGCAGTGCGCGCTCGACATGGAGTTTGACAATACCGTTCATACGTTCAGTGAGCTCACCCCACTGGGCGAAGCGCGGGAATAGCGCATCGAATTCCACCGTTCCGCGCGCAACGAAGGTCGCCTTACCTTTTGCACGAAAACCTTTCCTGGCGAACGGGTCCACGAAGTTGACCTCCATCATCGGCCTGTCGGTGATATTCTGGACGGTGTTAGGCGAGCGAATCTCACCGAAGATGATGTGCTCGTCATCCATCACGAGAAATGTGCCCTTGGGTGACAAGTTCGGTGTTCCGTCCTCGCCGACGGTGGCGACGAATCCAAGCCTCTGCTCAGACACGACACGCTTCATCTCTTCGGTCAGCTTGAACATGGCTTCTTTCCTCGTCGAGCCGGGAGCGTTGCATGACTATGGGCCTCGAGCGCGTGATGATCCATGAGGCCGGTTTCGCGCGACGCTGCGTGTATATCGCTCGTGACCGTCGCCATTCCCCGACCCGGCAGCGCTCCTCACATTCGATTGGGGGCAAGGGAACCCTCTTCGAGATGCACCTGTATCACAATTCTCTCCCGCTATTAAGCGGTGTCGCGCATTGACGATGGCGGTCACGACGGGTCCTTTTCGTCGCGCTCCCTATATGTCGCCAGGTAGGCCTCGGCCCACTCGAGCCACTGCCGGTCTTCGTCCACGACGTAGACTCCGGTCCCATTCGACGCTTCGCGGTGCACCCGCCATCGGCCGAGGAGGGGCGCCAGCCAGCCGCGCGCTGCGCTCCGCCGACCGGCGCGCACCGTTCGCATTCGCAAAACGCGTTCCACCAGCGCTTGCGCCTCGTCGTGCTCGCCGCGCAGAAAAAGCAACCGGGCGAGAAGCTTGAGGCTCTCCAGGTGCTGCGCGTCCGCATCGAGGGCCCGCCGCGCAACCGCCACGGCCTGGTCGGCGTCATTCTGCCGGGCGTGGCAGAGCGCGAGCATGTACAGCGTCTGAGGATTCTCGCCGACGCATTCCAGCAGGTCGCTCAGGTAGCTGATGGCGAGCGGGTAATTTTTCAGGGTGAACGCCCGCGCCGCGCGCACTTCGATGGTGCTCTTTCGGGACATGGAAGCTGCTGACTCGCCCGGATTGCCGGAATTCTAAGTGCAGGCGGCTCAATTGCGGTACCCTTGCGCGACAGGCATGCAATGGGAGAGGGGGTACGATGACCTCTGCGATTAGGATTCACGAGACTGGCGGTCCCGAGGTGCTCAAGTGGGAGGAGGTCACGGTGGGTGAACCGGGACCGGGCGAGGTGCGCGTGCGCCATACGGCCGTAGGCTTGAACTATATCGACGTGTATTTTCGAACCGGTATGTACCCCGCCAAGCCTCCGTTCACACCGGGGCTGGAGGCGAGCGGCGTCGTCGAGGCGCTCGGCGACGGGGTGACGGATGTGCAGGTCGGCGACCGCATCGCCTATGCAGCGCCTCCGCCCGGTGCTTACTCCGAGGCCCGCCTGATGCCCGCCGATCGCGTCGTCAAGTTGCCCGATGGGATCGGAGACGAGCTCGCCGCGGCGATGATGCTCAAGGGCATGACGGCGCACTACCTGCTGCGGCGCACCTACCGGGTCGAGCGCGGCGATACGATCCTGTTTCACGCGGCCGCCGGCGGAGTCGGTCTAATCGCGTGCCAGTGGGCGAAAAGTCTCGGAGCGACGGTCATCGGCACCGTCGGCAGCGACGAGAAGGCGGAGCTGGCCGCTGCGCACGGATGCGATTATCCGATCGTGTACACTCGCGAGAACTTCGTCGAGCGTGTCAAGTCCATTACCGATGGCGCTGGCGTGCCCGTGGTCTACGACTCGGTGGGAAAGGATACCTTCATGAACTCAATGGATTGCATCAGGCCGCTGGGCACCATGGTGCTTTTCGGCGCGTCTTCCGGTCCCGTCGCGCCGTTCGACCCGGGCCAGCTAGCGGCCAAGGGGTCCCTGTTTCTGACCCGGCCTACGCTGATGACTTACACGGCGAAACGCGACGATCTGGTGGCCGCTGCGCAGGAGCTCTTCCAGGTGGTCGAGTCGGGGGCCGTCAAGCTGGAGATCAATCAGCGCTTTCCCCTCGAGAACGCCGCCGAAGCGCACCGCGCCCTCGAGGCCCGCAAAACCACAGGTTCCACCATCCTGACGGTCTGAGGTCAGCGGCGTAGGTTGGGCTTCCCTGCACTCAGCCCAACCTACGGGAAATGCAGTCGGTCAGGCTTCGATGCGCCTGATGAGCTCGTCGGCGAATCCGCTCGTCGACACTTCCGTGGCGCCCTCCATCAGCCGGGCAAAGTCATACGTCACGATCTTGTCCTGCACCACCTTCGGGTACGTTTCGCTTATCACGTCCGCCGCTTCCTGCCAGCCGATGTACTCGAGCATCATGACGCCGCTGAACAGCAGCGATCCCGGATTCACCTTGTCGAGATTGGAGTACTTCGGCGCGGTGCCGTGGGTCGCTTCGAAGACAGCCACGTGGTCGGCGACATTCGCGCCCGGAGCGATGCCCATGCCGCCGACCTCCGCGGCGACCGCATCGGAGAGGTAGTCGCCGTTGAGGTTCGAGGTCGCGAGGACGTCGAATTCGGAGGGGCGCAGCAGCATGAGCTGAAACATGATGTCGGCGATGCGGTCCTTGACGATGACCTTACCCTCGGGGCGTTTACCGTCGTGCTTGCTCCAGAGCTCCTCTTCGCTGATGGTCTGGTCGGCGAACTCCTCGCGACACAGCTCGTAGCCCCAGTTGCGAAACGCACCCTCGGTGAACTTCATGATGTTGCCCTTGTGCACCAGGGTGACGCTTTCACGACCGTGGTCGATGGCGTAGCGAACGGCCTTGCGCACCAGTCGGCGGGTACCGAATGGACTGATGGGTTTCACGCCGATACCCGCGTCGTCGAAGAACTCCGCGCCCATCTCCTCCTTGAGAAACTTTTCGAGCTTGCGCATTTCCGGGCTTCCGGACTCGTACTCGATGCCGGCGTACACGTCCTCGGTGTTCTCACGGAAGATAACGACGTCGACGAGCTCCGGATTCTTGAGCGGCGAGGGCACGCCCGGGTAGTAACGCACCGGTCGCACGCACGCATACAAATCGAGCTCCTGGCGCAGCGATACGTTGAGCGATCGGAAGCCGCCGCCGACGGGTGTCGTGAGTGGCCCCTTGATGGACACCGTGAGTTTTTTCAGCGCGTCGAGGGTCTCGGCCGGAAAATAGTCACCGTCGTATATACCGGCGGCCTTTTC
>JBFICP010000051.1:0-16710 GCA_041581935.1 Gammaproteobacteria bacterium | reverse complement strand
GCAAGACCTCGGCCGGATCGCCCACGGCGATCCAGCCGATCGGGACGGTCGCTCCCTGCGTCAGACGGGACTTGAGGTGCACGACGCCGTTCACGCGAACCTCCGAGCCCTTTTCGAGATGTGCTCCGTGAAACACGGCAGCACCGGTCGCAACAAAACACTCCTCGTCCAGGCGGCAACCCACCAGGTGGGCGTTGGGACCGACCAGGCAATGATCGCCAATCAGCGTCGGATGGTCAGCGGTGCTGCGAACGACGGCATTCTCCATGACGACGCAGCTCGCTCCAATGACGATTCGCCCGCCCCCGGCGACCACGCTGGCACCGAACATCACCCGGCTGTTGGCTCCAATGACCACGTCGCCGCATACCGTCGCGGTTGGCGCCACGTAGGCGGTGGCGTCGATGCGCGGCGCGCGGCCCTGGTGCCGGATCAACATGCCCGCTTACCTCGACCCGAGTCCCGCCGCGAGCCCGGCCATGAGGGCATCGATGTCCTCGGGCGCGTTGTAGACGTGCGGTGAGACGCGAATCGAATCGCCCCGCCGGGATACCCGCACCCGGCGTTCGGCAAGCGCCTCCATGACAGCCGGTATGCGGGCCGGTTCGGTCAGCCGGATACCGATGATGTGCGCGACCCGCTCGGAGGCGGGCGCGATGGACATCCGCTCGTCGTCGAGCAACGCGTCGAGGGGCATTGCGAGCGCCGCGCAATAGGCCTGAATCTCGTCGCCACCCCAGGCCGACGCTTGTCGAATTCCCTCGGTCAGCATCGGCACGGTGATGTAGTTCGCGTGCTCACCGACATCGAAGCGCCGGGCGCCCTTCTCGTAGTCTCGGCGATAGGCGGTCGCGGTCGTATCGTGGCTTCCGGCGCGATTGCTCCAATGGTACTCGAACGGCTCGGCGTCCAGCAGCCGTTCGCCGACGGCGGCGAATCCGATCTGATAGGGTCCGAGCAGCCACTTGTAACCGGCGCAAACGAGCAGATCCGGTTGGATGGTCGAGAAGTCGAAAGGCGCGGCACCGATCGACTGGGTGCCGTCGACGACGAACAAAGCCCCCACCTCGCGGGCCCTCGCGCCGATCGCGGCCATGTCGAAACGCACGCCATCGGTCCAGTGCACCGACGACACGTTCACCACCGCGGTGTTGATGTCGATGGCCTCGAGCAACCGCTCGTTCCAGGTGGCAGCGATGGTGTCGATCTTCGCGGGCCTCGCAATGCTGCGCAGCTCCGCGCCGTCTCGGCGACAGCGTTCCATCCACGCGTACACGTCGCTCGGAAATTCCTCCTCGACCGTCACCACATTCTGCCCGGCGTCAAGCGGCGTGTTGTGCTCGGCGATGGCGACGCCGTAGCTCACCGACGGCGTAATCGCGATTTGATCGGCGCTCGCGTGAATCAGCGCCGCGGCGGCGGCGCGCAGGGCTTCCGATTCCCGCGCGTACTCATCGGGCCCGAGACTCTCCGGGGCGATCTGTCGCCGCAGTCCGGCAATGCCGACGCTCTCCGCGGTCTTGAGCAACGGCGCCCTGGAAGCACAGTTCAGGAAGTGCAGATCGCGCGGCAGTGAGAAAAGATCTTTCTGATGAGTGAGCATGTCAATGACAGCGACGGTCGGCGGTGCGAAGCGATGGTAGCAGAGACGCGTCCACCACCTGCCATCGAACGTCCGAGCGAGGGCGCGCTTCCTGGCCGTTTTTCTTAGCTGAAATTACTTGAGATTGAATATTTAACTTATTGAAATAAATGCGTTTATTATTCGATCTTGAGAATTCACTTTAGCAGTAGATCACACGCAATCTTGTCCGAGATCAACCGTACCTGAGGGCATCAGCAATCGCACCCTGCCCTGCACCCGACTTCGCACTCCGGATGCTCGCCACACCACTCGTGGGCGCGTAATCTATGCTTTACCGCCCGCACGACCCGTGCCGGCGGGCGGCCATTTGGATGTCCCATTCGTCGGAGATCGATCATGAGTCTGTTGTTGCGTTGCCCCCGTATCGTCGACGGTGTCGGCGGTGTTCTCACCGAGCACGGTGTGTTGATCGAAGATGAACGCATCGCGCGGGTCGCTCCCGTGGCGGAATTCGAGGGCTACGATGGCGAGCAATGTATTCTCGACGATACGACGCTGCTCCCCGGTTTGATCGACTGTCATGTGCACCTGTGTTTCGGCGCCGAGCCGAACCCGGGCGAAGCCACCGAAAAGATGCTGCCCGGCGCCGTCGCAGTGCGCGCCCTGGCGAACGCTCAGCGCAGCCTGCGCGGCGGAATTACCTCGGTTCGCGATTGCGGCGGCAAGGACTATCTCGAGTTCGCGGCCCGCGACGCCTGCAATCGTGGCCAGTTCCAGGGCCCGACCATTCGCGCCGCTGGACGCATGATTTGCATGACCGGGGGACACGGTAATCGATTCGGACGGGTCGCGGACGGAATCGACGAGGTGGTGAAGGCGGTTCGCGAGCAGGTGCATGCGGGATCGGACCTGGTGAAGATCATGGCAACCGGAGGCGTCATGACCCCCGGCGTCGATCCGGAGGATGCCCACTACTCCGCCGAGGAAATGGCCGCGGGTATCGCCGAAGGACATCGGTTCCACAAGCCCTGCGCGAGTCACGCCCAGGGCACCGAGGGCATTCTGAACGCCGTGCGGGGCGGCATCGATTCCATCGAGCACGGCATATTCTTGTCCGATAAATGCATCGAGGAGATGCTCGAACGCGGCACCTATCTAGTGCCGACCCTGGCGGCACTGAAAAACATACTCGCGGCCGAGGATGTCGGAATCCCCGACTACGTGCTGGAGAAAGCGGCGCGTGTGTCCGAAACTCACCAGCGGTCCATCCGGGCGTTCTACGAGGCCGGCGGGCACATCGCCATGGGCACCGATGCGGGCACGCCATTCAATCACCACGGCGACAACGCCCAGGAGCTGCGCTACATGGTCGAGATCGGCGTCAGTCCCATCGATGCCATTTCGTTTTCCACGTCGAATGCTGCGGATCTGCTGCGCCTTGATGCGACCGGGCGGATCAAGGCAGGGGCCGTGGCGGATCTGCTGGTGGTCGACGGCGATCCGCTCGAAGACATCGACGCGGTCGCGGATCGCAATCGTCACCGTATGATTATCAAACGCGGCGAGCCGGTGCACGCGTCGCCCGGGAAGCCCGCTGCCAGCGTCACTTCCATGGCCGCCGCACAGTAACGGCGCAAATGCCTCACACGGTATCGGTCGTCGGCCTGGGCGTCATGGGCCAGCGGATGCTCGCGAGCATGGCGCGCAACGACCGGTTCGAGGTCGTTTGCGCCTGGGACCCCGACGACGGCGCCTGCCGACGGACTCGGGACCGCTACCCGCAGATCCGTATCGCCGAGAGCGGCGAAGAGGCCGTCACGACCCCCGAAAGCAGCGTCGTCTATATCGCCTGTCCGCCCGCCTGGCACAAGGCCCACGCCGTCGCCGCCATGCAGGCCGGCAAGGCCGTGTACTGCGAAAAGCCGCTGGGCGTGGACGTGGCCGAGAGCCGCGACCTGGTGGCCGAGGCGCAGGCGCGCCGTGCGGTCAATATCGTCAACTTCTCGCTGGCGTCAGCCGCCGCGGTCTCCGAGGTCGAGAAACGGCTCGCGGCCGGCGACCTCGGACAAATTGTCGGGGTCGACGTGTGCGTGCATTTCTCCCAATGGCCGCGCGAGTGGCAGATGGACGCCGCCGACTGGCTCAGCTACCGCGAGCAAGGCGGCTTCACCCGCGAGGTGCTTTCGCACTGGGTGTATCTGACCGAGCGGCTGTTCGGACGGATCGAGCTCATCGGTGCGACAGCGCGTTTTCCTGGTGACGGTCTCGCCGAAACGCATCTGGTGGCGCAGCTGTCGGCCGCAACGCTGCCGGTGTCGATCGCCGGCAGCGTCGGCGGCGTCGGGCCGGATCGGGTCGAGTACAGTATCTGGGGATCCCGCCAGTCCTGTCGCATTTTCGATTGGAATCGGCTCGAATCGAGCGATGGTGGAACTTGGCGGACCGAGCTCACCCACATCGACGATCCCCGCCAGCTGGGCTATCAGCTGCAGCTCGACAACGCGGCGGCGGCCCTCGATGGCGCCGATCATTCGATGCCCGATTTCGCAGACGCGCTGTCGGTGCAAGTGCTGATCGAAGACATGCTGACTGCCGGGAGCTGACCCATGCCCGGAACCGACACGCAGCCACTCCCCCTCGGCAACTACTGCGACGCCGATGCGCGCGTCAGGGCCATGGACCACGGCGTGCGTCCGCTCGCAAACACGATGTCGGTGATCGGACCGGCATTCACCGTATCGAGCCCGCCGGGACAGAATCTCGCGATCCATCGCGCCATCGCCCGGGCGCAACCGGGTGAGGTGCTGGTCGTGGCGATGTCCGGCGACTGCCGGTTCGGTCCGTTCGGAGAGATTCTCGCCCTCGCCTGCCAGCAGCGCGGCATCGCCGGCCTCGTCCTCGACGGCACCGTGCGTGATGGAAACGATATCGAAGCGCTCGGATTTCCGGTCTTCTGCCGTGGCCTCGCGCCGTCGGGTACGCGCAAGGAGCAACCCGGAGAGCTCGGCGGTTCGATCCGCTGCGGCGGCGTGAGCGTCGACCCGGGCGACATTATCGTCGCCGACAGAGATGGCGTCGTCGTCATACCGTCGGAGGCCATGGCGGATGTGCGTGAAGCCTTGCAGGCGATCGCGGCGAAGGAGGCGCGCGTCAAGGCGGGCATCGCCGCTGGAAAGACCACTCTGGAACTATTGAATCTCGAGAGCCCACCTTAACCAGCGTCAAGGAAATCGGACGCGCGGTTCTCCACATCAACGAGGTGGCCGGCTCCAGCGATTGGTACTGCGGCGTTGTCGGCATGCCGATCGTGGTCGAGTCTCCGCCCTTCCCGGCGCCATTGCTCTCATTCGTACGCAAGGATCACGGCATACCCTGCGGCATTGACCTCCTCGATCCCGACGGGCATTCGCTCGAAGGGATTCCGCAACGCACGCACTCCGGCGAGGATCCCAAGGCGGCATTTCGCGAGGTCGGCATCATGGCGACACCGATCGAACGCGACTCGATTGCGCATCAAAGAAAACCGCCGGCAGGTGCCGGCGGTTGCAAGCCATCCTGGCTCAGACCAATCCAGCCGTTACCTTCACCGCGGCGCCGCGGTTGCAGATACTTTCGCGATGAGTTGCTCCGCATCGGCATTGCGCACCGCACCGCGCAGCAGGATCTCCGATGCCGAGACCGTCTTGCCGTAGTAAGCCCGGTTGCGGTCGAAGTCCGGCTGAATCACCGTGCCCTCGGCGCTGATGCCGCCGAACAGGCCTACGCTGCGTGAAAACGACAGCATGTCCGTGGTCGCAGCCTGCGCGCCCATACCCACCGGACCTGCCGCGATCGAGCCGTCGGCACCGACCTGAAATTTCGTGTCCATCAGGGCACTCATGCCGTTTTCGGTCATGACCAGATAAATCACCTCGGACTCCTGGGCGCCGATCAGCAGGCCGATGCTGGCCGATCCGACGGTATAGAACGCGGGCTGGCTCCAGGTTCCCGACTCGGGGTCCTTGACCACGACCAGACCACGGCCGCCGGAACCGCCGATGATGACGCCACCCTTACCGAGTCGCGGTACGATGAACAGGGCGCGTGCCTTGGACACGTTTTCCCTGAACCATGCCTGCTTGGCATCCGACTCGAAGTTCTGCAACGTCACGACGGCGTCGTCGACCACTTTCTGGGCCGCTGCGACTTCATCTGAGTCGACAGCGGATGTCGGCGCGGCAACTTCATCCGAGTCGCCCGCGGGTGCCCGTGCGGCAACTTCATCCGAGTCGACGGCGGATGCCGGTGCGGTCACTTCACTGGAGTCGCTATCCAATGCCCTCACGGTGGCTTCATCGGACTCGGCAGCGGGCGCCGCGACCGTGAATCCAACGAGTGAAATCGATGCGATCAGCATGAGGTGCTTGATCGAGTTCATATGGGATCTCCCTGTGCGAATCAAAACGATGCAAATCCGTTGAAGTCTAATTCATTCGGCAAAAAACTTCCCGTTTTCAACGAATTGAACGATTGATGGCCACGCTCGGTATTGCCGAAATTGGAACAGGCGGGAGCCAATCACGCGACGTGCCATCGAGTGAGGAACAATCGGTTTGATATCTTCGGGCGCGCGCCGCGCAATCAGAACTCGAACACGCCCTTGCCGGTCGTCTGCGTGTCGAACAAACCGTAGGCTTGCTCGGCATCCTCCAGCGCGTACCGATGAGTGAAGATGCGATCCAGCCGAACGTCCCGTTGCGCGACGAACTCGGCGCACGCCAGTTGGCCGAGATGCGAGAAGGTCCATGAGCCGAGCAGCGTGAGCTGCTTGCGAATCATGTCCTGGCTCACGTCCAGGGTCACGGTCTTTCCCTCACCCACATAGCACACCGTGCCCCAGGTCTTCGTCGCCCTGACCGCCTGCACCCGCGCCTCGGGATGACCGCTGCAGTCGAGGGCCATGTCCACGCCGCGCCCGCCGGTCAGCTCGCGCAATGTGTGCACGGCATCCACGGCGCTGCCGTCGACGATCGTGTCGGCGCCGAACGTCTCGGCAAGCGCAAGGCGCTTGGACTCGACGTCAACGGCAATCACCCGCGCACCGATGGCACTCGCGAGCATCGTCGCGCTCAAGCCCACCGGCCCCTGGCCGAACACGGCGAGGGTCTCGGCACCGGTGAGATGCATGCGCTTGATGGCACCAAACGCGGTACCGGTCCCACAGGACACGGCCGCGCCCTCGGAGAACGTCAGTGCATCCGGTAACGGCACCAGGGTCTTCGCGGGCACACACATGTACGGCGCGTGGGCACCATGGCCGGTGACGCCGTAGACGACGAAGCCTTCGCCACAGAGCTGCGACCAGCCGGATCGGCAGCTCGGGCAGACACCGCATCCGCTGTAGTGGTGGCACATGACCCGTGCGCCCATCGGCGCCAGCGCTTCCGGCACCGCACTGCCGCGGGCCGTCACCACACCGCACGGCTCGTGGCCGGCAATCACCGGGCTGCCGTCGCCTCCCAGGCCGAGCGACTGGGCCCCGCCGTCTTTGCTGCTCGAGGCCCGATAGAAGTGCAGATCGCTGCCGCACATGCCCGAGGCCTTGATTTCAAGCACCACCTCATGCGGCCCCGGCGTCGGATCGGGAAACTCCATGAGTTCCAGCTTGCGGTCGCCGAGAAACACCACACCTTTCATGACGCGCCCCCTGCTCGATTGCGAGAAACGTAGTCTGGCGACCTCCCGAGGAAATTCCTAGACGCGGCCCGTGTGCTCACGGCTGCTGAAATCGCGAAAATTATTCTTGTAATATATCTTACAGTTTCGTAGCGTATACTACATGACCGAGCAACCCTGGCTCATGCTCATCACCAGCCTCCCGGGCGGCAGCGGCACCCCGCGTATGCGGGTGTGGCGGGCGCTGAAGGCCGGTGGCGCCGGGATCCTGCGCGACGGCGTCTACCTGCTGCCGGCCACCCCGCAGGCGCACGACCTCCTGAGGGAGCAGGCGTGCCGCATCCGAGACGCCGGCGGCAGCGCGTACTTGATTGAATTCACCAGTGATGACACGAGCCAGACAGCAGCTTTCGAGGCGCTATTCGATCGATCCGGCGACTATCAGCGCTGGACCGAGGAGGTGGTGCGCTTCACCGATCGGCTGGCCGCACTCGACGAGCCGGAAAGTCGCCGCCAGGAAGCGCGCCTGCGCCGAGAGCTGGATGCGATTCGGGCAACGGACCATTTTCCCGGGCCGCTGAGCGATCGCGCTGCCGCCACGCTTCGCGACCTGGAGTCGGCGCTGAATGCGCGTTTCTCGCCCGATGAGCCCGGCGCCGTCGAGGGTGACATTCCAACGCGCTGCCGTCGCGACTTTCAAGGCCGGCGTTGGGCCACGCGGCGAAACATCTGGGTCGACCGGGTCGCCAGCGCCTGGCTCATACGGCGCTTCATCGACCCCCGGGCGGAGTTCTCATGGCTGGACAATCCACGCGACTGTCCCCCGGACGCGGTGGGCTTCGATTTCGACGGCGCCACGTTCAGCCACGTCGGCGACCGCGTGAGCTTCGAAGTCCTTGCGCACAGCTTCGGTCTCGACGCAGACCCGGCGCTCGTGCGCATCGGCGCGCTCGTGCGCCACCTCGACATCGGTGGGGTGCCGGTGCCCGAAGCCGCGGGCTTCGTCGCCATGTTGGCGGGCGCGAAGGATGCAAACGGCGACGATAATGCGTTGCTCGAGGCCGCCGGCACGCTGCTCGATCACCTTTACAGTGCCTACGCCACGGAGTGCAAAACTTGAGCAATCGAACTCTCGAAACCGAAACCGGTTCAATCGATGTGTCGCCCTCGAGCGCAGCGCCACATCGCGCTCTGGTGGGACTCGGTGAAGCCCTGCGCTTCTGGCTCAAGCTCGGCTTCATCAGCTTCGGCGGTCCCGCCGGGCAGATCGCCATCATGCACCAGGAGCTGGTCGAGCGTCGGCGCTGGATTTCAGAGCGCCGCTTCCTGCATGCGCTCAACTACACCATGGTGCTTCCCGGTCCGGAGGCGCAACAGCTGGCAACCTACATCGGCTGGCTCATGCACGGCACGCTCGGCGGCATCATCGCCGGCGGACTGTTCGTGCTGCCGTCGTTTTTCATCCTGATCGGTCTCGCCTGGGCCTACCTGGTGTTCGGCGAGACGCAAGGTGTCGCCGGCATACTCTACGGCATCAAGCCGGCGGTGACCGCGGTGGTGCTGTTCGCCGCCTGCCGCATCGGCTCGAGAACGCTGCGCAACGCCGCGCTTTGGGCAATCGCGGCAGCGGCCTTCCTGGGGCTGTTCGCGTTCGACGTGCCGTTTCCCTATGTCGTGCTCGGTGCCGCCGCCATCGGACTCGTCGGCGGCCGCGTGGCGCCCGCGCTGTTCGCCACCGGCGCCCATGCCGACACGGGAACATCCTACGGGCCGGCAATGATCGACGACGACACGCCTGCGGCCGAGCACGCGCGCTTCCGGCTGCGCCGTACACTGCTCCTCGGGGCGTTGGGTTTGGCGCTGTGGGTCGGCGCCATGGTCGTGCTCGCGGCGAGCTATGGATGGGACGGAACACTGACCCGAATGGGTTGGTTCTTCACCAAGGCGGCGCTCGTCACCTTCGGCGGCGCCTACGCTGTTCTGCCCTACGTCTACCAGGGCGGTGTCGAGACCTACCAGTGGCTGACGGGCGTTCAAATGATCGACGGCCTGGCGCTGGGAGAAACCACCCCGGGTCCGCTCATCATGATCGTGACCTTCGTCGGCTTCGTCGGCGGCTGGACGAAGGCGGTCTTCGGCGCGGAGTCCCTGGCGCTCGCGGGCTTGGCCGGTGCTGCCGTCGCCACGGCGTTCACGTTTCTGCCGTCGTTTCTCTTCATTCTCGTCGGCGGTCCCGCGATCGAAGCCACGCGCCACGAGATACGGCTGACCGCACCGCTCACCGCCATCACCGCCGCGGTGGTCGGCGTGATTGTCAACCTGGCCCTGTTCTTCGCATGGCACGTTCTGTGGCCGGCGGCCACGAGCGACGCCCCGTTCGCCGGAGGTTTCGAATGGTTTTCGCTCATCGTCAGCGTCGCCGCCTTCATCGCGCTGTGGCGATTCAAGGTCGGAATCATTCCGGTCATCGCGGGCTGCGCCGTCATCGGCCTCGCCGCACAACTCGCAATCTGAATCGAGGTAGAAGAAATGAAAGATACGATTTCGCCCGCCGAGCTCGATAAGCTCCTCGACGAAGGCGCGGATATCAAAGTGCTCGATGTGCGCCGGGCCGAGCATCGCACGGACGTCGCGCATCCCATACCCGGAGCGCAGTGGAAGGACCCGGCTCGAATCGCCGAGTGGTGCACCGAACTCGGCGAAGTGGGCGAAATCATCGTGTTCTGCGTCCACGGCCACAACGTGAGCCAGGGTGCGCGGGACTATCTGCGCAAGCGCGGACTGCGCGCACGCATCGTGGAGGGCGGAATCGAGGCGTGGCAGGCGTTCAGCACGCGTTCATGATCGCCTGGTTAGTCTCGCTTTATGACTACCGGGCGCGTTTCGGATGGCAGCGGATGGGTTAGCTGTTACGCTGTCTCGAATTACGCACGTGAAGGACTGCGATGCTTCGATTGACTTGCCTGCTCTGTCTCGGCGCTGCACTGGCGGTGATGATGCCTGCACCGGCCGGGGCGGACACGACAAAGGATTCCGGCAACCCCCAATACGCCTCGGCCCGGCCGGTGCCATTCGGTCCCGGCGAAGTGCTCACCTACAAGGTCATGCTCGGGATCTTCGACGTCGGCGAAAGCTCCATGCAGGTCCCGACCATCGAGCCGACACGGGGGATCGCCACCTATCGCGTCGAGTGGCGCATCAAGGGCGGCATCCCCTTCTACAAGGTGGATACACGGTTTCAGTCATGGATCGACATCGAGCGGCTCGTCAGCCTGCGTTTCATCCAGGACCAGCACGAGGGAAGGCACACGCGATACCGCGATTATCAGTTCTTCCCCGAGCAAGGTCGCTGGATTCGTTCCGACAACAACGAGGAAGGCGTTTTGGCGACGCCCCTGCCGCTCGACGATCTTTCGTTCATCTACTTCGCTCGATCCATCGAGCTGGAAGTCGGAAAATCCTACCGCTTCGAGCGTTACTTCAAGGAGTCGGGCAATCCGGTGGTCATCAAGGTGCTGCGCCGCGGTGAGCGCACCGTTCCGGCGGGCACCTTCAGGACCATCGTCGTGCAGCCGATCATTCGCACCAAGGGCTTGTTCAGCGAGGGCGGCAACGCAGAGCTGCATCTCAGCGACGACCCGCGCCGGCTGCTCGTGTATCTGAAAACCGAAGTGCCCGGAATCAGCCTCACCCTGCATTTGAAAAGCATTCGAAACGGCAACCCCATCCACGGCAATCCGCTGACGCGGGCCGAGGTGCGCAGCGGCCCGCACCAGTAAGCGACCACGCGCCCGAGCGCAGGGCCGCTGCGTGAGAATACCCGGCATGCGCGTGGGCCCGTGGGCCTCTCCCGCGGCACCCGACACCGGCGCCCACCAGCTGCCGGCGATCGGCCAGCGCCGTCCCTCGGCAAGATTCTCCGGCCTGGCGCGCGCGGCTCCTGGACAGTGGCCCGTAGTCGTTCTATATTCGTTCTATAGAACGAACATAGAACCGTTTGCGAATCCCCCACCAAGAGGAGGCATTCCAGCCATGACCCGTCCCAGCCCGTACTTCATGCACGATCAGGTCCGCCACAGGGTGGCGCACATCATGCGCGCTTTTGACCGGCCGACCCTCGCCAGGTCGCCCGTGTGGCCCGTCATCGGCGTCATTGCGGTGCTCACGCTCATCAACGTCATGAGCGTCATCCCCCTGACATGACGACCGGTGCCGCCACTCTGACGCGTCGCCAGCAGAGCATCTACGACTATCTGCTCGCCCGCCAAGAGGCCGGTGATTCACCGCCGACGCTCGACGAGCTATGTAACGAGTTTGGCTTACGCTCGCGCGGCTCCATGCACGCCCAGGTGAAAGTGCTC
Organism: Gammaproteobacteria bacterium; assembly: GCA_041581935.1. Lineage (GTDB taxonomy): Bacteria > Pseudomonadota > Gammaproteobacteria > HK1 > HK1 > JAABYT01. The sequence goes on along the minus strand of JBFICP010000051.1, from coordinate 5,109 downwards.
ATCGACGCCGCTCTGGTGGAACCGATGAACGGCCAGCAGCGCGGCGTGCGCGTGCGCGCTCCCGCCGCGCGCGTGCCAACCCAGCTCGCGCTGCTCGGAACCATCGCGGCCGGGCGTCCCATCGAGGCTGTCGAGGTCCCCGAGCACATGGACGTGCCGGCGCACCTTCGTACCGACGGCTCCTGCTACGTGCTCCGCGTGAAGGGCGACTCGATGGTCGAGGATGGCATCCTGGACGGAGACTGCGTGGTCATCGAGAGCCGTGGCTATGCCCGCAACGGAGAAATCGTGGTTGCCCTCATCGACGGTATGGATGCGACGCTGAAGCGCATCTATCAGCGCGCCAACGAGGTCGTGCTGGCACCTGCGAATTCCGCGATGGAGCCGATCTGCGTTCCGCCGGAGCGGGTCACCATCCAAGGGGTGGTGGTGGGTCAGATGCGCTCGTACCGATAGTCCCTTCGATGCAGCCGGGGGACTAGATCGACCGCACGACGAGAACGGCGACACCGAGGGCCAACAATGCGATCACCGCGCGCACAATCTTGTCGCCGGTCTGCAATGTCCGCCGGGCGCGCCATCTGTCGTTTCGAAGCTGCGCGTAACCCTCGGGTAATTGTCCGGGATCGGGCTCCCCGCCGCTCCATTCATACTGCCAGCTCTGCGACACGATGTGCTGCTCGAGCAGAGACCGCGGCACGTAGTTCTCTCCGTAGCTGCTCACCCTCTTCCACACGGCGCTGCCCTCAATAGGGAACCTCTCCGGAACGATGGAGGTCACAACGGAAAGTATGCATCTTTATCGACTCGGTCGCATTCCCAGGAGGGGTTACACCATGTTGAAGACTACGATGAAAATCACCGCGATCGCCATGTCAGCCGCCCTGCTCGTGGCAACCTTCTCGCCGGCCCAGGCGTCCGGCCAGCTGCCTATATTCAAAGCCTGCCTGGCGAAAGCCAAGAACGCACCGGACCCCGAAGCGGCCCGCAATCAGTGCACATGGGAACATTGGAATCTGATGGCGGAGTACGGTCCGTAACCGGACCCCGCCAGGCCGTGCATTGACGAACTTCGCAAGGCGCGGTTGCCCGCGGCTGTAAAGTTTCGCGGCTTACGTTCGCCGGTTGCTGGCCGAGCGCCAGAAAAAAAGCTGCACAAGCCTGCCGTTCTCCAGACTGTCGCCGAATGACTTTCCGGCCGTGTGCCAGAACCACGGGCGGAACACGATGAGTCGATTGAAACGCATTGGCACGGTCATGATGTGTTCCCACTTGGCGAGGTCGTTGCCGTCGTTCTGGATGGTCTGAATCGCAAACTGTGAGCAGCTCTCCCAGCCGTGGCTTTTTGCCTCCGCATCGGTGATGTATGCGCGGTCGGTCGCATACTCGCGATGCCGATAGAACTCCGTTCCGCCCATACAGTCCTCGTCCGTTGACAGGTACAGGATGCCGGACCAGTGAGCATCGCCGTCTATGTGCACGTAGTATCCACGGTCCTCCTCCTCGTCGGCGAGCGTCACCCGGAACCGGCCGTGCTCGGCGATTGGACAAGCTTCGACAGGCTCATGCACGAGACGGGATACGACATCGTCGAGTCCTTCTGGCAGGAATCTCTGCACCGAGTTCCTGCCGGGATAGTTTTTCTTGGCAGTCGGGACCGGAAAATCGAACTCCAGCGCGCGGCGGCGGACGATTTCCGCGTCATCATAGAAGCGGTCGATGATGAGGATGGAAATATCCACGTCAGAGCAGCAGACTCGGCGTGACAGGACGCAGCGATGAAGCCCGGCGACGCAACGACGTCGCACGCCTGCTCAGGTCCTGCGGAAACCTCCCGGTCATGACGTTTCGCCTTGCAAGAGAACCAAACGGACGGCGAAAACTATACCGGATCCCGCAATACGCGCCTAGGTCGGCCCGCACGCACGCGGGTCACGGTCTACGTATGTAAGAGCAGACGCACCACTCCACCAATGCCACGGAACGCGCCGGGAATGATATTGCCAAGCAGCGCTTCGAAAAACTCTGCGGCTATAGCATCGAGTGCCCTTATGCTTTTTTTTCAAGGGCGATTGACCGGATCGCTTTTTTTGCTGTCGAACCACTTGAAGTACTCTGTCGCCCCTTTACGACCAGAGTCTTCCAGTTTTGACTTCATGGAGTCCGAAAGCTCGAATTCGATAGTCCCCACTCCCAAGGTATCGATGTAGATCGTTCGCTGCCAGTCATCGCTGTGAAGATGTGCGTTGCCCTGACTCTCGAGCATGGTTTCAACCAAAGCAAACGCGTAATCGAAGAAGTCTTCAATCTCACTGTGCACTGGCTCTGCCCCATAGCGAAATGCTCCGATTTCCTGCTTCGAATCGAGTCGAAATCCGATCGTTTCGCAATTGTAAATATATGGGCTGCTGTCGGGATGCTTGCGCAAAAAACGCCGATTCTCCTTTTTGTAATAGCTCGTTTGAATTCCCATTTTTTTCAAGTTGTCCGGGTCGATATACTTTTCGCGGTCGAATAGCTTGACGGGATAGTTGTTGAGAACACCACCGTCGACGTAAACGTCGTTACGCGGATTTCTGATCGCAGCGAAAAACAGTGGAATGGACATGGTCGTACGCACCGCATCAGCTATGCGCATGTTCGGCGTATGCTCATTGGAAAATACCTCGCCAAAATGCGTGCTCAAATTGGTTCCGTAAACATATAACTCGGGCTTTCCGTCCTCTTTCAAATTTGCAAATGTTGCATTCGGATCCCCGAGTTGTTTTTTAATATGCGCGCTGATCCATTCATGGAAAAAGTTCCCCTTGTACCATCCGAACTCATTCACCAAACGTCCGGCGTCGCGAAATACGCCCCAGCTGTCGTCCAAAAAGTTTTTGAAGTTCAACTTCTTGATAATCGACCGTTGCTGGGGCGGGGTATAGCCGAGTGCAAACAGCGTGGCATTAATAGCCCCTGCCGACGTTCCTCCAACTCTCTCGATGCTCGGCAGTATTTTCTTTTCTTTCAGGACCTGCATGGCGCCCACATAGGCGACTCCCTTGACACCGCCCCCCTCGAACACCAGATTCTTGAAGTGATATGCCATTGCCTTAGCCTCGCCTCCCTACATCGCGTAAATTTCCGTTGATGCGCCATGCGTATCGTCTGCTCTCAGTGCCTCGTACCCACCTTGTCGGACCATTGAAGCGTTCATCCCGCGCTCAATCTCATTTCTTTTCCCGCTTCGATTACCGTAAGTTTACAAACGACGCATCACAATCAGTTGGAAAAAGACCTTGCTTCAGCCCAGCGGTACTCGTCAAGTCGAACATTGTCAGCAGTACGGATACGCCAACAAGTAAACGGACCCCTGCAAATGCATTGCGTCAATATTCGGCTGCATTGCCGCTCTGGCGTTGAACGCTTCGCCGACCTGGCCTTCCGAGCTCGAGCGCCTGGCAGCGAATGTAGCGCCAACGCGCAAACAACAAATGTGAGAATATTCACAAAGCACCGGCACGGGCCGGGGCGATAGTCCTCTAGCCCGATAACGGCGTTCTCACCCGCACCCCCAGGCCACCAAGCTCGTATCTCTCTCGGCCAGTGCCAGCGCGCAGCGTTTAGTGCGATTCGGTTTCCGGGCTCAAGTCGCGACAGTAGCAAGAAGCCGCAATGAACGAATTGTGATGGGCGCTCCTTCGGGTGAATTCGACGTGAGTCAAGAATTGGCAAGGAGGAGCTACACTTGGGTTATCAGACGCTACCTGGATGTTCCAGGGCTGTTGAACCTTGAAGCGCAGAGGAAGGAGAAAGGCGTAGGCCCAGGTGCATATCGATTCGGGACGCGCTCTTTAGTCTCAGCGCAATGATTCAAAGCTTTGCCTCGTGTGGGCTACAGGAGGACTTATGGAAGGATTGATCGATTACTTGACCTTGTTTGGATTCGCATTCTTCGGTGTTTTGGCAACCGTGCTGGCAATTCGAATTTTCGATGTCCCAAAATTTCTTGAAACGCATGCAACCAACCAGCAAAAGCACTTGGAGAGCATCTGTGCTGAGCTCAAACTGATACGCCAAGAACTCGAGCGGAGATGAAGTAGCCTCCGCCCGGACAACCGGGCGAGGTCCCTTTGTCTCTGCGCCGTTGACGGAAACGCTCCAGCCTCAAGACGGCATAAGAAGTCCCACGTGGACCCGCTCATGAACCGGATCCCGTCCCCGCAATCTCTGCCCCTGAATGAGCCCCACCTCCCGTCTAGCGGCACTCAATTTGTCGGAATTTCTTACAGCAGGCCATGAGCCGTAATCGGAGAATTCGTGCAACCAATTGATTGATTTCGGTTTGGTCCTTCGGGGCACAAATATTGCTTGCTCGAGTATTACACCCGCGAATTGTCATGCTCTCGAGGAGGGGAACATGCAAGTGAGCAAATTTATCTGCACGTTGGTTCTTGGCCTGGCCGTATCCACCACGGCCCAGGCAAGCATTATCATCAATGAAATCATGCAGAATCCGAGTGCTGTAAGCGATTCAAATGGAGAGTGGTTCGAGTTGTTCAACTCCGGTCTCGTGGCTGTAGATATCGACGGATGGACGATTGAGGACAACGATATTGATAGTCACGTCATCAACAACGGTGGCCCACTCGTGATCCTGCCAGGCGGATTTCTCGTTCTGGGAAGAAACGCGGATTCCAGCGCCAATGGAGGCGTGGCAATCGACTATCAATTCAGTAATATCGCTATTGCGAACAGCGCGGATGAGTTGGTACTACTCGACGGTTCACTCGTCGAAATAGACCGCGTCGAGTATGACGGCGGGCCATTGTTTCCAGACCCGACTGGCGCATCGATGGCATTGAAGGATGCGCTGGCTGACAACAATGTCGGTAGCAACTGGGCCGAGTCCACAAGTGCATTTGGAGATGGTGATCGCGGTACGCCCGGGCGCTGCAATAGCGACGTTGGCCAAATCTGCCCCGCCGGCGTCCCCGAACCCGCCACCGTCCTTCTTTTAGGTCTTGGCCTGACGGGACTGGCGTTTGCCAGACGGAGCCTGCATTAATCCTTCGCAACTGATTGGTAAAGCATAGGTTGACAGATGACCCTGCCGACCCTCGGCAG
>JBFICP010000050.1:0-16788 GCA_041581935.1 Gammaproteobacteria bacterium | reverse complement strand
TTGCGTGTCGACAGCTCAGGCGGCGAAAACCTTCAAGTGGGTTGACGAGAAAGGCGTCACGCACTTCTCCACGCGCCCGCCCCCAGGTCAGCACACGGATCAGAGCAAGCTCAAAGGCGGCACCGTGATGCAGCCGAGGTCGAACACCGAATCCCGTGATCTCGCCGATATCGAGCGTGTCGACCTTCAGAATTCGGGATGGCGCGGATGCGCGAGCAGCTTGTGCCGGCTCGTACAGCAACTCGATCCGGACTGTCAGACGAGCTACTGCAGCCGGGCGAAGAGCTTCAGCGAAAATTGTCAATCGGCAGCCTGTCAGACGAAGATGCTGGTTTTCGAGAGGGATGTGCGCGAGCGACTCGCCATCAAGGATACCCTTCGGCGTCAGCAGGCGATCAACGCCAACGCCGTGCCGACCCCGCCGGCAACTACTGAATAGGCGCCATCAGACGCGCAAACCTGACACAAAGCTTGAACCACATTGGCTGCGCATCCAGATCGCTCTGCTCGACCATACGCGAGTTAGCGAAGTCGTCCTCGAGCATGTCGCGCATGTTGGTACCGAATTCCTCGTCGACGATCATCAGTGTAATTTCGAAATTGAGACGGAAGGATCGGTTGTCCAGATTGGCGGTGCCCACCGCTGCGACATCGTCGTCGATGAGCATGACCTTCTGGTGCAGAAATCCCGGCTTGTAACGAAACAGCCTGACACCGAAAGGCCTGGTCTCGTCGTAATAAGAGAACGACGACAACCAGACAAGGATATGGTCCGCCTTCTCCGGGAGCAAGATACGAACGTCGACGCCTTTCAATGCGGCAATCTGTAATGCAGCGACAACCTTCGAGTTCGGCACGAAGTATGGGGACGCGATCCATACGCGGTGCTTTGCGGAGTGAATGGCGTGCATGAAGAACAACCCACAGGTCTCCAGCTCGTCGGCGGGACCCGATGGTATGACCAGGACCTTCTTGTCGCCGCTCTCTGAGCGTGCCGGCGACCAGTTGAGATCGGGCACCTGATGGGTTGCCCAGAACCAGTCCTCGAGAAAGGCGAACTGCACGGCCTGAACAGCGGGTCCTCGCACACAGATATGCGTATCGCGCCATGGACCGAATGCGTCGCTTCGGCCCATGTATTCGTCGCCGACGTTCAGGCCACCGGTGTACGCAATCCGGCCGTCTGCGATGACGACCTTGCGATGATTGCGGAAATTGAGCTGAAAGCGATTCCGAATACCCTTTGTCGTATTGAACGCGCTCACTTCCACTCCGGCGTTCCTCAGCTCTTTCAGGTAACTTCCGGGCAGGCGTATACATCCGATTTCATCGTAAAGCAGGTACACGCGCACACCCATCCTCGCCTTCCTAATCAGCGCCGACTGGAACTCGCGGCCGAGCTCGTCGTCCTTGATGATGAAGAACTGGACCAGCAGGTATTCTCGGGCCGAATCGATTCCTTCGAATATTGCGTTGAAAGTCTGTTCGCCATCTACCAGCAGCCGGGCATCATTGAATCGCGTAAACGGCATGGCCGCCAGCGCTTCCATTACCCGAAAATCTGCGTGGTTTTCCGGCAGTGACGTCACATAGTCCGGCAGCTCCGGGGCGACGCGATCGATGATCGGCTGCATGTCCTTGCTCTCGGTGCGCCGCGCGTCGATGTAGCCGAGATACTTGCTGCGTCCGAATACCCAGTAGAGGGGGACCGCGACGTAGGGGATCGTGAGCAGGCTCACAATCCAGGCGATGGAGCCCTGGGAGGTGCGAACCGTCATCACCGCATCCAGGGCGAGGACGATTCCCGAGACATAGAAGAAACCTGCGACCGCGACGCCCAGGATAATCAGGTCTTCGCTTGTCATAATCTTGCCGCGGCAGTGTCGAATTTCATGCCCGCGCACGTTCTCGATTCTGAGCCAGCATCATTCGTAGGCCTGTCAAAATCAGAATCATGCTCGCGACCATTATCGGTGTAATCGGCTGGAGGAAAAACAGCCACGCCAGCACGGCCACAATCAGCGGAATAACGCTGTAGACGAAGCTCGAAGTACGGGTAGGTCCAATCTCGCGAATGCTGAGATTGTACAAGAGATACCCGAGCCCGGATCCGCAAACGCCCATATAGATCACCGACATCAGCGATACGCTCGATATCGCCCTGACCTGGTCCAAGGCGCCTTCCTGTGGCGCGACAAACAGCAGAATGACGACTCCAAACAGGGTCGAGTAGAACGTCAGCGTAAATCCCGAGTAGCGTTCGACCATGACTCTTATGATTAACGCGTACACCATCCAGCTGACCACCGACAGCAGCATCAGCAGGTCTCCTTTGTTGAACTCGAGGGCGAGAATCGCGTCGACATCACCTCTCGATAGCAACACCAGCACGCCGAGAAACGCTATCGCGACGCCCGCGTAGTTCCAGCGCTCGAGGCGCTCTTTGACGAAAACGGCCGCCGCGACGCTCGTCAGCACGGGACTCAGCGCGTTGATGATGGCGGTGTTGGCGACCTCGGTATACCGCAGGCTCAGGAAAAAGAAGTAGTGGTAACCGACAATCCCCGTCAATCCGAGCGCTACCGCCGGAAAGATATCGCGCCGACGAAGGTACAAAGCACGACCCTTGTAGTGGAGCAGCAGGCCGCTCAAGAATAGTAACGCAATGAAATAGCGAAGCAGTGTGGTTGTTAGCGGGCCAAGATCAACCGTCGTATACTTGCCCGCAATATAGCTACCCGAGAACAGCACGCTGGTCATGAGCGGAAGTAGAACTCTGTTCATGGAAGCGGAGCACTCAGCTGGCAGGCTTATCCGGAGGACAGGCATTATGGCAGACGTCAGCGTTCGCGATCTGCTGGCCGATTCGGTGCCGATCGGCAGCGACGTTACGTTGAAGGGATGGGTACGGACGCGGCGGGATTCCAAGCAGGGGTTCTCGTTCATCAATCTGCACGACGGATCCTGCTTCGATGCCATTCAGGTGGTCGCCGATCGGATGCTCCCCTCGTATGAAGACGAAATCCTTCATCTGACCACGGGCTGCTCAATCATCGTCACCGGCGAGCTCGTGGCATCCAAAGGTCGCGGTCAGAGCGTGGAGGTGCAGGCGAAGACCATCGAGGTGCTCGGTTGGGTCGACGATCCGGATACCTATCCAGTATCCGCAAAGAAGCATACTTTCGAACATCTGCGCGAGGTCGCTCACTTGAGGCCGCGCACCAACACCATCGGGGCCGTCGCCCGCCTGCGTCACAGCCTTGCGCAGGCCGTCCACCGCTATATGAGCGACAACGGATTCATATGGGTCCACACGCCCATCATCACGGCCAGCGATTGCGAAGGCGCAGGAGAGTTGTTTCGGGTGAGCACGCTCGATTTCGCCAACATCCCCCGCAACCAGCACGGCAGACCGGACTTCTCGGCAGACTTCTTCGGCAGGGAAGCATTTCTCACCGTCAGTGGCCAGCTGAACGTCGAGTGCTTCTGTCTCGCGCTGTCCAAGGTGTATACCTTCGGTCCGACTTTCAGAGCGGAGAATTCGAACACCAGCCGCCACCTTGCCGAGTTCTGGATGATCGAGCCCGAGATCGCCTTTGCGGATTTGAGCGATAACGCCGATCTGGCGGAGTCTTTTCTCAAGACCGTGGTCAAGGACATCCTCGAGGAACGCGCCGATGACCTTGCATTTTTCAATGAGCGCATCGACAAGGGCGCGATCGCACGGCTCGAGGCTCTCGTGGGGTCGAGCTTCGAACGCATGAGCTACACCGAGGCAATCGATATTCTCAAGCGCGCCAATCGATCGTTCGAGTTTCCTGTCGAATGGGGCCTGGATCTACAGTCGGAGCACGAGCGCTACCTGACCGAGGAGCATGTCGGAAAACCCGTCGTGGTCGTCGATTACCCGAAGGACATCAAGGCTTTCTACATGCGCCGCAACGACGACGGCAAGACAGTGGCTGCCATGGACGTGCTGGTTCCCGGTGCCGGCGAAATCGTCGGCGGCAGCCAGCGCGAGGAACGTCTCGACGTGCTCGACGAGCAACTCGACAAGATGGGCCTGCGCGACGAGCTCTGGTGGTATCGCGATCTCCGCCGCTACGGGACCGTCCCGCATTCGGGATTCGGACTCGGATTCGAACGGCTGCTCCTGTATATCACCGGCATGGCTAACGTCCGCGACCTGATCCCGTTCCCACGCACCCCCAAGAGCGCACCGTTCTGAGACGCAAAGGCGAGCCGATCCCGTATTTTCGGGCTCAGCCGCGAAGCAGACGTTTGCGCAGCATGTTGACCGCGCTGATGACCGCGTACTGGCGGATGCGCTGGCGATCGCCCGGCAGCTGTACGCGCTGCGCCTCGCTCGAGCCGTTCATCGCGAGTCCGAGAAAAACCGTGCCGACCGGCTGACCCTCCTGCTCGGCGGGTCCGGCGACACCGGTCGTAGCCAGCGCCACGTCCGCGTCCAACACCCGGCGTGCACCCAGCGCCATCGCTCTGGCGGCGTCCTCCGACACCACGGGTCCCTCGGGAACACCGAGCAGGGAGTACTTGATGTCGCTCGCGTAAGCGACGATTGCACCGCGAAACACCTCGCTCGAGCCGGGTACCGAGGTGAAGCGCGCACCCATCAGACCGCCGGTCAGCGATTCCGCCACGCCGAGACTCAAGCCCCGATTTCGCAGCAGGTCGAGAACCACCGATTCGATGGTTTCATGGTCGGTGCCGAACACGAGATCGCCGAGCAGTGCCCGCAAGCGCGCCTCTTCCTCGGCAACGATGGCCTCGGCTTCCTCGGCGCTGCCCGCCTTGGCCGTGATGCGCACCTTGAGACCCTCGATGCCGCTCGCCTGGAACGCGAGCGTCGGATTTCCAAGCTCATCGAGCGCTTCAATGCGATCGGCAAGCATCTCGGCGAGTCCCGACTCCGACTGTCCCCAGGTGCGCAGCACCCGGCTCTTGATCACCGCTGCCAGCCCCGCGCGCTTCTGCAGGTCCGGGATGACCGTGCCCGTCAGCATCTCGCGCATCTCGTGAGGCACCCCGGGCACCGCGTAGACGACCTTGTCGGCGATCGGACACACCAGTCCCGGTGCGGTTCCCGGCATCTCGTCGATGACGCGCGCACCTTCCGGCACATCGGCCTGGCGCAAATTGTTGTCGGGCATCTCGCGACCGCGGGCCGCAAATAGGGCGCGAATACGATCGCCGATATCCGGGTGCCGGACGAGAGCCACGCCCATGACCTCGGCGATCGCCTCCCGGGTGATGTCGTCCTGGGTGGGGCCCAGGCCCCCACAGAGGATCACGGCGTCGCTGCGCGTGAGGCCGAGGCGTATGCTCGACACGATGCGTTCGAAATTGTCGCCGACCTTGGTTTGAAAGTGAGAGTCGATGCCGGCAAGCGCCAGCTGCTCACCCATCCACGCCGAGTTGGAATCGACAATCTGACCGAGCAGCAGCTCGGTTCCAACCGCGATGATTTCGCAACGCATCCCCGCCCCCGATGACCGACCTTTCGATGATACCCCAGGATGCATCCGACACCGGCTTCGGTCCCGTGGCACCCGGCTCGCTCAGGAACATGCCGGACTCGGAAGTGAAAGCGAGTGCCTCGGGCAGCGACACCGCCAACCAGCCCACCACTTCGGCGAAGGACGAAAGCACCGGCTCGAGGGCTTCGAGATTCGGCAGCGCATAGGCAGCGAGGTCGGCGCGCAGATTCAAGGTCGGCGAGCTGTGATGGACCCGTTCGGTCACCGTGAGCTCGAAAACCGCGTGCGCCGGCAAAGGTCCCTGCGGCGGAATCGTGAACGTGCCTCGGCTGTCGAAATCCGCGAGCGCGGTGCCGCCGAAGCCGCGGTGCTGCACGCGCACCCTGGCTTGATTGCGACCGGTCGTGCCGTCGCCGGACGATGAGCGCAGCGTGGCGTGAATGCGTGAATCACCGAAGCCGGCGAATTTATAAGCCACGCACAGATGGACGGTCACCGCGACATCGTCTTGCCAGTCACCGACGATGGTCAGGCGATCCATGAGCAATGCGCCGGCCTCTCCACCGTTGGAACCCACGTCGCGGATTTGACCGCCGGCGGCGCTGGTCGACAGCCGGCCCTTGCGAAGACTGGCCACTGCCCACGTGTGACCGAGCATCACATGCTCGGCATCGTCGCTGAGCACGCTCGATTCCCGACAGCTCACCTCGCTTTCGGACGTGGAGAATTCCTGGACGCCGCGGCAGTTGGCCCTGACGAAGGCGGCTTCGGCGAGCGACGTCCACGCGCAAACGGCGATCAGCACCGCCCGGGCCGTTGCCATCGCGCGCGCGGCGCCGGCCGTCATCGACACGCGCGACCGCGAAGCGCCGCCGCCCCCGCGAATGGCGCCCGCCGCCCGAGCGCCGACTCGATGCGCAAGACTTCGTTCCACTTGGCCATGCGCTCGGAGCGCGCAAAGGAGCCGACCTTGAGCTGTGGCACCCCCCAGCCGACGGCCAGGTGCGCGATGGTCGTGTCCTCGGTCTCGCCGGATCGCGCCGAGACAATGGCACTCCAGCCGGCGGCGCGCGCGGCTTCGAGGGCCTTGCGCGCTTCGCTCAGAGTGCCGGCCTGGTTGGGCTTGATGAGCACCGCGTTGCAGGCGCCGACCTCGGCGGCATGGGCGACGCGCTCGGCGCTGGTGACCAGATAATCGTCGCCGACGATCTGAAGCGTGTCGCCGAAACGCTCGGTAAACGCCTTGAGGCCCGGCTCGTCGTCCTCGGCCAGGGGATCCTCGATCGAGACGATGGGAAAACGGGCGATCCATCCGGCGAGACGCTCGATGAGGGCCTCGGTATCGAGCGCGTCGCCGTCGAGTGAGAGTGCGTAGCGGCCCATTCGGCCGAACTCCGTGGCGGCGATGTCGAGCGCAATGGCGACCTGGTCGACCGGCGCGAGGCCCGCCGCATCGATGGCTTCGAGAAGATACTCGAGCGCCTGCTCGTTACTCGCAAACTCCGGCCAGTAGCCGCCTTCGTCGGCCACACCGCGCAGCCGGCCGCGGGACTCGAGTAACCGCCCGGCGGCGGCATAGACTTCCGCGGTCCATTCGAGCGCCTGGCCGAAGCTGTCGGCGCCGGGCGCGACGATCATGAAGTCCTGAACATCGACGCGGCCACCGGCGTGGGCACCGCCGCCGAATATCTGGATTTCCGGCAGTGGAAGGCTGACCTGCGCGTCTCCGGCCAGGTGCTGCCACAGGGGCACACGGGCGGCGGCGGCGCTGGCGTGGGCGCAGGCCATGGACACGGCCACCGTGGCGTTGGCGCCCAGGCGGCTCTTGTCCTCGGTGCCGTCGAGTCGACACAGCAGATCGTCGACCCGGGCCTGATCGTCGGCGGCGATGCCCGTCAACGCGTCGGCAATCTCGCCGCGGATACTGCCGAGCGCCCGTTGCACGTCCCGTCCGCCCAGCGCGCTTCCGCCGTCGCGCAGATCCAGCGCCTCGCCGCTGCCGGTGGAGGCCCCGGACGGTGCCATGCCGCGACCGAGGCTGCCGTCGCGCAGTACCACCTGCGCCTCCACCGTCGGTCGGCCGCGGGAATCCCAGACGCGAAGCGCCGACACGCCGGCGATTCTGGTGTCGCTCATTACCCGAGCTCCGATGACCAGCGGGAGACCACAGAGGCGAGACGCGTCACCGGACGCGTGAGGAGACGGGTCGCCACCCGACGCACCTTGTCCTTGTCACCCGCATCGGTCAAGTACTCGACCGGTGACTTGCCGTCGACCCGGGCGAGCAGCAACCCCGGCAGCAGGCGCGCCGCGCGTGCCTCGAAGTCCTCGGGTGGCTCCCAGTCGACACCGGCCAGATGGGCCTGCGCCAGGGCGTGAAAGCAGGCGAGAAACCCTTCCCGGGCATGGGCCACCCAAAGGCACTTGAGCAGCAGATGATTGAGGCAGAAGGCGAGGTCGAACGCCGGATCGCCATACCAGGCACATTCCGCGTCGAGAAACACCGGCCCCCGGGGTCCGATCAGCAGATTCTTGGGACTCACGTCGCCATGCACCAGCGCGCGCTTCTCGCCGGCGGTCGCCTCGGCGATGGATTCGAGCCGGGTCGCCAGCGCGGGATGCGCACGCGCCGTCGCCAGCAGATAAGGCTCGAGGCGTATGGCGAAAAACGTCTCGTCGGTCGCGAAGCGCGAAGCCACCTCGGCGTCGCCGGCCGTAGCCGCGTGGATACGCGCCAGGCGCGCGCCGACGCGGCTGGCGGTCGCGGTGTCGGCGACGCCCTCGCTCAGCTGCTGCTTCCACAACGGGTAGACACGAGGGTCGAGATAGCGCATCACGAACATGCCGAGCGCCTCATCGGCGCCGAGGATCTCCGGTACCGCCTCGGGCACGATGCGCCCCGCGCAGCGCATCCATTCCAGCTCGTAGCGGTTGCGCTCCACCGGTGCGTGCCACTCGGCGCTCACCCGCAGTCGCGGCAGGGCACGCTTGATGCAGGCGGGCCCGGCCGGCAGGTCGACCCGCCAGATGTCGGAGCTCACACCACCCGCAAGCGGCTCCAGCGGCGGACACCGGCCGCCATCGAGCAGCCCCATGCGTTCGAGCGCGCGGGCCACGTCGTCCATCAGTCGCCGGCTGCTCCGGATCGAGGACTCATGAGACGCGGTGCAGGAGCGCTTCGCCATCGCGCAGACGCCGGCAGTTCTCCACCGCCACTGCCAGGCTCCTGCCCAGGGTTTCCTGGGTCAGCCAGGCGACGTGAGGCTGCAGGACCACGTTCTCGAGATTCAGAATCGGTGCATCGGCGGGCAGCGGCTCTTCGTCGAAGACGTCGAGGCCCGCCGCCAGCAGGCGTCCCGAGCGCAGCGCCTCGACGAGCGCCTGCTGATCGACGAGGCCACCGCGCGCGGTGTTGACGAGAATGGCGCCGCGCTTCATGCGCGCCAGCGCCTCGGCATCGATCAGGCGCGCAGTTTCCGGCCCGAGCGGCAAGTGCAGCGAGACGATATCCGAATCGGCCAGCAGCTGCGGAAGCGCGCGCCAGGCAGCCACCGATTCCGGCCTGGGTCGCGTCGCGGTATACAGCACGCGCGCGCCGAGCGCCTCCAACACCGGGGCGAGAATCGCCGGTACCGCCCCGTAACCGACGAGTCCGACGGTTCTGCCGCCGAGTTCTCCGACGTGGTCGAACAACGACGGGTCGAGCCGCCAACCGCGACCGGCGCGCGTGGCCGCATCGAGAGCGCGCACGCGACGCAGCGTTGCCAGCATGAGCATGAGCGTCGCTTCGGCGACGGCCCGGCTGTTGGTCCCGGGCATGTTGCACACCGCGATGCCGCGCCGGCGCGCGTGCTCGAGGTCGATGGTGTTGACGCCGACGCCGATTTTCTGAATGAGCCGCAGTTCGGGCGCGGCGTCCATCAGCGGGGCGGTGGCAGGCTCGAGGACGTGCCAAAGCACGTCGGTATCGCCGAGCAGTCGGTGCAACAGCGCGTCGTCGGCCTCGGGACAGGGCCGGATACTCAGCCACGGCGGGGCGAGCGTCTCCAGCCTGGCTTTCAGGTTCTCGCTGCAGGCATAGTGAAAGATTGCGCGCATGCCTGTCGCGAACGGCCGCCTCCAATGATCAATAATCCATGCTCGGAAAGCCCATGGTAAGACCAAGCCGGACAGCGCACAAAAGCGCAGCCCCGAGGCGTTCGTCCGCGTATCGGATGATGGCACGGCGATGAGCACGGAACCGCGCGTGCTGGTGCACTACGATCGACCAGAGCTCGTTTCGGATGTGATTGCAGAGCGATTTCCCGAAGCGAAACTGCGTTGCTGCATGACTTACGCCGATCTCGGCGCGGCTCTCGCGGACTTCACGCCGCAGATCCTGTTCTGTATCAAGTTCGAGGGCAGGCCCTATCCCCGTGAGGCGGTCATGTCGAGCACCTCGCTCGAATGGGTCGCCAACGGCGGCGTCGGCGTCGATCATCTGGCCCCCTGGAACCCCGAGCGGCTGACCGTCACCAACGCGGCGGGGGTTGCCAGCGACATGATGGCCGAGTACGTCGCGGGCGGCATGCTCGCGCTGAGCATCGGCCTGCCCCGATTCATGCGTCACAAGTCGGCGCGCCGCTGGCAGTTCGATCGGGTTGCCCGTGTCGCCGGGAAAACCGTCGCCATCGTCGGCCTTGGCCGCACGGGCCAGGCCGTTGCGCGGCTCGCCAAGCGCCTCGACATGCGGGTGGTCGGGACCCGGGCGCGGCCTGCCCCGACCCCCGGCGTGGACACGGTTTACCCGCCGGACCGGCTTCACGAGGCCCTCGCTGCCGGCGACTTCGTGGTCATTTGCGCGCCGCTGCTCGCGAGCACGCGCCATCTCATCGACACGGCCGCCTTCGACGCCATGAAGCCGGGAGCCCGCCTGATCGACGTCTCGCGGGGCGGCGTCGTCGATCAGTCGGCGCTGGTCGCTGCGCTGCAGAGTCGGCGTCTCGCCGGCGCGGTGCTCGATGTGTTCGAACGCGAGCCGCTGCCCGAGACGAGCCCGCTGTGGGATCTGGACGACGTCATCATCACGCCCCATTGCTCCAGCGTCTACGACGGCTGGGAACGGCGCGCCGCCGAGATGTTCTGCGACAACCTGGAGCGCCGGCTCGCGGGCCGGCCGTTGAGCAACGTAGTCGACCCGACGCGGGGCTATTGACCCCAAAGCTCGCCGAGCGGTCCGTCGGCGCCGTGCACGGGATCCCGCGGCGGAATGAACGTGCGCGCCACCTGCTCGGCGCTCACCGCGCACGCGGCCGTGTCGGGTCGGCACATGTCCGCACGCTGGCCGCTCGGATAGGCACCGACAACGCCGAGCCCGCCACCCGAGGAGAGCCGCTTGTGGCCGACTCCGGCAGGAATGATGACCACGTCGCCGGGGTGCAGCGTCAAAGTGATGCCGGTCTCACCACCGAGCTGCACCACAGCGGTGCCGGCGTAAACGCCGAGCACCTCGTGGGCCGTGCTGTGAAAGTGGTGAAAGGGAAAGATTCCGTTGCGCCAGCTCCCGACCCAGCCGTTCGAGGCGAACAGTTTCTCGAACACCGCCGCCGGATCCCGGCGGGGAAGCCGCACGGCACCCGGATAAGCGAGCAGCGGCAGGCGCGGATTGTTCGGAATGTCCGCGGCGGACTCGAGCAGATGAGATATGACCCGCGGGCGCGTGGACGCATGGTCGATGCCGTCGGCGTCGGAAATCATGAGCGTATCCTCTCGAGCGTGGCCGTCGAGGGGCGACAGGCACGGTGAGTATAACGGCATTGCGACCGGATTCGCTCGGCCATGTAGAATCCCGGAAGCGGGTTCGATAACCGGAGGACGGGCAATGATCAGGTTCACCATGATACCGGCCGTGGTACTGGCGCTCACCGTGTCCCTGGGCGCCGGAGCCCAGGATTCGCTGCTCGAGGGTCCGTCGACGAAGGCGTTTCTGGATTGTGCCAGGAAATGCGAGAAGGACTTTTATTTCAGCGAGCAAAGCGATCCGACTTTCGCCGATCTCAGAAATGCCTGTATCGAAGGGTGCGGATTCGTGGTGGACGCCAACATGTCCGCCTACCACAGCTGCAGTGCCGGCTGTCAGAGCATCTTCCCCTACCGCCACGGCATCAACGACGAATTCGCCGGCTTTCAGGTGACCTGCCTCGTCGGTTGCCGGCGCGCTCACTGACGCAGCATGAAAGCGCTGGTCAAACGCCGGGCCGAGCCGGGTATCTGGATGGAGGACGTTCCAATGCCGAGCGTCTCCACCAACGAGGTGCTGGTGAAGGTCGACAAGACCGCCATCTGCGGAACGGACCTGCATATCTTCAACTGGGACGAGTGGTCCCAGCGCACCATTCGTCCGCCGCTGGTCATCGGACACGAATTCGTGGGGAATATTGTCGAGCTCGGTCCGGGCGTGGAAAACTATCGCGTCGGGGATCGTGTTTCGGCCGAAGGGCACATCACCTGTGGCATGTGCCGTAACTGCAGGGCAGGCCGCCGCCATCTGTGCACGCACACGAAGGGGATCGGTGTGAACCGCAACGGCGCCTTCGCCGAGTACATTACTGTTCCCGCATCGAATCTGTGGCTGATTCCCGATGAGATTCCTTCCGAGATCGCGGCGTGCTTTGATCCGCTCGGCAACGCGACGCACTGTGCCCTGTCGTTTGCGGTCGTCGGCGAGGACGTGCTCATCACGGGGGCGGGACCCATCGGCATCATGGCGGCAGGTATCTGCCGCTTCATCGGCGCGCGACACGTCGTGGTTACCGACATCAACGATTACCGCCTGGAGCTTGCCGGAAAAATGGGCGCCACGCATCTCGTCAACGTGGCACGAGAAACCCTCGATGAGGCCATGCGCGCCCAGAACATTCACGAAGGATTCGATATCGGCCTCGAGATGTCGGGAAATCCTGGCGCATTCAACGACATGCTCCATCATATGTATCACGGCGGCTGCGTAGCGCTGCTGGGCATTCTGCCCTCGAAGACGCTGATCGACTGGGATCAGGTCATTTTCAAAGGTCTACATATCAAGGGAATTTACGGGCGCGAGATGTTCGAGACCTGGTACAAGATGACACAGATGGTCATCGGCGGCCTCGACCTGAATCCCTTGCTGACCCACCGTCTCGACATCGATGACTACATGAGCGGATTCGAGGCAATGAAGAGCGGTCAATGCGGCAAAGTCGTATGCAGCTGGAACTGATGCACGCAGCCGTAAGGAACAGATCATGAGCATGCAACAGTTTCTGTCAGAAGAGCTCGAATCCATTTGCCGTGATGGTCTCTACAAGGACGAGCGCATCATCACGACGCCACAAGGCGCCAGCATTCGGGTCGGCGGCGGCGAGGAGGTTCTCAATTTCTGCGCAAACAACTATCTGGGATTGGCAAACCATCCGGACATCATTGCCGCGGCGAAAAAGGCGCTTGACGATCACGGATTTGGCATGGCGTCGGTTCGATTCATCTGTGGCACTCAGGATCTGCACAAATCCCTCGAACGATGCATTTCGGAATTCTTTGGAACCGAGGATTCTATTCTCTACACCTCATGCTTCGACGCGAACGGCGGTTTGTTCGAAACGCTACTCGGGCCCGAAGACGCTGTTATCAGTGACGCGCTGAATCATGCGTCGATCATCGATGGTGTGCGTCTTTGCAAAGCACAACGCTACCGCTACGCACACGCCGACATGGATGACCTGCACAGTAAGCTCGAAGAAGCGAGTGGCGCACGCTGCCGCATGATCGCCACCGACGGCGTGTTCAGCATGGACGGTGACATCGCGCCGCTCGATGAGATCGTCGAGCTCGCCCAGCGCTACGACGCGCTCGTGATGGTTGACGATTCCCACGCGACCGGCTTCGTCGGACCGACCGGGCGCGGCTCGGCCGAGCACCACGGCGTGCAGGACGAAATCGATATCTTCACCTCGACGCTCGGCAAGGCACTCGGAGGCGCGTCCGGGGGATTCACCACGGCCAGCCGGGAGATCGTCGACCTGCTGCGCCAGCGCTCCCGACCCTATCTTTTCTCCAATACGCTGCCGCCACCGCTTGCGGCGGCGGGCGTGCGCGTGTTCGGCCTGCTCGCCGAATCCGGTGAGCTGCGCGAACGGCTGATGGAGAATACCCGCTACTTTCGCGATCGAATGACCGCCGCGGGATTCGACATCCGGCCCGGCGTTCATCCCATTGTTCCCATCATGCTCTACGATGCGAGCGTCGCAAAAGAGATGGCCGCCCGGTTGCTGGCTGCCGGAATCTACGTGATCGGGTTTTCCTATCCGGTCGTTCCCAAAGGCCAGGCGCGCATACGGGTGCAGCTCTCGGCGGTTCACGAACGCAGTCACCTGGACCGAGCCATCGAAGCCTTCGCGAGCGTCGGCGAAGAACTCGGGGTCGTCTGAGTCATTGCGAAACGCCAGCGCCGCGGCACCTGCCAAGCCCGGACACAGGCCATGAACGTGCTCATGGTCTCGCTCGACTTCCCACCCACCGTGGGCGGCATCGCGGCGCACGTATACGAGCTTTCACGAGCCCTCGGTGAGCTCGGTCACCGAATCTGCGTGATCACTCGCCAGCTGCCGAATCAGGACGATGCCTTCGTCAAGCGGGATTCGATTGATATTTTCCGCTTGAAGCTTCGCTGGGTGGCACCGCTTTACGGTGGCCAGATAAACCGGTTCATCCAGAAAAAGCTGCCGGAGATTCAACCCGATATCATTCACATTCACGGCATGGCGCCGCTCGAGGGTTACCGCATCAAGGGCGTACCGCTTGCCTACACAAACCACACGTCCGGCTACCTGGAGCGCATTCGCAAGGGTGGCATGCGACGCATGGCGCAGCTTCGCCGCCTGTTTGCGAAGCCGCGATTGTTCCTCGCGCCCAGTCGCGAGCTCCTGGAGGTGCCGTTCCCCATCGCGGCCGAAAAGATCTATATCCCGAACGGAGTGGACGCCGGGAAATACCGATTCGATGCGCGCTGGCGCCGGGAAATTCGCTCTTCTCTGGGACTCGGCGACGAGCACGTGCTCGGTATACTGACCAGACGGCTGGTTGCGAAAAACGGCGTCATTCATCTCGCGCGCGCGACCCGCCTGCTGCGCGACGCGCGTCTGCGTCTTCTTTTGATCGGCGACGGGCCGGAGTACGACGGCGTGCATGCATGTCTCGAAGAGCATTTCGCCAACCGCTATACAATGCTGGGCGCGATGAATCACGACGAGATTATTCGGTACTACAGCGCAGCTGATTTCTCGATTCTGCCGTCGCTCATGGAGGCAACGAGCATCAGCGGTCTCGAGGCGATGTCATCGTCCCTGCCTCTCGTCGGCACCCGTGTCGGCGGAATCCCGGACCTCATCGAGGATGGAAAGAACGGCCTGCTCTGCAAGCCCGCCGACGACGCGGACTTGGCCGAGAAGATCGGCGCTCTGCTCGAGATGGACCTGAAAGCGCTCGGCGCGAATTCGAGGCGAATGGTCGAGCGTGATTTCGCCTGGCCGCAGATTGCTCGCAGAACCCTGGCCGCTTACGAGACCGTCCTATGAGCAAGGTCCTGCTGGTTTTCGGCACACGGCCCGAGGCGGTGAAGATGGCGCCGCTGGCGAAACGGTTTCGTGTCGACGCTAAAGCCTTCGAGACGCGCGTGTGCGTGACGGCTCAGCACAGAACCATGCTCGATCAGATTCTGGACGCCTTCGAGATACGTCCGGACTACGACCTCGATATCATGACCGACGGCCAGGATCTCTACGACATTACCGCCCACGTGCTCGCGGGCATGCGTACGGTGCTGACTCAGTTCGAGCCCGATATCGTCTTGGTCCAGGGGGACACGACGACCACTTTCGTGACGGCGCTGGCGGCCTTTTACGAACAGGTCGACGTCGGCCATGTGGAAGCGGGTCTTCGCACCGGCAACATCCACTCACCCTATCCCGAGGAGATGAACCGGCAGCTGACCACAAGGCTCGCGAAATACCATTTTGCCCCGACGCCGCGCAATCGGGACAACCTGCTCGCAGAAGACGTCGATGCGGCGCACATCGCTGTGACCGGCAACACGGTCATCGACGCATTGCTGATGGTGGTCGACAAGCTCGAGCATGATCGGCGGCGACACGCGATGATCGTGGCGAATATCGCCGAGGCCGGTCTTCCGCCGGTGGTTCTGGAGTCAGGACGCAGGATCGTGCTCGTTACCGGCCACCGCCGGGAAAGCTTCGGCGCCGGATTCATCAATATATGCGAGGCGCTCCGTGCGCTCGCCGAGCGGCACAACGACATCGAGATCGTCTACCCGGTGCATCTCAACCCCAACGTGCGCGGTCCGGTGACGAGCATCCTGTCCAACATCGGGAATGTGCATCTCGTCGAGCCCGTCGCCTACCAGGAATTCGTCCACCTCATGAGCAAGGCCTACGTCATCCTCACCGACAGCGGGGGCATACAGGAAGAGGCGCCAGCTCTCGGCAAACCGGTTCTCGTGATGCGCGAGAATACCGAACGGCCCGAGGCCATCGATGCCGGCACCGCCAAGCTCGTTGGAACCGATCGTGCTGCCATCATCGCTGGCGTCGAAGCGTTGCTGACCGACGCGGAACGCTACGGGCGCATGGCGACCGCCGCCAATCCTTATGGAGACGGCACCGCTGCCGAGAAGATCGTCGAGTTCGTATCCAGTCGACTGTCCCGGCATTGAGTCCGCGTCGCGCCGTTTTCGACGAGCGTAAGCATTCTCTTGGCGCGGTCACTGTGGTTAACTACGCGGTTTGGGCCGGATCGGTAGCAAGACCATGAGCACTTATGTCGAGGCAGGAAACCTCAGAATCGATGCCGCGCTTCATGCGCTGGTGAGCGAAGAGATCGCGCCGGGTACCGGCGTCGACCCGGCGGCCTTCTGGCAACGTTTGAGCGAGATCGTCTCCGAGCTCGGGCCGGAGAACCGGGCCCTTCTCGACAAACGCGATCACCTCCAGAGACAGCTCGACGAATGGCATCGGCAACGCAAAGGACAGGCCGTCGATATCGCCGAGTACCGAAAGTTCCTGGTCGAAATCGGCTATCTGGTTTCGGAAGGCAATGCCTTCGAGGCCGACACCACGAATGTCGATCCTGAAATCGCCTCGGTGGCGGGACCACAGCTCGTAGTCCCCGTCGATAATGCGCGTTATGCCCTGAACGCCGCGAACGCCCGCTGGGGAAGTCTCTATGATGCGCTTTATGGAACCGATGCCATCGCCGATGC
>JBFICP010000049.1:0-16951 GCA_041581935.1 Gammaproteobacteria bacterium | reverse complement strand
ATGGGTGCAACCCCCAGGAGCAGCAGTCATGAGCAGGCAATCCGTCGAACGCTTACCGGAGCTCGCCAACGGCGATGCGTGGCTGATCCACCGTGGCCGCTTTCTCGATGTCAGCCTGATGCTGGAGGTGGGTGATGACCAATACCTTGTTCATATACGCGACGGCCGAGTCGCTTCGGTGGATCGGGGACCGCTCGTCATGCCTCGCTGGACCTTCGCGCTGCGCGCGTCGGCCGAGGACTGGGGCACGTTCTGGAGCCACTCGCCGCCTCCGGGCTACCACGATCTGGTCGCGATGATGAAGTTCAAACGGCTGCGCCTCGACGGCGATCCCTATCCGTTCATGACTCACATGCGCTATTTCAAGGATTTGCTCGGGCGGCTGCGCGCAGGGTCGCAGCCATGAGTGCCTCGCCCCGGGCCGGATTCGAACCCGTCCTCGGCCGCTACCTGCGGCTCGATCTTCTCGGCAAGCCGCACCGGCTCTACGTGGAGGAAGCCGGCGAGGGAGTTCCACTGCTGTGTCTGCACACGGCGGGTTCAGACACCCGGCAGTACCGGGCCGTGATGAACGATGCCGGTATCATCGAAAAGTTTCGTGTGATTTCTTTCGACATGCCATGGCACGGCAAATCGTCACCGCCGGCGGGCTGGCATAACTTCGAGTACAGGCTCACCTCGAAAGACTACATCGATATGATTCTTGCCGTCTGCGACGCGCTTTCGCTGCATCGACCGGTGGTCATGGGGTGTTCCATCGGCGGGCGTATCGTCCTGCATCTTGCCCTCGAGCACCCGGAGCGCTTTGGCGCACTCATCGGCCTGCAATCCGGTGCGCACGCCGATCCCTACTACGACCTGCAGTGGTTGCACCGTCCCGACGTGCACGGCGGCGAAGTGTGCTCTGCAATCGTATCCGGTCTCATTGGACCGTCGGCGCCCGACGCCGATCGCTGGGAGACGCTCTGGCACTACGCCCAGGGCGGACCCGGGGTATTTCGCGGTGATCTTTACTTTTATACCGTCGATGGCGATGTCCGCGACAAGGTCACGCGGCTCGATGCGAACCGCTGTCCGCTCTATCTTTTAACCGGCGAGTACGATTACTCCTGCACGCCCGACGACACACGGGAGCTCGCGCGGTGCATCCAGGGTGCGAAGGCCACCATCATGGATGGCATGGGCCACTTTCCCATGAGCGAGGATCCAAAGGGTTTTCTGTCCTATCTGCGTCCGGTGCTCGACGAAATCGCGGCGCGTCCGCGCGAGTAAGGACGCACAGTGCCACGGCCATCGGCAATGACGCGATTCGTGCTACCGTATCGTGCCGGAAAAGGTCGAGCTTCCCGGCTGGCCGGCAAGTGACCGGTGCGGACTGAAGGGTGAAAATCAGCATTCTCGACGACTATTTCGATACGCTTCGCACGCTGGATTGTTTCGCGAAGCTCGAAGGTCACGACGTCGAAGTTTGGAACGATCACGTTCAAGACGTCGACGCATTGGCCGAGCGATTGCGTGACACGGAAGTGCTGGTGCTGATACGCGAGCGCACGGCGGTTCGCACAACATTGCTCGAGCGTCTCGACAAGCTCAGGCTGATCAGCCAGCGCAGTGTCTATCCACACATCGACGTCGACACCTGCACCACGTTGGGCATCGTTGTATCTTCGAGCCAGCATCCCGGTACGCCTTCCTACGCGGCCGCGGAGCTGACCTGGGCGCTGGTGATGGCCGCCATGCGCCAGATTCCGCAGCAGATGGCTTCGCTCAAATCGGGCAACTGGCAAATCGGTGTCGGAAGGGGGCTGCGCGGTAGAACGCTTGGCATTTACGGCTACGGCCGGATCGGCAAGGCGGTGGCAGGATATGGCGCGGCCTTCGGCATGAACATACTGGTATGGGCCCGCGAGCCGTCGCGCGAGCGCGCGCGCGCCGACGGTTACGAGACCGCCGCCAGCAAGGATGCATTCTTTTCCGAGTGCGACGTGCTTTCTTTGCACATGCGACTCGTCGACGCAACCCGTGGCATCGTCACCGCGGAAGATCTTGCCCGCATGAAATCGTCGGCTCTGCTGGTCAATACGAGCCGTGCGCCGCTCATCACGCCGGGTGCGCTCGCGGCGGCGCTCGCAGCGGGGCGCCCCGGCATGGCCGCGGTCGACGTCTACGAACAAGAGCCTGTTCTCGATCCCGGTTATCCATTGTTCAATATGGATAACGTCGTGTGCACACCACACATCGGCTACGTCACCCGCGAAGAGTTCGAAATCCAATTCACCGACATATTCGATCAAATCGTCGCCTATGCAACCGGCACACCCATCAACGTCGTGAATCCCGAAGTGCTCGATTCTCCGAACCTTCGCCGGTAGGATGATAGGGTCGAGGGGATGACGAGAACCGGTGGCGGCGCAATCCCGTGCGCTGACGTCATCGCTTTTGTCGTCTGTAAGTCAACGATCAGGGCTTCTTGCTTCTCGACCTGATCCCGATCATGATTTCGCCGACATCGTTCTGCTACCTGTTTACCGGAGAACTGATGTGTACCGTCCAATCATATTATTCCTGACGATGCTTGGACTCGCCGCGTCTGCCGCCGCACACGAGTACATGCAGGGTGATCTCCACATCGTGAAGCCCTGGTCACGTCCGCTGCCGGCCGTCTCAACCAACGGAGCTGCATACATGACTCTCGTGAACAATGGCGATACACCGGACAGGCTGGTGTCGGTCTCCACACCGGCGGCCATGAAGGCCGAGCTTCACACCCACACGATGGAAGGGGGGGTGATGAAGATGCGCCGGGTCGAGACCGTCGAGATCGTGCCGGGCGAGCGGTCCGTGCTTCAGCCAGGGGGGCTTCACGTCATGCTGATGGGGCTCACCGAGCCGCTGGTAGAGGGCAATTCGTTTCCACTCACGCTCGAGTTCGAGCACGCCGGCAGTGCCGTTGTTGAGGTCATGATCTTCGAGCCCGATGAGGCGGGCCACGACAAAAGGCATGACGGTATGAAGCACGACAAGAACAAGGGCAGCTAATCTGAGGTCCATGCCGCGAAACTCGCATCGGCGCGCCAGCTACGGACCGGCTGCCGGAGCGGCGCCCGCGCCCCGCTTTTGACAGCGCTCTTCGGCTACGGATTTCGCCCGTTCTTCCTGCTCGCCGGGATCCAGGCGATTGTCGTCATGGCGATCTGGCTTGCCGTGCTAAACGGCACGGGGTGGTCACTTCTGTGGGCAAGTCCGATCGCCTGGCACGCCCACGAGATGGTCTTCGGGTTCATAACGGCGGCCGTTGCCGGCTTTCTGCTGACGGCGGTTGCGAGCTGGACCGGGCAACGTGGCTTCGCCGGCCTACCGTTGATGGTGCTGGTAGCCATCTGGCTTGCCGGACGCATCGCCATGATGCCGGGCTCCGACACCCCTCAGTCGTTCGTCGCAGCCATCGACCTCGCGTTCCTGCCTGCCCTCGGCATCGCCATCGCGCCATCGCTGATTCGCGCCGGCAATGTACGCAACTTTCCCATGGTCGTGTTCCTCGCTCTGCTGTTCGTCGCCAATCTCGACTTTCACGCGCCCAGCGTAGGCATACACGTCGGCCTCGACGGTCCGGCTCTTGCGCTCGACACTGTTCTGCTCATGATCGCGCTCATCGGTGGTCGAATCGTGCCTGCGTTTACCGGCAACGCGCTCCGCAGCCGTGATCCGGGAGCTCGGGTCGAGCCATTCGGCTGGGTCGATCGTGCCGCGATTGCCGCAGTGCTCGTGGTGCTGGTTTTGGACCAGGCGATGCCGGGCGAACCCATGGCCGGCGGCGCCGCTCTCGTTGCCGGCATGCTGCATGCCTGGCGTGTTCTGCGCTGGCGCGGCTGGCGGACCGCGGGTATGCCCATCGCGTGGATTCTGCACGTGGCGTACGCGTGGATACCGGTGGGACTGGGACTCAAGGGCGTAGCCACGCTCTGGCAGATTCCCGCCGCCGCCGGTTGGACCCACGCCCTCGGTGCCGGTGCGTTCGCGACCATGATCATGGCGGTCATGACCCGCGCCGCCCTCGGTCACACGGGTCGCGCGCTAATTGTCTCGACCCCGGTCGTAATCGCCTACCTGTCACTCACACTCGCCGCCCTCACGCGTGTGCTGGCACCTGCGATTGCGCCGGCGGCGCCGTTAGCGTCGTGGACGATCGCGGGAATGCTGTGGATTGTGGCTTTTGCGCTTTACCTGATCGTGTATGCGCCCATTCTTGCTCGCCCGCGGGTGGATGGACGACCCGGCTGAACGGGTGCTCTAAGCCGCGACGTGCCTCAGCAGCAACCAGATGCGTTTTCTGATGTTATCGACCCTTACGTTCCATCTGTACTTGCCGTTTTCCGCCACATGCGGAAACTGAATCTTGAGAATGTTGAGCTTTTCGAAGATCGAATCGATTAGATCTTCAGTAGATTTACCCGCCCATGAGGACAGATCCGTGCCCTTCAACGACTCGTAGCTCGCAATCTTTTTGCTCTTCAATGAATTGAAGCTGTAACCCTCTTTCGAAAGCCGTCTGTATTCGCTGATTGACAGCTTGTCGATAACGGTGGCTAGCGGCACACCGTCTTGCGCGACCATGTCGAGATAGTAGAGGTTGTCCTTGAGCTCGCCGATCAGGGCCCGTGCATCACCACGTGCCTTCTTGCGCCACGTGGCGAGCGCGCGCAGAGCGGAGCCTGCGGCCGAGAGTGACTGAAGGACGGCTGGGACGCCCAAGGACATCTAATGGAGCTCGACATGGTCGAAAGTCGGCGATGATATCACGAAGGCTTTATCGGTTCGGACGTCCACGTTCATGAGCGAGCTTGCTCACTGACTTAAGATAATCGGCAGGCCTGGTTTCTGCGCGTGCAACCGTCGCGCTTGCAATGGCGCGATCAATCGAATCGTTATCGCGCGCGCCCCAGGGTCTCGAGCAAATCGAGCAGGCGCGCGTCCCGCTCGGCGGCAAGATCGTCCACGCTGCGGCCTGCGCATTCGTCGCGGACGCCGTCGACGAGCGCCGACTTGACCTCCGGCGTCAACCTGACGTCGCGCATGTCGCGCCACCAATTCTCGATATTGGGTCCGAAGTGCTCGAGAAAATTAGCCATGCCGCCGGCTCCGCCCGCCAGGTGAAAAATCTGGTGCGGTCCCATGAGTGCCCAGCGCAGGCCCGGACCGCTCTTGATCGCCTTGTCAACGTCTTCGACACTGGCAAGACCAGTTACCACGGCGTCGATGGCCTCGCGCCAGATGGCGGCCTGCAGACGGTTTACCAGATGTCCCGGAACCTCCCTAGTGAGACGAATGGCGGTCTTGCCGTGCGCGTCGTAGAACGCGAGCGTCCAGTCGACGACCTCGGACGCGGTATCTTGACCACCGAGCACTTCAACGAGCGGAATGAGATGGGGCGGATTGAACGGATGTCCGAGCACGTAGCGCGCGCGTCCCGCACGGCCGGCTTGCAGCTCGCTCAGCAGCAGACCCGAGGTCGAGCTTGCCATGACCGCGTTTCCGGGGAGTGTCGTGTCGAATCGCTCATAGAGCGCGAGCTTGAGCAACTTGTCCTCCGGCGCACTTTCCTGGACGAATTGAGCGTCCTCGAGCGCAGCGGCGAGATCCAGGCAGCATTGGAGCCGCTCCGGATCGGCGCCTCGGACGACGCCGAGGCGCTCGAGCGCCGGCCAGGCCTCGGCCACGAATCGGCGCACTTTCGCTTCACTGTCGGGGCCCGGATCCCACACCCGAACGTTCATGCCTCTGGCCAGAAAATGGGCGGCCCAAGAAGCGCCGATGGTGCCGGCGCCGATGATGGCGACGCGTTCTACCTCGCTGGGAGAAGGGAGCTGCATCTTCGGGGTAAGTCCTCATGAACGGTTACGGTGGATTTCTCTTGTATCATGACATCGACGATCAAGACACCCGGCGAGGCACGAGCCATGGTAGAGAATCGCCACACGGTCGCACTCATCACCGGCGCCACCGGCGTTATCGGAAACGCCATTGCGCGCGAGCTGGCGAGCACGCCAAATTACAGGATCGTGCTCGTCGCACGTGCCGAAGATCGTGCAAAGAAAGCGGCCGAATCCGTTCGACGCGAAAGCGGAAACGATGATGTGCACTTCGTGCTCGCTGATTTGTCCCGGCGCCGTTGCGTTCAAGCGCTCGCCGAATCATGGGAAGGGCCGCTGCACGTGCTCGTCAACGACGCAGGGGTCGCACCGCGCAAGCGCACGACTACACGAGAAGGCATCGAGCTGACTTTCGCAACCAACGTGCTCGGTTACCTGTGGATGGCCGAAGCCTTTGCGCCTCACCTCGAGCGCTGCGCTCCCGCGCGTATCGTGAATGTCGCGAGCTACTGGGCGGGCGATCTGGATCTCGACGACCTCGAGTTCCACCGCCGACGGTTCGACAACCACAGCGCATATCGCCAATCGAAGCAAGCCAACCGAATGCTCACCGTGGCGCTGGCCGAGCGCCTGGCGGAGCGTGGTATCAGCGTCAATGCCTGCCATCCGGGCGATCCCTCCTCGGTGCTGAGTCGCAATCTCGGCTTCGGCGGATCACAATCACCCGAAGACGCGGCCAGGACGCCGGTCATGCTCGCACGCGGAGAGCTCGGCGGCGACGCGAGCGGGCGCTACTTCGAGCACGGCCGAGAGGCGCGCTGTCGATTCGCAGGCGACAGGGATGGTGTCGAGCAGCTTTATCAAATTTGCTGTCGATACACCTGAGAGGACCGCGTTATCAGCCCGGTGCGATGTTGTTGTTCAGCCGGAAGAAGTTGTCGGCGTCGTATCTTCGCTTCACCTCGACCAGCCGCTCGTAGTTGGGCCCGTACGCGGCGCGCACCCGGGCATCGTCGTCGTGATCAAGATGATTGATGTAGACCCCCTTGGTAAAGGGTGATACCGCGCTCCAGGTCTCCCGCGCCCAGGCAACACACGCATCTGCCCGGTGCGGCTCGGTCCACTGCGTAATCACGTCATAGTCCCAGCCGGTCATGCGCCGGGGAAAAGCCGTTTCGTGCACCGGAACCCGGCTCATCTCGCCGTGCATTCGAAACAGCAGCTGCACCGACTCATGCGTCGGCCGCTTTTCGTTCTGCTCGAGCAGCACGTCAATCAGCGTGTCGTCCAGCTCGTTGATGTAGCCGGATTTCCAGTAGCGCGGAATACCAGGGGCTGCTCCATCGTCGAGCAGCTGCTGCTGCATCCGGTAGGGAACTTCCTGGACGACATCGAGCACGGGCTGCAATTTTCGCAGCGGTGCCAATCTCGACTCGCCTTCTTCGATCGGTCCGAACCAGCCGGGAATGAGTCCCACCAGAGGATCTCCGTCAGGGCTTGAAAGCAGTGCAGCAAATACCGTCAGCGTTTCCGGCGCCTCGGCCACGAAATCGCGATACGCGCGCAACACGTCACGCCCGGCTGTAATCGGCCACGCAAGCAGTCCTGCATAGATCATCGGGCCTACTGGGTGGAGCCGGAACTCGAAGCTGGTAACGACGCCGAAGTTGCCACCGCCGCCACGCAGTGCCCAGAAAAGATCCGGATGCTCATCGGCATCGACGTGAAGATATTCGCCGGCGGCCGTAACCAGGTCCGCCGAGAGCAGATTGTCACAGGTCAGGCCATACATCGAACCGAGCCAGCCGATTCCGCCACCGAGTGTGAGCCCGGCAACGCCGGTATGGGACACCGTTCCACCGGTCGTCGCGAGCCCGAAAGCCTGGGTCTCGGCATCGACCGACGCCCAAATGCAGCCAGCCCCGACCCGGGCGCGCATTCGGGATGGATCGACGCGAATATCCTGCATCGGCGAGAGATCGATCATCAACGTGTCATCGGCGACGGCTTTACCCGCTACATTGTGTCCACCGCCACGCACCGAGCACAGCAGGCCGTGCTCCCGGGCAAACGCGACAGCGGCGACGACGTCGGCCGCTCCACGGCAACGCGCGATGCACGCGGGCCGCCGGTCGATCATCGTATTCCAAACCGTCCGGTATGCATCGTAGCCCTCGCCATCGGCATCGATAAGCTCACCGCGCATGCGATTCGCCAATGCCGACAGTGCGGCGTCGGGAATTTCGGCACGGTTGCCGTCAAGCGACAAAAACGTAGATGCGTTCATCATCCTCCTCCCCGAGTCACAACTCCAAAATCAGCATTCTCAGTTATCGACTTCCACAGAAGTGCGTGGAGTTTTTAAACGCTTATCCACTCTCGACTTGCGGCCGCGTCGGCGTTTTTTGATGAATAACGCGTTCGGCCAAACTCCCGTGCGGACTCCGTGTTTGCGTCTGACGCAAGTTTTGTTTTTCTTATCATCGCTCTGCCATCAATTTGCAGCAAGCACGGGAAAATTAGCGATGTTCGACAATGGCTCGAAGGCCGGGGCTCGGCAGGGGTACCGACATCATTGCCGAGAACGAGATTGAAAGGAACCTGCCTCCTTTAACAAAATCCAGGAGATCAAGTCGCCTCTGGCGCCGCCATTCGGCCGCAGGCGATACTCAGTCGCTGCCGATGGGGCGCAGGGTCATGTCGAATCGGCCGAACAGTACCGTCTTGTCCTTGACCGTTGCTTCTTCCAGATGGATGGCGAGCTCACTGTCCGACGTCGGATCGAGGTTTGGATCACCCTTGAACAGTATCCGGGTCTCGAGATATTCGTAGCCGTCGTGAGCAGCGCCGATGTGGATGTGCTTGACGCCGTAGTACTGGCCCGGCAACACCGTGCTGAAGCGGTAGCTGCCGTCACTGCCCGTTTTCAGACTGCCTTGGTAGTCCGGAGTGTAGACGCCGGTGCCGTCAGCCTGGCGGATATACACGGTCGCGCCGGGGATGGGCTTGCCGCTCGTGCTGCGCACCCAGCC
Source organism: Gammaproteobacteria bacterium (assembly GCA_041581935.1). Classification (GTDB taxonomy): domain Bacteria; phylum Pseudomonadota; class Gammaproteobacteria; order HK1; family HK1; genus JAABYT01. The sequence continues at coordinate 8,049 of JBFICP010000049.1, read as the reverse complement.
GCTGATGCGAAGCGGCTGGCCGGGGTCGCCCGGGCGCCACAGATTGAGCGCGACAGGCGCCGTCACCTCGTCGCTACTGGCCGCGCGGGACGCGTCGGGCGCAAGCGCCGCCGTGCCGAGGCCCGCGAGCAGGGCCACGAGCGCCAGTTGGTTTCGCATGGGCCCGAATCTGACCATGGCGTTCTCCTCCCGGGTGGTATGCGTATTGGAACCCGGGAACCCTTTCGGGTTCCACCCCGTTTGCGCTTTTGCCGGAACCTCGACACCGCAGGCGGCTCCAATCCGATAAGATTGACAGCCAGCCACGACACCCCCGGGGAGGGGCAGCTTGAGGATACGTGACACACTCGCGATTGGCGCCATGGCGGCGTTGTTTGCCTGGTTTCCTGCTGCCGCCCCGGGCGGCGACGACGAGGCCCACGAGTTCTTCTTCACGCGCGGCATCTACAGCGACACCGGCGACGACGACTGGGGCGGGCGCTGGGCGGTGGACTACCCGAAGGCCGACCTACAGTTCCTGATCGCCTTGAAACGCCTGTCGACGGTGCACGCTTTCGATTCCGACAACGCCCTCGAGCTCGACGATCCGGCCCTTCGAAAATTTCCGTTCCTGTATATCCTCGAGGTCGGCAGCATGAATTTGTCCGATTCCGAGGTGACGGCGTTGAGAAATTTTCTCGACGCCGGCGGCTTCATGGTCATCGACGACTTCTGGGGCACCTGGGCCTGGGAGAACTTCGAACGCCAGATGCGGCGCGTGTTTCCCGAGCGCGAGATCGTCGATGTGCCCATGGAGCACCCCGTCTTTCACGCATTCTACGACGTGACCGAAATTCTTCAGGTGCCGAACGTCTACCAGGGCTCCATGTACGCTTCCGGCGGTCCCACCCACGAATACGACGGTTACGTACCCCACGTTCGTGGCATCTTCGACGACGACGGTCGCCTGATGGTGCTGATCAACTGGAATACCGATCTCGGCGACGCCTGGGAGTGGGCGGACGATCCCAGCTATCCGCTCAAGTTTTCGACTTTTGCTTTCGAGATGGGAATCAACTTCGTCATCTACGGTATGACCTACTGAGGGCGGGCGCCGCAAGGTGTGGGATTTTCTCTTCAAGTATCCTGCGGAGATGTTTTCCCGGGGTGAAATCACGCTCTCGGGATCCATGTGGCTCTACCTCGCGCTGGTGCTGATTGCAGCGCTGGCAATGCCTACTCTGCTTTACTATCGCCGTGCAACCCGGACACTTCGCACTGTCGATCGCACGATGCTCGCTCTTATCCGAACGGCCGCGATCGCAGTGTTGTTGCTGGCACTCTTCCAACCCGTGCTGACGGTATCAAATGTCATTTCCTCACGAAATTCGGTTGCAATCCTGCTCGACGATTCCGTCAGTATGCGCATCGCCGACCACGGCGACGCCACCCGTGCGGAATTTCTACAATCGGCGTTTCATCCTGAAACCGGCGAGATAACCACCGCTCTGTCCCAGCGCTTCGAACCACAGTTTTTCAAGTTCGCCGGCGACGTCGCCAGCCTGGACCCGGGAAAGAGCATGAACTTCGACGGATCGAGGACAGAGCTCGGCCACGCGCTCGACAAACTCCGGAACGAGATCGACATCGACTCGCTGGCAGCACTCATCATCGTGACCGACGGTGCGGCCACGCGGGCGATCTCACTCAATGAACAGCTCTCCGCGTATCGCGCCGCCGATGTCCCAATATCCACGGTCGGTGTCGGGCAACCGGCATTCACAAAAGATATCGAGGTAAGCGCGATAAATATGCCGCGGCGCACGCTCGAGGGTTCATCTATTGTCGCCGACGTTGCCGTCACTCAGCGAGGTTTCGACAACGAGACGGTCAAGCTGCTGATCGAGGACGAAGGTGCACTTGTCAGCGTCGAGGAGATCACATTCAACCCCGGGCAATCCGCACGCACGGTACGCGCGCGTTTCGCGGCAAAGGAGGCGGGTCCGCGGCGACTGCGCTTTTCCATCACCCCGTCCGTCGACGAAACACTCGACGAGAACAATGCGCGTGACGTCATTTTGGATGTCGACGGCGACCGACAGCGGATCCTGTACTTCGAGGGTGAACCACGATTCGAGCTGAAATTCCTGCGCCGCGCCGTCGCGAAGGACAAGAACCTTGGTGTCGTCTCCATGGTGCGCACCGCCGAAAACAAGTACTACCGCCTCGGAATCGACAACCCGGAGGAGCTCGCCGGAGGATTCCCCAAATCCGCCGACGAGCTGTTCACCTACCGCGGGCTGATCCTGGGTAGCGTCGAAGCCGCGTACTTCAGCGCCGCGCAACTGGAACTGATCTCGGATTTCGTGAGCCGCCGCGGTGGCGGTCTGCTGATGCTTGGCGGCCGGCGCGCGCTCTCACGCGGCGGCTACGGCAACACGCCGGTGGGCGAGCTGCTTCCCGTGGTTCTGGATGCGGGCCGGGAAGAATCCATTCTCGCCGAGGTCTCGGTACAGCCCACTCGAGCGGGCTACGGTCATCCCATCGGCGGCATCGCACTCGGTAGCGACGGCAAGCCGTCCTGGAAAGGCCTGCCGCCACTCAAGGTGCTGCATCCGTTGTTTCGCACCAAACCCGGCGCCGACACTTTGCTCGAGGGCGCTGCGCCGACGCTTGCGCGACCACTGCCGGTGCTCGCCGAGCAACGTTTTGGACGCGGCCAGGCACTGGTGCTCAACGTGCAGAACACATGGACCTGGCAAATGCACCAGGACGTGCCGCTCGAGGATCAGACCCATGAGATGCTGTGGCGCCAGCTGCTACGCTGGCTGGTGCGTGCGGCCTCTGATCGCGTTACGCTGCGTACGAGCAACGAGCATCCGTCTCCCGGCGAGGCCATCGAAGTGACGGCCGAGGTTCTGGACAGTGCCTTTCGTCCCGACAACGATGCGCATGCATTACTCGTCGCCAACACGCCGATCGGTGATCGTCTGACACTGCCCATGGCGTGGGACCCGAGCCGCGACGGTGTCTACCGGGCGCGGCTCGTGGCGGATCACGCCGGCCTTTACGAACTGAGCGTCGAGGCCCGTAAAGGAGAAACGCTGACCATCGGTTCCGCAAATCTGCCTGTCGGCCTGGTAGTGCCCGACCACTTTCGCGCCGAGATGAGACAGGATTTTCTCCAGCGAATCGCCGAGAACACGGGCGGGCGTTTCTACCGCGCGGTGGACGCGGCATCGCTCGCCGAAACGCTGCCACTTTCGAAGAGCGGGGCGAGTGTGCAGGAACGCAAGGCCCTATGGGACATGCCGGTAATCTTCCTCGCACTGATTGCGCTGCTCGGCATCGAGTGGATCTACCGTCGCTGGCGGGGACTCGTATGAGAAACCTTGCCCGCACGGCGCACCGGAGTGCAGTCGCTCGACGGCCGCGCGTCTCCCGTATTCCACGTTCCAATCCAACACGCGGTCTGGTATGCGCACTGTTGCTGGTGTCGGCGCCGTGCTTTGCCACCGGGCAAAGCTCTCTTCTCGTGGTCAGCGGAATCGGCGGGGAACCAGTCTACAGCGAGCGGTTCGCGGCATGGTCGCGCACCATGGTGCAAGCGGCCGTCTCGAACTTGGACATGGCGCGAAATCGTGTCGTATATCTCGCCGAAGAAATCTCCGAGGATGTCGATGCGCAATCGACCAAGCGCGAGATCGAGAATGCAATCCGGCACCTGGCCGATACCGCCGAACCCGGCGACACGATCTTTCTTCTGCTCATCGGTCACGGCACCGCCCGCGGCGATCGCGTCTTGTTCAACCTGCCCGGGCCCGATGTGAGCGCCGCCGAGCTCGATGCACTGCTCGAGCCGCATCACGATCTGCGCTGGGTCATCGTCAACACGGCGCCCTCGAGCGGCCCGTTCGCCGCTCTGCTCTCCGGTCCCAACCGGGTCGTGATTACCGCGACATCGAGCGCCGCCGAGCGCTTCCACACGCTGTTCCCGGATCACTTCGTCGCCGCCTACGCCGGGGCGGGCGCCGACACCGACAAAAACGGCCGCGTCTCGGTATTGGAAGCCTTCGAGTACGCCCGACGCGAAGTGCAGCGCAGTTACACCTCCGACGGGCGCTTACAGAGTGAGCACGCACTCCTCGACGATAGCACCGACCTTGCTCGGGCGAGCTATCTGGAAAGTGATCGTGCGATCTACGCGAGCAGCCTTCCCGCCGAGGAGCTCGAGCGCCTGCTCGCTGAGCGCGATGCACTCGAGATGCGCATCGAGTCGCTCAAAGACCAGAAGGAACTGCTGAGCCCGGTGGTCTACGACGATCGACTGGAATCGTTGCTCGTGAAATTCGCGTTGGTTCATCGCGCCCTGCGCAAACCGAAGACGAAGTGATGAGAGTGCGCATGCGACAAGTCATTGGGTGCGCATTTGCCGTCCTGTACGCCGTGACGATCGGGGCGGCTCATGCACGCGTCGATTTGGACCCCGAAACACTTCGCGAAATCATGGATCGCGGCGAGTATGCCGGAGCCATCGAGCGCGCGCGGGCCACGCTCGCCACCGATCCGGGCCGCGGCGATGTTCTGAATGTGCTCGGCGAAGCGCTGTTTGCGGTTGGTGAACTCGACGCCGCTCGTAAAGCGTTCGAGGATTCAAAAGGTCGGGCCGACGACGCGAATATCCAAGCCATGGTCAACCTCGGTCTTGCCACGCGCTACCAAGGGGAGATCGAGGCCGCCGAAGCAATATTCGAGAGGGCCGTCGCGCGCTACAACCTGCAGCCGGTCATGAGCTCGCGCGAGCTAGCGGCGGCCGCCGCCGCAGCCGCCGCTCTCGGTGACAAGGACCCCGCGCACTACCACGATGCCGTTCGCGTATACGGTGAAGCAACCTCCGCCGACCCCCGGAACGTGGCCGCACACGTGGCGCTGGGCGATCTGCTTCTAGCCAAATACAACAATACCGAAGCGCTCGAGACTTTCCGCGAAGCCCTCCAGATCGATCCGACCTACGCTCCGGCACTTCTCGGGCTCGCGCGAAGCCAGCACTTCGATCACAGCGGTGAAGCCATGCTCACGGTGCGCAAGAGCATCGAGCACAACCCGAATTACGTGCCCGCTCGCACGTTTCTTGCGCAACTGTTGATCGAGGCCGAGCAATACGAAGAAGCCGAGCAGGAACTCCGGCGCGCACTCGCGGTCAATGCCAACGCGCTGGAGACACTCGCGGTGCTCGCCGGCGTCTACCACCTTACTGGTCGGAAGGGGAAATTCGAGCAAACGACTGCACGCGCACTCGCCATCAATGCACGTTACGCCGATCTCTACAACACCCTGGCCGATCTGTCGGTAAAGAATCGGCTTTATCACGACGCCGTCCGTTTCGCGCAACGCGCCGTCGATATCGACGCGCGATCGTGGCGCGGCTGGGGAATTCTCGGCATTAATCAGCTCCGTATCGGCAAAATGGAGGCGGGTCGCCAAAGTGTCGCCCGCGCCTTCGAGGGTGATCCTTTCAACGTCTGGACAAAGAATACGCTTGAATTTCTCGACTCGAGCAGTGACTACGAGACTATCGAGAGCGAGCACACTATCGTCGTTCTGCACAAGAACGAGGCCGAGTTGCTTGCACCTTACGTCAAGGAGCTCGCCGAGAACGCCTACCGCTACTACGACAAGCGCTATGCCTACCGGCCGGATGGTCGCATTCGGGTCGAACTCTATCCCGATCACCGCGATTTCTCGGTTCGAACCGTAGGACTCGCCGGCATCGGCATTCTCGGAGTTTCTTTCGGGCCCGTGGTGGCGCTGGATTCACCAGCGGCACGGCCGATCGGCAGCTTCAACTGGGGATCGGTGCTCTGGCATGAGATTGCCCACAGCTTCCACATGGGCGTTTCCCAGCACCGGGTGCCGCGTTGGTTCTCCGAAGGCCTGGCCGTGTACGAGGAGCAGTCAGCGAGGGAAGGATGGGGCAACGATTTGACACCGGATTTCCTGATTGCCTACCGCGATGGTCGGCTGCTCCCGGTGAGCGAGCTCAACAACGGTTTCGTGCAGCCCACTTATCCGGAGCAGATTGTCCACTCGTACTATCAATCATCCCTGGTCTTCGATTTCATCGATAAACGTTGGGGATTCTCCTCGATTCTGAAAATGCTGACCGGTTACCGCGACGGGCTCACGACACCGGAGGTTGTCGAGTCCGCGCTCGGCTTGACCATGAACGAGCTCGACGAGGCGTTCGATGCGTACTTTCGCAAACGATTCGAGCGCGCCCTCGCCGCTTTGCCTGGACGATCACTCGCAAACGTTCCAATCAAGGAGCTGTATCTGGCCATGGCGGATCAATTTCCCAGCAACTACGAGCTGCAGATGCGCGCAGCCGCCGCGGCTTGGAACTCGAGGGATATTGAAAGTGCCGAACGTTATCTCGTCCGTGCTCAGGATCTGATTCCTGAATATGCCGGCGACGACAGCACCTACTGGTTTCTGGCCGAGCTCTACACTCAGCAGGGCGACGACGACAAGGCCACGCAGCAGCTCCGACGAATGATCGCCATCAATGCCGATCACTATGATGCTCACATCAAGCTTGCCGAACTGTTGCGTATGCATGGCGACGAGTCGGGCGCGGCAGCCATCCTATCTCGTGCCGTATACATTTATCCGTACAATCCGTCTTTGCACGAGAAGCTCGCGGCACTTCATGAGGCGACAGGGAATTGGAATCTGGCGGCACTAGCCCGCGGGTCCGTGGTTGCCCTCGACCCGGTCGACATGGCCGAAGCCCGGTATCGACTCGCCTACGCACACGCGAGGGCCGGCGACGAGCCGGCGGCGCGCTATCAAGTGTTACGAGCACTCGAGATCGCTCCGAATTATTACGAGGCCCTCGAGCTACTTTTGGATCTGCACAAGCGAAAATCGAACTCTTGAAAAGCCTTGCAATATCACAACACGTCAACCGCCGGAGCAAGCGCGCGCCTGCGGCGGAAATCAACATGCAAATCAACAACACTCAGGAATGACTCCGTGAACAGAGAAGCAACCGTCGAACAGGACAGCTTTCAAAATGACGACGACATCGTTCGCGCCGAGGAGCTGAAACAAGGCTACGATCGCGTGCGTGCCGAGGTCGCAAAGGTCATTCACGGTCAGGAGGGGGTCGTCGAGCTCGTGCTGCTCACGGTCCTGGTCGGCGGCAACAGCTTGATCGTGGGCGTACCGGGACTCGCCAAGACGCTGCTGATACATACCCTCGCCCAGGTGCTGGACCTCACGTTCTCGCGCATTCAGTTCACACCGGATCTGATGCCCTCGGACATCACCGGCACCGATCTCGTTCAGGAGGACCCGGAGACTGGCCGACGCGAGCTCGTCTTTCTGCCGGGCCCCGTATTCGCGAACATCGTGCTCGCGGACGAGATCAACCGCACGCCCCCGAAAACGCAGTCGGCTCTGCTCGAGGCCATGCAGGAGCACCGCGTCACCATTCAAGGCAAGACCTACGATCTGGAAGAGCCCTTTTTCGTCTTTGCAACCCAGAATCCGATCGAGCTCGAGGGTACCTACCCGCTGCCGGAAGCGCAGCTCGATCGATTCATGTTCGAGATCGTCATGGACTACCTGCCGGAGAGCGACGAGCTCGACGTGATCCGCGCCACTACTGCGACCCAGGACTACGCTCTTCAGCATGCCATGACCGGCGAGCAAATCCGCGCTTATCAGGCGCTCGTGCGCCGTGTCCCGGTCTCGGAGCCGGTGCTGCAGTACGCACTTTCGCTGGTACGCAAGAGTCGTCCCGGAAAGGAAGCGGCCGCCGAGTTCGTCGACAATTGGATTTCCTACGGCGCCAGTGTGCGTGCCGCCCAGTACCTGGTCCTCGGCGGCAAGGCCCGTGCGCTCACCCGCGGCCGCTACCACGTGAACTACGAGGACATTCGGGCCCTCGCCCACTCGGTGCTCCGCCACCGCATACTGCGCAATTTCCGCGCCGAAAGTGAGCACGTCGGGCCCGACCGCGTCATCGACGAGCTGCTCGCAGCGATTCCGACTCCGAGGTCGGGT
>JBFICP010000048.1:0-17036 GCA_041581935.1 Gammaproteobacteria bacterium | reverse complement strand
AGGCGCTCAGGTGGCGCTCGTGAGCGAAGAGCACCATAGATCTCGCGCCATGTACACGGCTTCTTCCACGCCGCTGTAGTAGCCGGGCACTCGCTTGATACGGCGATATCCGAGAGCCTCGTAGAATGCCAGGGCCGCATCGTTGCCGGCCCGGACTTCGAGGTATATGACGGAAATTCCTGCTGTCAGCGCGGACTCCTCCAACCATGCAACGGTCTTGCGTCCGACCCCGGCGCGGCGATACTTGGGCTTGACTGCGAGGAGATCGAGGTGACCCTCCTCGACGCCGAAGCGCATGATGGCAAAGCCCGCGATGTGCGTCCCGGATTGGGCGACCAGCACGACGCTGTCCGCAGACCGGACATGCCTGGCAATGCGAGACGGCACCCAGGACCAGCCAAGCCCGAGTTCCACGAAGTCCCGGGACATCACGGCAAGCTCTCGCGCATCGACAGCGGATGCCAGTCTGAAATCGATTGCCTCGGCCATCAGGCTATCCACGGCGCGCACCGCGCCGTCACACTTTCTCGAAAGATCAATGGTATTCGACCGCGCCCGATGCTTCGACCAGATAGTCGGGTTGCGGCTCGAGCGCTACGAGTGCGTTCTCCGGCACTTGGAACTCGCAGCCTATACCAAAACGAGCGGCCGGTGTAAAACCGAAACGTGGGTTATGGTCCGTGTGGCCCAGCACCACCACAGCCCCGACGCCCAGCCTTCCGCACGCGTCGTGAAAATTGCGTATCGCGGGCATGTCCTTTCGGATATCGGTTCGGGAATGCACGCAGCCAGCCATCGGGGCGGAGCCTCCGGTTGGATCGAACATTGTTCGAGATCAGTATCGGGCGCTGACGCCGGGTCCAATCTCGAGCGCTTCCAGCACTCGCCGTGTAAACGATTCCCAACCTTGTGCCGATAGCGCAATGGGACGGACGCGCCTGACCTCTTCGATTGCCATTGCCGCAGGCAAATTCTCCGTTCTGCAAAGATAGTAGCCCAAGAACATGCCCGTCCTGTCCTTGCCCGAATGGCAGTGAACCAGCACGCTGCGGTCGGCTCTGATCGACATCTGCGCGAATTCCAGTGCCCTCGGCAAAGCGGCCGTGCACCATTCGAAATCACCCGGTTGTGGCGGAGCGGTGTCAGAAAGCGGGACACACTCGTAGTCGATGCCGACGGCCGCGAGATCTTGGCGATGAACGAGCTCCCCGTCGTTGACGGAGATGATCGCGCCGATTCCTCCCCTGGCGAGCTCGTCCGGATCCCACGGGTCCTTGTTGGGGCCGGACCTTCCGCCAATGATCCCGCGACGCAACCAGAAAACATTCTGCATGTCACTCGACGTCTAACAATTGTGGTGCGCGAACCGCATACCGCTCCTCATTCGTAAGCTTGCGCTCCTGTGATATGCGCTATCCGCGCTCAGGTCAATTCATCCCAAAGGCCCGACTGATAAATGACGCCCGCGGCGATTACCAGGCCGGGTATGATCATTCCTCGAGCGAAACACGCTAAAGGCGTGCTGGAATCCTGCAGTAATATGACTAAGTTGACAACCAGGGTTACCGGAAGCGATGCAAGGAGCATGAAGAAGACGGCCAATCCGCCAAACTCGGCAGCGCTCGCACCGGATTCCATATTCGCGATCACCAGCATGCAGGCAATCTGAATGGCAATCGGCAGCAAAAGACCGAAAATCACCCGGTCACGTTTTCTCATGGGAAATTACTGAAAACAGAACGAGCGACCTCGATCCGTCTTTCCCCACAAGAGATTGCACGCGGAGCCGAGCGCTGTCTGTCCGCTGCAAGACGCCGCGACCCATACGGTGCCCGCTGCCGGGACGTTGTGATGCTAACCGGATGTTCCATAGCGAAGTGCCATTGTGAACGAGACCGCTCCCGCCAGCGACGCTACGGTGCGAACGTGATTCCACCTTGTCCAGGTAACCCGATAGTCGCTCCAGCGGCTCTCGGCTTCGGCATCCTCGGGACTAGCGGAAGCGAGAGCCTCGTTCTTTGGGACGTTGAAGACAATCGTCACCAGCAGGCAACCGAATAGGTAAAGCGCGCCGCCCGCGAGTCGGTAACCCGCGCCCGGTTCCCGCCATTGCAACAACGACCATGCGAGAGCGATGAGGCACGTGGCACCGGTCCCGAAAAATGCGCCCAGAAACCATGGATTCAGCACAGCGACGTTGATCGACTGCATCGCGGCGATACCGTCTCTCGGTGCCAGACGAGACAGTGCCGTCATGACAAATGCCGAAAAGGCAAAGAATACGCCTGCTACGAGGCCGCATCCCAGAGCTGAAACGAGGGTTAAGGCAACCAGAATATGATCAGTTGCCTGCACGAGTCCCCCCGCAATGCGTCACCTGGCGATGAAGCTCTGTCCCGCACCAGCGGCGCAATGGATTGGCGGTCGGCCGCAGCGCCTCGTCAAGGTCGCACTCACAGAGTCTATTCATAGATGTAGGCCCAGTCGCCTATCCGTTTCGGTACGCCGATGCCATTGTCCTCGTAGTTCTTGCGCGGCAGATACAAGAATTCGTCGAAGTCCAGTGGGCCATTGGGGGTACGGACCACGATCGCCCACGGGTTGTCTGCACGACCGGGGGCGATATACCTGTACTCTGGATACGCTCCCATGCCGGTTTTCGGAACTTGCGCGAAGTATCTCGGTACCAGCGCGCCAAGATCGGCGGGCGGGGAGCCCCGTGTATGCGAGTAGTCTTCAATTGCGGATATCAATGGCTCGCTTCGTGTGGCTAGGGCCATGAACCGTGTTTCACGCACCAGTGCACTGGTGTGCAGGCCCGCATAAATGAAAATAGCACAGCCAATCCAGGCAGCGCACACGTTCAGCCAGTGAAGACGCGTGTGTCTCAGCGCTACCGCAATAAGGAGGCGTATCAACGAAAAGATAGCCGCAGCGACGACGGCCAGCGCAGCAAAAAGCACCACCATTTTCCACAGGACTAAGCCGAAACTGCCCCATGGAGACAGCGCCACGAGCTCCGCTGCCGGTACCGATCCACCCGCCACGCCACCGGCGATCAAGATCCAGTTCCTCGAGGTTTTCGCAGAAGAATTCGACATGATTGCAGTCGTTCGTGCTACCCGGGGTCCACCAGCCTCGTCACGGACTAGTGACCCCCGTAGCCTTTATCGGCACGAAACGACCGATTGGCAACTACCGGCGCGATCTACCGCTGGCAGCGCGGACAATAGAAAGTCGACCGTTGCCCGACTACCCGGCTTCGCACCTGGAACCCACATTGCTCACACGCTTCATTCGACCTTCCGTAGACGCGCAGGCGCTGAGAGAAGTATCCGGGGTTGCCGTTACTGTCGACGAAATCTCGCAGCGTCGTACCGCCGGCGGCGATGGCGTCTTCGAGCACTTTGCGTACCGCGTCGACCAGCAAGCGGTAACGTTGGACTGAAATTCGACCGGCGGCGCGCGCGGGATGGATGCCCGCAAGAAACAACGCTTCGCTCGCGTAAATGTTTCCGATTCCGGCAACCACCCGGCTGTTCATGAGAAATGATTTGACCGCAACGCGGCGTCCGCGTGAGCGCTCGTGAAGCCATTGGGCGTTGAAGTCGCCTCCCAGGGGCTCTGGACCCAGGTCCTTCAGGAGCGGATGCTCGAGGGGGTCATCCGTGGTCCACAGCGCAGCGCCGAAGCGGCGCGGGTCACGCAGGCGCAGGCAGCGTCCGTCATCCATGACGACGTCGAGGTGATCGTGCTTTTCGATCAGAGACTCGCGCACGACGATACGCAGGCTGCCGGACATGCCGAGATGAAGAATGAGATGACCGGCCGGCGACGCGACCAGAATGAACTTGGCCCGCCGCGATACGGCACCAAGCCGCTGGCCCGGCAGGTCCCGGGCGAGCGCCTCCGGCACCGGCCAGCGCAGACGTGGCTCGCGGACCACCACCGACGCCACGCGGCGACCGCGCAGCAACGGGGCGATTCCGCGGCAGGTGGTCTCGACTTCCGGCAACTCGGGCACGGCTTTCTTCCGATGCGTATGCCTATTTCACGGTACTCGGTGCGAGCTCGGCGATTGGCGCCGGGCGAGCGCTTCGATGGTCAAAACCGCAGCGAGTCCCGCGACACACAAACCGGCGGCAAATACCTCTGCGGAGCCGAAATCGGCAGGCCAGATCGGCGTGCTGAGCACCAGCTGCTGCTTACCGCGGATAACGTCGTAACTGCGTGCCTGGAAAGGCCACAGCAGCCACAAGGATCCGACCAGCATCCCGACGATGGTCGCCAGGGTGACGCGATAGTGGTGCTTCAGCAACCAGACGAGCAGCCGCGAGAACAGCATCAGTCCACTGACGGCGCCGAGTGCGAACGGCACAATCACCGAAAATTCGAAATGTCCGATGGCATGAAACACGTGCTCGTATTTGCGTAACAGCAAGAGGATAAAAGACCCGGAAATACCCGGGAGTATCATGGCGCAGATGGCCAGCGCCCCGCTGAGGAAAATGAACCACGAATCATCGGGCGTTTCAAACGGTACGGCGTTAACCACTGCGACCCCGAGAAGCGTGCCCGCCACCAGGCAAGCGACCTCGCGCCATCGTAACGGTCCCAGTCCGCGCAACAACACTGCGATCGAGCCGACGATAAGCCCGAAAAACAATGCGTAGACCGGTTCCGGATAGTCTCGCAACAGCTTCGGAAGTGAAACAATCCGCGTGAAGAACAGGATTGCTCCGAAAATTCCAATACCAAGTGGAACGAGAAAAAATATATCGACGTGGTCTGCCGCGTCGCGGAATCGCCGCGCCAGAAGCATTCGAAGCAGGGTGATATCGAAAGCGCGAATCGCCTCGAGCAGGCGTTGGTAGATACCGAGAATCAACGCCATGGTGCCGCCGCTCACGCCGGGCACGACGTCGGCGGCACCCATGCAGAGCCCTCTGACGAACGTGCCGACGCTCGCTTTCAGAGACGGCATGGGAGCATCACGATAGCTGTCCAGTCATCCGCGCTACTTGTGATAGCGTTCGCTCATCTCGTGGACCGCATCGACCAGTACGGTCACCTGCGCCGGGTCTACAAAAGGATGGATGCCGTGGCCGAGGTTGAATACATGGCCCGGTCCGTAGCCGTAACCCGCCAGTACCTCGCCGACTTCGTGGCGAATGCGCTGTGGCGGTGCATAAAGAGTACAGGGATCGAGATTGCCCTGAATCGCAACCGTGTCGCCGACGCGCCGACGCGCGCCGCCGATGTCGACCGTCCAGTCGATTCCGACCGCATCACAGCCGCTCTCCGCCATCGACTCCAGCCAGGCGCCGCCTCCCTTCGTAAACAAAACCACCGGAACCCGGCGCCCGTGGGCCTCGCGCTCGAGACCTTCGACGATGCGAGTCATGTACTGCAGCGAGAATGGTTCGTAGTCCCGGGCTCCGAGCAGACCACCCCAAGTGTCGAACACCATCACTGCCTGGGCGCCGGCGCGAATCTGCGCATTCAGATACTCGCAGACGCTGTCGGCGAGCAGTCCGAGAAGGCGATGCATGAGCGCGGGTTTGGCAAACATCATGCCCTTCACGAAACGGTAGTGCGATGAGCCGCCGCCTTCCACCATATAGGTTGCCAGGGTCCACGGACTACCGGCGAAACCGATCAACGGCACTTTGCCATCGAGCTCCCGGCGCACCAGGCGAACCGTCTCCATGACGTAACGGAGCTCCACCTCCGGGTCCGGTCGAGTGAGACGGTCTACATCCGCGGCCGCGCGCAGCGGTTGCGGAAAGCCGGGTCCCTCTCCCTCGGTGAACACGAGCTCCATGCCCATGGCCGCGGGAACGGTGAGAATGTCGGAAAACACGATGGCGGCATCCAGGGCAAAGCGCGCCAGCGGCTGCAACGTCACTTCGCAGGCAAGCTCCGGAGTCGAGCACAGCGTGAGAAAGCTGCCGGCGCGCTCGCGCGCCTCACGATATTCGGGCAGATAGCGGCCCGCTTGGCGCATGATCCAGACCGGCGTACGGTCCACCGGCTCGCGAAGCAGGGCGCGCAATAGCCGGTCATTGCTGAGCTCACCCATGGACCGCGATCGACCTCACACGCCGAGGTAGTCGAGCATTCCCTGAGCCGCCTCGCGGCCCTCGTAGACCGCAGTCACGACGAGGTCTGAGCCGCGCACCATGTCGCCACCGGCAAACACTTTGGGATTACTGGTTTGAAACTTGTACTCGCCGCTTTCCTGTGCCACGACCAGGCCGCGGTCATCGAGCCCGATGCCGTGATCGTCGAACCAGGGACTCGGGCTCGCGCGAAAACCGAACGCGATAATGACGCGATCGGCAGGCAGCACGTCCTCGGTATCGGCAACAGGCTCCGGCTGGCGCCGGCCTCGGGCATCGGGCTCGCCGAGCTTCGTGGTAACCAGCTTGACTCCCTCCACCCGGCGGTTTCCGACAATCTCCAGCGGCTGGCGGTTCCACAAGAAACGCACCCCTTCCTCCTTGGCGTTCTCGACCTCGCGCATGGAGCCGGGCATGTTTTCCTGATCGCGGCGATAGGCGCAGGTCACGCTCGTTGCGCCCTGGCGGGTTGCGGTGCGTACGCAGTCCATTGCGGTATCCCCGCCGCCGAGCACCACGACGCGTAGTCCGTTCATGTCCATCGGGTCCCCGTCGGAATCGAGCTCCATGTGCCGATACACGTTGGTAATCAAATACGGGAGGGCCTGGACGACGCCGGTCAACGTTTCACCAGGGAACCCGCCTCGCATGGCGGTGTACGCGCCCATGCCGAGAAATACCGCGTCGTACTCATCGAGCAGCGTCTGAAACGGAACGTCACGGCCGATTTCGGTTTCGAGCCGGAACTCGACGCCCATCTCCTCCTGAATACGGCGTCGTTGCAGCACGACCTCTTTTTCGAGCTTGAAGGGTGGAATTCCGAAGGTCAGAAGGCCGCCGACCTCCGGATAGAGGTCGTAGACCACGGGCTGGACACCGTTTCTCGTCAGAACGTCGGCGCAGGCGAGGCCCGCCGGACCGGCGCCGACGATCGCCGCACGCTTTCCGGTATCGACGACGTGAGAGAGATCCGGCCGCCACCCCTGCTTGAAAGCCTCATCGGTGATGTACTTCTCGACGGCACCGATGGTGACGGCGCCGAACCCGTCGTTCAAAGTACAGGCGCCCTCGCAAAGACGATCCTGTGGACAGATGCGCCCGCAGATTTCCGGCAGGGAGTTCGTCTGATGGCAGAGCTCGGCCGCTTGGAGCAGATTGCCATCGGATATCAGCTTGAGCCAGTTGGGAATGTAGTTGTGAACAGGGCATTTCCATTCGCAGTAAGGGTTACCACAATCTATACAGCGCTCGGACTGTGCTGCCGCCCCTTGCTCGTCGTACTGGCCGTAAATTTCCTTGTAGTTGCGGATACGCACTTCCACGCCGAGCTTCTTCGGGTCCTGGCGCGGTACGTCGACAAACTGAAAATGATTCGGCATCGCTTGCCCGCCGCGATCTCGCCGATCAGGCGGCTTCGCGCAGCGTATCGAGCAGACTGGAGAGCTCGGTCGCCTTGGGTTTGACCAGCCAGAACTTGCGCATCATCTCATCGAAGTCGTCGAGAATGCTTTGACCCCAGGCGCTTCCGGTCTCGGTGACGAATTCCTCGATCAGCGTTGTCAGGTAATTCGCATGGGCCTCCATGAGCTCAGTATGAACGCGGTGAATGTCGATGAGCTCATGATTGTAGAGGTCGAAAAAATTGCGCTCCAAATCGAGCACGAATGCGCACCCACCGGTCATGCCGGCGCCGAAATTCACTCCGGTTCCACCGAGCACGGTCACGGCGCCACCGGTCATGTACTCGCAAGCATGGTCGCCCACGCCCTCCACCACCGCAACGGCACCTGAGTTGCGCACCGCGAAGCGCTCGCCTGCGACACCAGCAGCGTGAAAGCGTCCACCGGTCGCACCATAGAGGCAGGTGTTTCCGACAATGACCGTGTCCTGGGAGCGGAAACTGCTTGCCTGCGGTGGACGAATCACGAGCTTACCCCCGGCCATGCCCTTGCCCACATAGTCGTTAGCGTCACCCTCGAGGTACATGTGCAATCCGCCTGCATTCCAAACGCCGAAGCTCTGGCCCGCAGTGCCGGTGAAGCGCATGATCACCGGCGCCTCCGCCATGCCGTTATCTCCGTGGCGGCGCGCGATCTCGCCCGAGACCCGGGCACCGATGGAGCGGTGATAATTTCGAATCTCGTAGTGCAGCTCGGCGCCGCTCGAAGTTTCGATTGCGGTCATCGAATCTTTCACCATACGCTCGGCGAGTGCACCCTTGTCGAAAGGCTCGTTTCTGGACTCGCTGCAGAACCGTGGCGCATCAGCAGGCACTCCGCCGTCGGATAAAAGTGGCGACAGATCGAGATTGCGCTGGCGCGGAGTTTCGCCTGAGCTGACACTCAACATATCGCCGCGACCAATGATCTCTTCGAGTGATTTTGCGCCGAGCTTCGCCAACCACTCTCGTACGTCTTCGGCAACGAAGCGGAAGTAGTTCTCGACTTTCTGCACGCCATTCGGCTTGAAGTGCTTCATGCGCAGCACGTTGTTCTGTGTTGCCACCCCTGTTGCGCAATTGTTCAGGTGACAGATGCGCAGATATTTGCAGCCCATTGCGACCATTGGTGCGGTTCCGAAACCGAAAGACTCCGCACCGAGCATGGCGGCCTTGATGACGTCGAGGCCGGTCTTGAGTCCGCCATCGGTCTGCAACCGCACCTTGTGGCGGAGATCGTTGGCGCGCAACGTCTGCTGGGTCTCGCTCAAGCCCAGCTCCCAGGGGCTGCCCGCGTATTTGACCGAGGTCAGCGGACTCGCGCCGGTGCCGCCGTCATAGCCGCAGATGGTGATCAAGTCCGCATAAGCCTTTGCCACGCCGGCGGCGACGGTGCCGACCCCCGCCTCGGCTACCAGCTTTACCGACACGAGTGCTTGGGGATTGACCTGCTTCAGATCGAAGATGAGCTGCGCCAGATCCTCGATGGAGTAAATGTCGTGATGGGGTGGCGGAGAGATGAGCGCCACGCCCGGGCGCGAATAGCGCAGGCTGGCGATCATATTGTTGACCTTGTGCCCGGGCAGCTGGCCGCCCTCGCCGGGTTTCGCACCCTGGGATATTTTGATCTGGAGAACTTCGGCGTTGACCAGATAGTTCGGTGTGACACCGAATCGACCGGAAGCCACCTGCTTGATCTTGGACGTCCTATCGGTGCCGTAGCGGGCCGGATCCTCGCCGCCTTCGCCGGAATTCGAGCGCCCGCCGAGGTGGTTCATGGCCATGGCGAGGGTCTCGTGGGCCTCGGGAGAAAGAGCGCCCAGGGACATGCCGGCGCTGTCGAAACGTTTGACGATGTCTTCCACCGGCTCCACCTGGTCGAGGGCGATCGGCGCCGCGTCGGTTTTGATTGAAAGCAAATCCCGCAGCGTCGCCACCGGACGCTTGTTGACGATATCGGCGAACTCCCGGTACTTGCCGAAATCGCCGGTATTGACCGCCTCCTGCAACGTCGCGATGACGTCCGGGTTGAACGCGTGGTACTCGCCGCCGTGCACGTACTTGAGCAAGCCGCCGGGGCTTCGCGCTTTTCGTGGATTCCAGGCGTCCCAGGCGAGGCGCCTGCGGTCCTCATCCAGATCCGAAAAGCGCATTCCCTGCACGCGGCTCACAGTGCCGGTAAAGCAAAGGTCTACGACTTCCCGGTGCAGGCCGACGATCTCGAATAACTGAGCGCCCCGATAGCTGGTGATTGTCGAGATGCCCATTTTGGAGGTGATCTTGTACAGACCCTTGTTGATTCCACGGCGGTAGTTGATGCCGATCTGCGTTGCGTCGCCTGACGAGATCTCGCCGCTGCGAATCAGGTCGTAGAGCACCTCGAAAGCCAGGTACGGGTAGATGGCCGTGGCGCCGTAGCCGATGAGCGTGGCGAAATGATGCGGGTCCCGCGCGGTGGCCGTCTCCACCACCAGGTTAGCGTCGCAGCGTATGCCCTCCCGAATGAGTCGGTGATGCACGGCACCGGTTGCGAGCAGCGCGTGCACAGGGAGCAAATCCCGAGTGATATTTCGATCCGAAAGCACCAGGATCAGCTTTCCCGAGCGCAGTGCGGCCACGGCGCGGTCGCAGATGTCGACGACAGCGTCGTGCAAGCTCACTTCCGCCGGATAATTCAGATCGATGCGTTCGTGGCGAAATGCCGCTTCTTTCATTTCGAGCAAGCCCCGAAACTTTCCTTCGGAGAGCACCGGCGAGCTCGCCACCAGGCGGGTGACGAAGCCTTCACGTTCTTCGAACGGATTGCTCTCGCCTGCGAAGGAAACTTCGAGCGACATAACTATTTGCTCGCGCAGGGGATCGATGGGCGGATTGGTTACCTGGGCGAACTGCTGACGGAAGCTGTCGTAGAGCGATCGCGGCTGTTTTGACAGAACCGGCATCGGCGTGTCGTCGCCCATCGAGCCCACCGCCTCCTGGCCGGCCTCGCCGAGCACTCGAATCACCTGCTCGCGCTCTTCGAGAGTAACTTGATACAGCTTCTCGTAGACGCCGAGCTGTACCTTGTTGAGCGGCCTATTGGTCAGAGGTTCGTTCTCGAGCTTTGCCTTGAGCTGCTGCTTTCGTGCCTTGATCCATTTTCGATACGGCTGCCTGCCCTTCAATCGAGCATCGATGTCACGGGGAAGGAGGAGTTCGCCGGTGGCCGTGTCCGCTGCCAGCATTTGGCCTGGCTTTAGGCGACCTTTGACCTCGACCTCTTTAGGGTCGTAGTCGTAGACGCCGATTTCGGTGGCGAGCGTGATATGGCGATCCCGGGTGATGACATAGCGGGCAGGGCGCAGCCCGTTGCGATCGAGGACGCAAGCGGCATAGCGGCCATCAGTGAGCACGATTCCAGCGGGACCGTCCCAGGGTTCCATGTGCATGCGGTGATATTCATAGTACGCCTTGAGGTCCGCATCCATGGTGTCCACGTTCTGCCATGCCGGCGGGATCAGCAGGCGCATGGCACGGAAGATATCCATGCCGCCCGTAATGAGCACCTCGAGCATGTTGTCTAAGGTGCACGAGTCGGAGCCACTGGTGGACACGAGCGGTCGCAGCTCTTCCATGTTCGGGATCAGTGGTGTCTTGAACTTGAAGCTTCGCGCCACCGCCCAGTTTCGATTTCCCTGGATGGTATTGATCTCACCGTTGTGGGCGAGAAAACGAAATGGCTGCGCCAGTCGCCACTCGGGCCAGGTGTTGGTCGAGAAGCGCTGATGAAACACGGCGAGCGACGAGCTCATGTCGTGATCTCTCAGGTCCTCGTAAAACACCGGTAGCTTGTCCGGCATGACGAGGCCTTTGTAGGCGATGACGCGCGAGGACAGGCTCGGGACATAGAATGTCTCGTCAACCTTCGCCAGCGCTATCTCCGCTTTTCGCCGTGCCACGTACAGATGCCGCTCGAAGGACTCTTCGCCCATCGCGGCGGGAGCATTGACAAAAATCTGCTCGATGTGAGGCACCGAGCGCAGCGCCACGGTGCCGCAGGCCGATGCGTCGGTAGGGACCCGGCGCCAACCGCACACCTCGAGCCCCTCTTGATGCAATTCGTCATTGAGCTGGGCACGTGCGCGCTCGGCGTGCGACGCGTCCTGGCTGAGAAACACCATCCCTACCGCGTAGCGCGGCGCGACCTGGAGATCGTTCTCTAAGGCGATGCGCGAGAAAAATGCGTGCGGCTTCTTCAAAAGCAAACCGCAGCCGTCACCGGTCTTGCCGTCCGCCGCAATCGCGCCTCTGTGGGTGAGCCGCTCGAGCGCCTGCATGGCAGTGCGTACCAGCCAATGGCTCGGCCGATCGTCCATCTGTGCGATCAACCCGAAGCCGCAACCGTCCTTTTCGAATTCAGGGGAATACAACCCCCCTGTCGGTTTCATCGGCCTGTCCATCGTTGCCCCTCGCCGCTGGCGACCATCTATTGCGAATCCTGCCGAGTTTTCGTGCGCTGCGCAGCCCTTTCAAGCCGCCCCCGTGGGGGAACGTCGTACCGATGGGGTAATGCCGGTCGGGTGCGCGGAGGTGACCGGGTCCGGAGATCCTCTGCCCCGGCCGGCCATCGTGCCGGTCACGCGTCCCCGCGCGGGCACCGCTGTCGGACATGAATGCTGCGGGCGAAAGATTGAAGAGTATAACGGTGGCCCCGGCGGCTGTCACGAAGCCCCCGGGGCGGGGAATAAAAGGGTTCCAATCCCGTCCGCGCAGCGCTCAGCGCACGCTCTCGACCACGCTTGCCACCGATCGCGGCCAGGGTGAGCCGGCGCGCAGCCGCTCCGGCAGCGTCTCGATGGCCGCGCGAGCGGAAGCGCTGTCCGGATACATGCCGTAGACCACGATGTACCAGGGCTTGCTCTGGTGAGTAGTGACGAACCACGCTCCCTTGTCGCCGAGCTTTTGACTGTCGATATAGGTACGTGCAGCCTTGGCGTCGCGTGTTCCAATCAGCTGGATGACGAAGTGCGAGGGATTCTGCCCGCGCAACCAATCGAGACTTCCCCTGTCGGGTGATTTGGCGATCTCCGGAGTGACGTTGTTGGCGAGTGCGATCACGGGCTCACCGATTGCCGCAGGCAAGCCGCCCTTGACCGGTGACGGTGAGGTGACCGCGATGGCTTCGGTGGTCGCGGCGCGACGCTCATCGAGAGCAGTCACCTTGACGCCTTCGTCACTGTCAGCCGCTACAAGCGTCGAAGGCCGTGACCGTACGGCGTCGGTATCCGCCTCTGACTGGATCGCGTCCGCCGAGCGTGCGCTGAGCGGTTCGCCCGTTGTTGCCTGTGAGTCGACGACGCGGGTACCAGTGGATGGTACGTTCGTGTCGGTGATGAGTCCCCTGACCCTGCCAGTCGTTCCGGAACCGTCGACAGCCACGTCTTTCGGCTCCACATCGGGCCGCAGTAACAGCGCGATACCGGCGCCGACTGCGAGCACCAGTGCCACGTAAACCAGGGACCGTGCGCCGAAGGGCGATCGGCGTCCGTTAGCGGAGCTGTGGGAACCCGCCAACAGCTTATGCAGCGCGGGCGGATGCATTGCCCCCGGAACGCCGCCGGAGCTCTGGTAGATTGCGTCGGCCACCGACGGGCTGAACGGACTGTCGCCCACGAGGCCCGCATGACTCAAGCGAGTGTTGAGGTAGTCGGCGCACTGTTGAACGTCAAAGGGCTCGAGCACGACGACATGTACGCGTTTGCTATCGGCGGTGGAAAATCCGAGGCGCCCCGGCTCGGTGGTGAGTAACAGGCGAAGCTCGAATTCACTGGGCTGCTCCGCGAGCCCGAGAAGAAATTCCGTGCAGATCTGCGGCAAAAGATGAGCGTCATCGACCGCCAGCAGTGTGATCTCACCGTTGCGATGAAGATTCGTGAGATGCGCCCGTAACAGCGCTTCGTCACCCATCGAGTCGTCGCTGCGAGTGCCGACACCGAAGCCGGAAAGCATCGCCTCGACCATCGAGTTGATGCTCATCGACGAATCCGCTTCGATGCGGCAGCAATTCCAGTGTTTTTCTGCGGCGAGCAGAAGCTGATTCAAAAATGTCGTCTTTCCCGCTCCCTCGACACCGCTTATTACGAGCAGCAGCTCACCGTACTCCACGAGGGTGCGCAACGCATCGAGACTCTTTCCCAAGGTCGGCGTTGAGAAGAAGAAGTCGTCGGTCTCGTCGATCGGGAAAGGATTCTTCTCGATGCCGTACGCGGCCAGAATGTCTCCGAGCGTAAATGGAGATTTTCCGTTGGCTATCACCTGAGTGTTCACCTGCGCTTTGACATGGCATTAGGTCAATGTGGTAACGCCGAAAATTTTCTCGTGCTCAGCAATTGCGAACCGGTCCGTCATACCGGCAATATAGTCGGCGATGGCGCGGGCGCGGCCCGCGATGCCGTCGGATTTCTCGAGAGCTTGCAGATGCTCTTGCGCCGAGTCGGGTAGCAGGCGCACGTCTTCGCTGAAAACTTCGAACAGCGCCGTCACGATTCGGGCTGCTTTGAGCGTCATGCGGTGCACGCGGTAGTGGCGGTACAAATTGGTGCGTAGAAAGCGCTTGAGCTCGAGGTGACGGGCATTTGCCTGTTCGCTCAAAACGATCAGCGGTACTCCGGCCTGTCGAACATCGTCGATGCTCCGAGGGTTGCATTTGTCGATTGCGGCGCGGCTCGTTTCAATTAAATCGATTACCTGGCGATTGATCATTCGTCGGATGACTTCGTGAATAATGCGCCGCTCGGCCAGATCAGGCCAAAGTTCCATGACTTCGGTAAACGGCTCACGAAAGCTCTGCACGGACTGCAGCTCCTCGAGATTCAGGAGTTCCGCACGAAGCCCATCATCCACGTCGTGATGGTTGTATGCAATTTCATCAGCGATGTTGGCGACCTGTGCTTCCAGGCTCGGTTGCCCGCCGTTGAGAAAGCGTTCTCCGAGTGCGCCCAGGCGGGACGCATTGGCGCGCGAGCAGTGCTTGAGAATACCTTCGCGCGCCTCGAAGCTCAGATTGAGCCCGGCGAATGCGGCATACTTCTCCTCGAGCACTTCCACTACGCGAATTGATTGCAGGTTGTGCTCAAAACCACCGTAGTCGCGCATACACTTATTGAGCGAATCCTGTCCGGCGTGACCGAACGGCGTATGGCCGAGGTCGTGGGCCAGCGCGATGGCTTCACTCAGGTCCTCATTGAGGCCGAGCGCCCTGGCAATCGTTCGCGCTATTTGTGCAACCTCGATGGAATGAGTGAGTCGGGTACGGAACATATCGCCTTCGTGATTCACGAAGACCTGTGTCTTGTATTCGAGTCGGCGGAAGGCCGCGGAATGGATAACGCGGTCGCGATCACGCTGGAAAATCCCGCGCATTCCCGCGTCAGGCTCTTCGTGAATGCGTCCACGACTGTTGTCATCGGACGCAGCGTAGGCTTTCAGCTCGTACATCGGGTGTTGCCGGGAAGCAAGTGTACCGCCGTTGGGTCCCGGAATCACCCGATCTTGGAAGGCTCGCCCTGGTAAAGGCCGATCAGGCTGCGTCGCGACACTCCTTGAGGGTCTCCGCGAGCGCGTCCTCGTCGAAGTCTGCGTCGAGGGCCGCTTTGCCGATAGCATCGAGCAGCACGAGCCTCAGCTTTCCGCCCTTGACTTTCTTGTCGACGGCCATCAACTCGAGCATGCGCTCGGCGCTGAGTGCGGACGGCGCGCGTGTCGGCAGGCTGGCGCTCTCGACCAACCGTTCGATACGCCTCACGTCATTCCCGCTGATACGGCCGAGGCGCGCCGAAAGATCGGCCGCGAGGCACAGACCTGCGGCCACTGCTTCCCCGTGCAGCCAGGTGCCGAAGCCGAGTCCGGCTTCGATTGCGTGACCGAAGGTATGGCCTAGATTGAGCAGCGTGCGTATCCCGCTTTCGGTCTCGTCGGCGCTCACCATCTCCGCCTTTATCTCGCACGAACGATGAACGACGGCGGTGAGGCGGTCGCGGTCTCTCGCAAGCAACCCCGGAAGATTTTCTTCCAGCCAGGCGAAAAACGCCTCATCCCAGAGCAGACCATACTTGATGACCTCGCCCAGCCCGGCGCTCAGCTCGCGATCGGGTAGTGTATCCAGCGTCGAGATGTCTGCGATCACGCAGGCGGGCTGATGAAACGCGCCCAGCATGTTCTTACCCTGTGGGTGATTGACCCCGGTCTTGCCGCCCACGGACGAATCCACCTGCGCGAGCAGTGTCGTCGGTGCTTGAACGTGAGCAATCCCGCGTTGGTAGCAGGCAGCGGCGAATCCCGCCATGTCTCCAACGACACCACCGCCCAGGGCTACGACGGTGGAATCGCGCGCGAAACGCGCATCGACGAGCGCGTCGAATATTCCGGACACCTCATCCAGGGTTTTGAATTGCTCGCCATCGGGGAGAATAAGCGTTCGAACCTCACGATCGGCGAGGGTCTTGCATACGCGATCCAGGTACAGTGGTGCGACCGTCTCGTTGCTGACGACCATTACCTGGTTTCCTGCGATACCGGCATCAAAGAGCTCGGCGCGGTCAAGCAGGTTCTCGCCGATGAAAATCGAATAGCTCCGGTCCCCGAGATTGACGTTCAACGTCTTCATAATTGTGACAATTTACGAACGATTTCCTTCACCACATGTCGTGCCGTGCGACGATCGGTCTTTACCACCATATCCGCAACCTGCTGGTACAGCGGCTCGCGCTCCCGAGCCAAAGCAATGAGCTTTTCCTTCGGATCATCGGTCTGAAGCAGCGGGCGTTGTCGATCGCGTGCTGTACGTTCCACGAGGAGATCGATTGGGGCGTTCAGGTATATCGCAAATCCCCGTGTACGAAGCCGCGACCGATTCTCCTCATCGAGCACGGCGCCACCGCCGGTTGCGAGCACGATGCCGTCGCGTTCGGTCAGCTGCTCGATCATGGCGCGTTCGCGCTTGCGAAATCCCTCTTCGCCCTCGACCTCGAATATGATTGCGATGGTGACGCCGGTGCGCTCCTCGATCTCCCGATCGCAGTCCACGAACTCCTTGTTGAGCGTTTTGGCAAGCTGACGCCCTACCGTGGACTTGCCGGCTCCCATGGGACCTATCAGGAAAATATTGCTGGGGACCTTCATTTCCTCCACTTTTTACCCCTTCGAGGAGCCGCGATGCAAATGCGCCGCGTGCTCAGTCGCAATTGAGAGAACGGGAAAATGAAAACGGCCGGCCCCGATTCTCAGGGCCCGCCGTTTTCTGTTGATAAGTCGAAGTAAGTAAAGGGCTGATCGATGGGAGCGCCGATTCGTAACCCCGTGTCAGAGTCCCGCGGTGCCGGCGTCCTTGAGGATTCTCGGCGTGACGAAGATGATCAGCTCGCGCTTGTCGTCACGCACCGACGTCGTCTTGAACAGCCAGCTCAAGTACGGAAGATCGCCCAGAAACGGCACCTTCT
>JBFICP010000047.1:0-17071 GCA_041581935.1 Gammaproteobacteria bacterium | reverse complement strand
GTGATGCCTGGGGACAACGTTCAGATGAAGGTGAACCTGATTGCGCCGATTGCGATGGAAGAGGGGCTGCGGTTTGCGATCCGCGAGGGTGGACGGACTGTGGGTGCCGGGGTGGTCGCGAAGATCATCGAATGATGGCGGCGAAGCACGGACACTGGAACCCGAACGCGTTGACGATCGCGTAAGACGATTCACCAATCATTGATTACGACACACCAAAGGCCAGTAGCTCAATTGGCAGAGCGGCGGTCTCCAAAACCGCAGGTTGGGGGTTCGATTCCCTCCTGGCCTGCCAAACGGGGTGTTTTCATCTATCGATTGCTTCGTGCGGGTAGCGTGACGAGTGCTTCGAATCGGCGGGCGGCGTAACGCGGTGCGACGCAGCCACGCCGGCAAGTTCGGACATGGAAACTGAAATGGGAGCCAGGGTCGAAACCGCGAGCAAGATGCAGGATACGCTGAAATGGCTGGTCGCCACGGCGCTGCTCGGTGCGGCGGTCATGGCGTTTTACTACTACGGCGAAGAGTCACTGCTGCTGAGGGTCATTGGACTGCTCGTCGTGTTCGCGGCCGCCGCGGCGATTGCGCTCACCACCGACAAGGGTCGAGCGGCCTGGGAGTTCATGCGCGAATCGCGGACCGAAATCCGCAAGGTGGTGTGGCCGACGCGCAAGGAGACCACCCAGACGACACTCGTGGTGATAGGCGTGGTAGCGCTGGTGGCGATATTTTTGTGGATGATCGACGGACTTCTCTCGTGGATCGTGCGGATGCTACTGGGTCATGGAGGCTGAGTTGATGAGCCGACGCTGGTATGTCGTGCATGCTTATTCCGGATTCGAGCAGCAGGTCGCACGTCTGCTGAAGGAGCGGATCAAGCGCAGCGGCCTCGAGGACAGCTTTGGCGATGTGCTCGTGCCCACCGAGGAGGTTGTGGAGATGCGCGCCGGCCAGCGCCGCCGCAGCGACCGAAAGTTTTTTCCGGGCTATGTGCTCGTGAACATGGAGATGACCGACGACACCTGGCACCTGGTGAAGAGCGTGCCCAAGGTGATGGGATTCATCGGCGGCAGCAGCGATCGGCCGGCGCCCATTACCGAGAAAGAGGCCAACGAAATTCTTCAGAGGGTGCAGGAAGGCACCGACACACCGCGCCCGAAGGTTCTTTTCGAGCCGGGCGAGGTAGTTCGCGTGGTCGATGGTCCGTTCAACGATTTCAGCGGCGTGGTCGAGGAAGTCAACTACGAGAAAAGCCGCCTGCGGGTGGCCGTATCGATATTCGGGCGCTCCACCCCGGTCGAACTGGAGTTCGGACAGGTGGAGAAAGAATGATCGCAAAGGAAGTTCGCGGCAGGGGAACAGACTTCAGTCGGTCTCCTGGCAAGCTCAAACACCTCGGGGAGCCGATTAGCAGGCGTTTGCACCCGTCGGAGAGTTAGACAGATGGCGAAAAAAATCGAGGCATATATCAAGCTGCAAGTGCCTGCCGGGCAGGCCAACCCGAGTCCGCCGGTGGGGCCGGCGCTCGGTCAGCACGGCGTGAACATCATGGAGTTCTGCAAGGCCTTCAACGCCCAGACCCAGGACGTCGAGGCGGGGCTGCCGATACCGGTGGTCATCACCGTGTACGCCGATCGCAGCTTCACCTTCATTACCAAGACGCCGCCCGCCGCGGTCCTGATCCGCAAGGCGCTGGGGCTCGACAAGGGCAGCAGCACGCCGAATACCGACAAGGTCGGGAGAATCAGCCGCGCCCAGCTCGAGGAAATCGCGAAGGTCAAGATGCCCGACCTGAACACCGATGACCTGGACGCGGCCGTGCGCATCGTCGCTGGCAGCGCGCGCAGCATGGGCGTCGAGCACGACGAGGTGATGCCATGAGCGCGCGCTCGAAACGCGTCCGGACGAGCCGGGAGAAGGTCGATCGCGATACGGCCCAGCCCATCGAAGCGGCGCTGAATCTGGTGAAAGAGCTGGCGACTGCAAAGTTTCCCGAGTCGGTCGACGTGAGCGTCAATCTCGGTGTCGATCCGAGAAAATCCGACCAGGTCGTGCGGGGATCCACGGTGCTGCCTCACGGCACCGGCAAGCAGGTCCGCGTGGCCGTGTTTGCTCAAGGTGCGGCCGCGGAAGCGGCCGCCGAGGCCGGTGCCGACATCGTCGGTATGGACGATCTCGCCGAGCAGGTGAAGAAGGGCGAGCTCAATTTCGACGTCGTCGTCGCCGCCCCCGACGCCATGCGGGTCGTCGGCGGCCTGGGCAAGATTCTCGGACCGCGGGGACTGATGCCGAATCCCAAGGTCGGCACGGTCACGCCGGATGTCGGCGATGCGGTTCGAAAGGCCAAGGCGGGACAGGTCCAGTACCGAACCGACAAGGCGGGAATCATTCATTGCAGCATCGGCAAGGCGACCTTCGAGGTTTCGGCCCTGAAAGAGAACCTCCAGGCGCTCATCGGCGATCTGCAGAAGTCGAAACCGAGCGCGTCGAAGGGCGTGTATCTGCAGAAGATCACTGTTTCGTCCACCATGGGGCCGGGTGTTCCGGTGGACAAGGCGAGCTTGGGAGTTTGAGCGAAAAGGCTTTGGGCTGTGCCGCTCCGCGACAGCCGGCAAGTGAGCCGGCATCGCAGCGGGATAGCTGTCAAAGACCGCAGGCGCGCGAGGAGCGTTTAATTTGATGAGTGCCGTGACCGTTACTCATCTGCCTGCGCAGACGGTGAAGCCCCGAACAGTTTGATGTTTGGTCACCGTAGGGGCGGGAGCGCCGTGAGGCGAATCCCGCATGTAGCGTCGCTCCGGCTGTCGCGATTGGGCCTCGGATTCGAGGCAGCGATTAGCCGGAATGATGATTTCTGTGTCCAGGAGGTAAGAGCGTGGCGCTGACACTGGAACGCAAGAAAGCGGTGGTCGATGAGGTCGCCCAGGTGGCAAAAGAGGCACTGTCCGCCATTGCGGCCGAGTACCGTGGCCTTTCCGTCGCGGAAATGACGGATTTGCGCGTCAACGCGCGCAACGCCGGCGTCTACTTGAGGGTGGTGCGCAATACTCTGGCGCGCCGTGCACTCGAGGGTACCGGCTTCGCTTGCATGAACGAGGGCCTGACGGGTCCGTTGATCCTGGCGTTCTCGCGCGGGGAGCCGGGTTCGGCGGCGCGCGTGATGCGTGAGTATGCCAAGCAGAACGAGAAGCTCGTCATCAAGCTCGTCTCGTTCAACGGTAAGCTGCTGGAGCCGTCCGATGTCACGCGACTCGCCAATCTTCCTACGAAGGATGAGGCAATCAGTCAGCTGATGTCGGTAATGACGGCTCCAATAGCGAAGCTCGTGCGGACACTGGCGGAGCCACAGGCAAAGCTGGTGCGGACCCTGGCGGCAGTGCGCGATCAGAAACAAGCGGCGTAACTCAATACTGTCCACGCGGATGTCGCGCGGACTCGAGGAGATATTTCAATGGCTGTAACGAAAGAAGACATTCTGGAAACGATTTCCAATATGTCGGTCATGGATGTGGTGGAGCTCGTCGAAGCGATGGAAGAGAAGTTCGGCGTCTCCGCGGCGGTAGCTACCGTGGCTGCCGCTCCGGCGGCCGGAGGCGCTGCCGAGGCCGCAGAGGAGCAGACCGAATTCGACGTTCATATGACCAGCTTCGGCGCCAACAAGGTTGCGGTGATCAAGGTCGTTCGCGCGATCACGTCACTGGGCCTGAAGGAGGCCAAGGATTTGGTGGAAGGCGCACCGGTCAATATCAAGGAAGGTATTTCCAAGGACGAGGCTGCGGATCTCAAGAGTCAGCTCGAAGAGGCCGGTGCAGCGGTCGAAATCAAGTAAACGTTGATAGCTGCAATTGCTACTTCAGCGACGGCTGGTGGCCGCGAGGCCACCCGCCTGCCTTTGCTTACTCAAAGCGCGTGCATGCGCCGAGCGGTGGCGCGCGCGTATCAGATCGAGTCCCCTGCGTCGCGAGACGAGGAACAGGGACTGGGTCGGCGTGTGGACAAGGAGAGCGTCCAGGCGAAGTCGCAGTACCGGCCGAGATGTGCACATAAACCTAGAGGCTAAACCATGGGTTATTCCTTCACTGAGAGAAAACGGATTCGCAAGGACTTTGGCAAGCGTCCCAGCATTCTCGACGCCCCGTTCCTGCTAGCCATACAGATCGATTCCTACCGCGAGTTCCTTCAGGCGGAACACGAGCCGGAAGCGCGTCAGGACAAAGGTCTTCATGCGGCCTTCAAGTCGGTTTTCCCCATCGAGAGCTATGCCGGGGATGCCGCGCTCGAATACGTGAGCTACAGGCTGGGCGCGCCGGTTTTCGACGTCAAGGAATGCCAGCTGCGGGGAATGACTTATGCGGCCTCGCTGCGCGTCAAGCTGCACCTGGTGCTCTATGACAAGGAGAGCACGGGTCCCGAGCGCGCCATCAAGGACATCAAGGAGCAGGAAGTCTACATGGGCGAGATTCCGCTCATGACCGAGACCGGCACCTTTATCATCAATGGTACCGAACGGGTGATCGTGGCACAGCTGCATCGTTCGCCCGGTGTCTTCTTCGAGCACGACAGGGGCAAGACGCACTCTTCGGGGAAGCTGTTGTTCTCCGCGCGCGTCATTCCCTATCGCGGCTCTTGGCTCGATTGCGAATTCGATCCGAAGGACCTCGTCTACGTTCGCATAGACCGACGGCGCAAGCTTCCTGCAACGGTGCTGCTCAGGGCCCTGGGACTGAGCGCGGAAGAGATTCTGGACGTTTTCTTCGACGAGAACGTATTCAGCATCACCAAGACCGGCGTGCGTTTCAAGGTCATCCCGGAGCGCCTGCGCGGCGATCTCGCGGCTTTCGACATAAAGGACAAGAAGGGCAAGGTGATTGTCGAGAAGGGCCGGCGCATCACGGCTCGTCATATCGGCTTGCTGGAAAAGGGCGGCGTCAAGCAGCTCGATGCGGAAGACGAGTACATTTTTGACTGCGTACTGTCGCGCGATGTCGTCGACGAGAAATCCGGCGAAGTGCTGGCCAATGCCAACGACATCATTACCGAGGAAGTAGTCACTAAAATTCGCGAAGCGGGAATCACCTCGATCAGCACGCTGTTCGTAAACGATGTGGATCGAGGGCCGTACATCTCGTCGACGATGCGCGTGGATCCGACAAGCAACCAGATCGAGGCGCAGGTCGAAATCTACCGCATGATGCGCCCCGGTGAGCCGCCCACCAAGGAGGCGGCTCAGACCCTGTTCAACAACCTGTTCTTCAGTCCCGATCGTTACGATCTTTCTCCGGTCGGGCGCATGAAGTTCAACCGTCGTGTGGGCAGAAACGAGGTCAAGGGCTCCGGCGTCCTCTCGAAGGAAGACATCATCGATGTGCTCAAGGTCCTTATCGACATCAAGAACGGCAACGGCATGGTCGACGATATCGATCATCTTGGAAATCGCCGTATTCGCAGCGTCGGCGAGATGGCGGAAAATCAGTTCCGTATCGGGCTCGTGCGGGTCGAGCGCGCCGTCAAGGAGCGCCTGAGCCTCGCGGAAACCGAGGAGCTCATGCCTCAGGAGCTGATCAACGCCAAGCCCGTGTCCGCCGTCATAAAGGAGTTTTTCGGCTCGAGCCAGCTCTCGCAGTTCATGGATCAGAACAATCCGCTTTCCGAAGTGACGCACAAGCGTCGGGTCTCGGCGCTCGGTCCGGGCGGACTCACCCGCGAACGGGCCGGATTCGAGGTTCGTGACGTGCACCCGACCCACTACGGCCGCGTGTGTCCGATCGAGACGCCGGAAGGCCCGAACATCGGGTTAATAAACTCGCTCGCCGTGTATGCGCGCACCAACGAGTACGGATTTCTCGAGACGCCATATCGAAAGGTCGAGAAGGGAAAGGTCACCGACAAGATCGAGTACCTGTCGGCCATCGAGGAGGGCCAATACGTGATCGCACAGGCGAACGCGGCCCTCACGCCCCAGGGCCGGTTGTCCGACGATCTCGTCACCTGTCGGCATCTGAACGAGTTCACGCTCTCGACGCCCGACAAGGTCGACTACATGGACGTTTCTCCGAAGCAAATCGTCTCAGTGGCAGCGTCGTTGATTCCGTTTCTCGAGCACGATGACGCGAACCGCGCGTTGATGGGCTCCAACATGCAGCGTCAGGCCGTGCCGACGCTCATCACCGAAAAGCCTTTGGTTGGCACCGGCATGGAGCGCACGGTCGCAATCGATTCCGGCGTCACAGTGGTCGCCGAGCGTGGTGGAACCGTGGACTCCGTCGACGCGGCAAGAATCGTCGTGCGTGTCAACGACGACGAGGCGGTGCCGGGAGAGCCCGGCGTCGATATTTATTCGCTAACGAAGTACACGCGGTCGAATCAGAACACCTGCATCAATCAGGTGCCGCTCGTGAAAACGGGTGATCAGATCGCGCGCGGCGACGTTCTCGCGGATGGGCCGGCAACCGACCTCGGAGAGCTCGCACTCGGACAGAACATGCTGGTCGCCTTCATGCCCTGGAACGGCTACAACTTCGAGGACTCGATTCTCATCTCGGAACGGGTTGTTCAGGAGGACCGCTACACCACGATCCATATCGAGGAGCTTGTTTGCGTTTCCCGTGACACAAAGCTGGGTCCGGAGGAAGTCACGGCGGACATTCCCAATGTAAGCTCGGACGCTCTATCGAAGCTCGACGAATCGGGAATCGTCTACGTAGGCGCGGAGGTCAAGTCGGGCGACATTCTCGTCGGAAAGGTGACGCCTAAGGGCGAGACGCAGCTTACTCCTGAGGAAAAGCTGCTGCGGGCCATATTCGGTGAAAAGGCATCCGACGTAAAGGATACCTCCCAGCGCGTTCCATCGGGAATGAACGGGACGGTCATCGACGTGCAGGTGTTCACCCGTGACGGCGTCGAAAAGGATGCACGCGCCAAGCAAATCGAGCAGATGGAGCTCGAAAAGGTCAAGAAGGATCTTCAGGACCAGTTCCGGATTCTCCAGGACGATACCTACCAGCGGCTCGAGAAGCTGCTGGTCGGGAAAGTCTCAGAGGGCGGGCCCGGAGGGCTCAAGAAAGGTACGCGCATCACGGCTGCGTATCTGACCGAGCTCGCGCGTGACAAGTGGTTCGAAATCCGTTTGCGCAACGAGTCTGCCAACAAGCAGCTCGAGAGCATGGCGGCGCAGCTCGAGCAGCAGCAGAAGAACCTCGATGAGCGCTTCGAGGAGAAGCGCATGAAGCTCACCTCCGGAGACGATTTGGCTCCGGGCGTGCTGAAAATGGTCAAGGTGTATTTGGCCGTCAAGCGGCGCGTCCAACCCGGCGACAAGATGGCGGGACGCCACGGAAACAAGGGCGTCATCTCCATGATCGTGCCGGTCGAGGACATGCCTTTCATGGAAGACGGCACACCGGTGGATGTGGTCCTTAACCCTCTCGGTGTGCCCTCGCGCATGAATGTCGGCCAGGTGCTGGAGGCGCATCTCGGCTGGGCTTCCAAGGGGCTCGGTCTAATGGTCGGACGCATGGCCGAGGAAGGCGAGCAGCCGACGAAAATCCGCAGCTTCTTGAAGAAGGTCTACGCCGTGAAAGGCAAGCCGGATGCGCTCAAAGAAGTGGCCGACGACGAGCTATTGGAACTCGTCGAGAACATCAAAGACGGCGTGCCGATGGCGACACCCGTGTTCGACGGCGCGAGCGAAGAGGAGATCAAGGCGCTGCTGGAGCTGGCGAAACTGCCGCGTAACGGTCAGACGATTCTCTGCGACGGTCGTACCGGTGAGCCTTTCGATCGGCCGGTAACAGTGGGCTACATGTACATGATGAAGCTCAATCATCTCGTCGATGACAAGATGCACGCGCGTTCGACCGGGCCCTACAGCCTGGTCACACAGCAGCCGCTCGGCGGCAAGGCGCAATTCGGAGGGCAGCGATTCGGTGAAATGGAGGTCTGGGCACTCGAGGCATACGGCGCGGCGTACACGCTGCAGGAGATGCTCACGGTGAAGTCCGACGATGTGAACGGACGTACGAAAATGTACAAGAACATCGTCGACGGTGACCACCAGATGGAGGCGGGAATGCCGGAATCCTTCAACGTGCTGATGAAGGAAATTCGATCGCTCGGCATCGACATAGAGCTGGAACAGGACTGACAGTGGGCTCGACGCTCCAGGATCGGAATTCGCATTACTAGCCAACTGCCCTTAGGCAGGAGATAGCATGAAAGATTTATTGAATCTGCTCAAGCAACAAGGTCAAGTTGAAGGCTTCGACGCCATTCGCATCGGTCTGGCATCGCCGGACAAGATTCGTTCTTGGTCGTACGGCGAAGTTAAGAAGCCCGAGACGATTAACTACCGTACCTTTAAGCCGGAGCGTGATGGGCTGTTTTGCGCGAAAATTTTCGGCCCGATAAAGGACTACGAGTGCCTGTGCGGAAAGTACAAGCGGCTCAAGCATCGCGGGGTCATCTGCGAGAAATGCGGCGTCGAGGTGACGCTCGCCAAGGTGCGACGCGAGCGCATGGGACATATCGAGCTCGCGAGCCCGGTCGCCCACATCTGGTACCTGAAATCTCTGCCGTCGCGCATGGGTCTGCTGCTCGATATGACGCTGAGGGACATTGAGCGCATCCTGTACTTCGAGGCGTTCGTCGTCATCGATCCCGGCATGACCGATCTCGAGCGTGGTCAACTGATGACCGACGAGATGTATCTGGACGCCATCGAGCAATACGGCGATGAGTTCACCGCGCGCATGGGCGCCGAGGCGATCTACGAGCTGCTTCGCACCATCGACCTCGATGCCGAGATCGCACTCGTGCGCGAGGAGCTCCCCAAGACAGGCTCGGAGGCGAAGATCAAGAAGCTCTCCAAGCGCTTGAAGCTCATGGAGGCATTCAAGGAGTCGGGCAATAGGCCCCAATGGATGGTCATGAAGGTGCTTCCGGTGCTGCCGCCGGAGCTCCGCCCGTTGGTGCCACTCGACGGTGGGCGCTTCGCCACCTCGGACCTGAACGACCTCTATCGTCGCGTCATTAACCGTAACAACAGGCTGAAAAGACTTCTCGATCTGAACGCGCCGGACATCATCGTGCGCAACGAGAAGCGCATGCTTCAGGAATCCGTCGATGCGCTGCTCGATAACGGGCGGCGTGGACGCGCGATCACCGGTACGAACAAGCGCCCGCTCAAATCCCTTGCCGACATGATCAAGGGTAAGCAGGGGCGCTTTCGTCAGAACCTGCTGGGTAAACGCGTAGATTACTCCGGTCGATCGGTGGTGGTCGTCGGGCCGACGCTCAAGCTCCACCAGTGCGGTTTGCCGAAGAAAATGGCACTCGAGCTCTTCAAGCCTTTCGTGTTCGGAAAGCTCGAGCTCAGGGGGCTCGCCACCACCATCAAGGCGGCGAAGAAGCTCGTCGAGCGCGAGGGACCCGAAGTCTGGGACATCCTCGAGGAAGTGATTCGCGAGCATCCGGTGCTCTTGAATCGCGCGCCGACGCTCCACCGCCTGGGTATTCAGGCTTTCGAGCCGGTGCTGATCGAGGGCAAGGCGATCCAGCTCCATCCGCTGGTGTGCACGGCGTTCAATGCCGACTTCGATGGCGACCAGATGGCGGTGCACGTGCCGCTTTCCATCGAGGCGCAGCTCGAAGCACGCACTCTCATGATGTCGACCAACAACATTCTGTCGCCTGCGCACGGCGATCCGATCATCGTGCCGACCCAGGATGTGGTCATGGGGCTTTACTACATGACCCGCGAGCGGGTCGACGCGAAAGGCACGGGCATGGCGTTCGCCGACGTGGCGGAGGTCCACCGTGCGTTCCAGACCGGCGCGGTCGATCTGCACGCACGGATCAAGGTACGTATCCGCGACACCGCGAACAACGGGGACGGTGACGCCGAGCAGGGGCCGACGCTTGTGGAAACGACCGTCGGCCGCGCGCTGCTCTCCGAGCTCATGCCCAAGGGGCTGCCCTTCTCCATCGTCAACATGACCATGAACAAGAAGAGCATCTCGGGGCTCATCAACGCCTGCTATCGCCAGGTGGGGCTGAAGGAAACGGTGGTGTTCGCCGATCAGCTCATGTACACGGGCTTCAGCTACGCCACCACCGCTGGTATCTCCATCGGTGTCGACGACATGGTCGTGCCCGACGAGAAGAGCAGCATACTCGAGCGCGCCGAGGTGCAGGTGCGCGAGATCGAAGGTCAGTACGCCTCCGGGCTCGTGACGTTCGGCGAGCGCTACAACAAAGTCGTGGACATCTGGTCGTACACCAACGAGCAGGTCGCCAAGGCCATGATGGAAAAGCTCGGCACGGAACAGGTGACCGACACGCAAGGCAAGAAGGTCATGCAGCAGTCCTTCAACTCCATCTACATGATGGCCGACTCCGGTGCCCGCGGCTCGGCCGCGCAGATACGCCAGCTGGCCGGCATGCGCGGTCTCATGGCGAAGCCGGACGGCTCCATTATCGAAACGCCGATCACGGCCAATTTCCGCGAAGGTCTCGACGTGCTGCAGTACTTCATCAGCACCCACGGCGCGCGCAAGGGGCTTGCCGATACCGCACTGAAGACCGCCAATTCCGGGTATCTGACCCGCCGACTGGTGGACGTGGCCCAGGATCTGGTGGTCACCGAGGAAGACTGCGGCACCTCGGAAGGATTGGTGCTGACTCCGCTCATCGAGGGCGGCGACGTCGTCGAGCCTTTGCGCGAGCGGGTGCTCGGTCGGGTTACCGCCGAGGATCTGACCGCGCCCGGCGCCAAGGAAGTTGCCATTCCCGCCGGCACGCTGCTCGACGAGATGTGGGTGGACCGCCTCGAGTCCCTGACCATCGACGAGGTCCGGGTGCGCTCGGCCATCACCTGCGAGACCCGCTACGGCGTGTGCGCGAGCTGTTACGGGCGGGATCTGGCCCGCGGCCAGCGCGTCAATCTCGGCGAGGCGGTCGGCGTGGTCGCCGCCCAGTCCATTGGCGAGCCGGGCACGCAGCTCACCATGCGCACCTTCCACATCGGTGGTGCGGCCTCCCGGGCGGCCGCGGTGGACAACATCGAGGTCAAGGCCGACGGAACCGCGAAGCTGCACAACATCAAGGTGGTCGCCCATGCGAGCGGCACTTACGTCGCAGTGTCGCGTTCCGGCGAGCTCGCGGTGCTCGACGAGAGCGGGCGCGAGCGCGAGCGTTACAAGCTGCCCTACGGAGCGGTGCTGGCGGTGGCCGACGGCGACAAGGTGAGCGCGGGCCAGACGGTAGCCAGCTGGGATCCACACACTCACCCGGTGATCACGGAAGTCGCCGGCACGGTGCGCTTCGACGACGCCGTCGACGGCGTGACGGTGCAGACCCAGGTGGACGAAACCACGGGGTTGTCGAGCATCGTGGTTATGGACCCGAAGCAGCGCAGCTCCTCGGCCAAGGATCTCAGGCCCCGGGTGCGGCTCGTCGACGACAAGGAGAAGGACGTGATCCTGCCCGGCACCGATGCGCCGGCCCAGTACGTGCTGTCGCCGGGGGCCATCATCACCGTCCAGGAAGGCGCCCGGGTGGGCATCGGCGACGCCATCGCCCGTCTTCCCCAAGACATCTCCAAGACCCGCGATATCACCGGAGGACTGCCGCGGGTTGCGGATCTGTTCGAGGCCCGCAAGCCCAAGGAGGCGTCGCTGCTCGCCGAGGTGAGCGGCACGGTGAGCTTCGGCAAGGAGACCAAGGGCAAGCAGCGCCTGGTGATCACCGACAGCGAGGGTGAATCCACCGAGGTGCTGGTGCCGAAGTGGCGTCACATGGTGGTGTTCGAGGGCGAGCACGTGGAGCAGGGCGAGACGGTCGTCGACGGCATGCCCAATCCGGCGGACATCCTGCGCCTGCTGGGGGTCAGCTCGCTCGCCAACTACATCGTCAACGAGGTGCAGGAGGTGTACCGGCTCCAGGGTGTGAAGATCAACGACAAGCACATCGAGGTCATCGTTCGCCAGATGCTGCGCAAGGTCGAGATCGACAACCCCGCCGATACGCGCTTCCTGCGCGGCGAGCAGGTCGATCGCGCCCGCATGCTCGAGGAGAACGAGCGGGTTACCGCCGACGGCGGCAAGCCCTGCACCTGGCAGCCGGTGCTGCTCGGCATCACCAAGGCGTCGCTCGCCACCGAGTCGTTCATCTCGGCGGCTTCGTTCCAGGAGACCACGCGGGTGCTCACGGAAGCGTCCGTCAACGGCAAGGTCGACGGCCTGCGGGGCTTGAAGGAGAACGTCATCGTCGGGCGCCTGATCCCGGCCGGCACCGGCTCCGCCTACCATCAGGAGCGGCGCCGCCAGCGGCGCCAGATGCAGGGTGAGGAGGCGCTCGCTCAGGATGCCGTGCAGGCCCTGGTGGACGCGGTCGCCGAGTCGTCGGCTTCCGACGGGGTCACCGAGGCCAGCGACTCGACCGGAGAAGGCGCCGCCCAGTAGCGCCGGCGCGCCCCGCCCGGCCAGTGATTGCAGGGTGTCGAGGCTTTGATATGCCTTGACACCCTGCCAGCCGATACTTAAAATTCCCGGCCTTAACGACAGGCAGGGGTCCCTCCTGCCTGTCGCTTTTTTTTCAAGGTGGCCCGCGTCGCGCCGACGGCCCACAAGGGGCCGGCGAGCGGCGCCATCAAGATGTTGAT
Source organism: Gammaproteobacteria bacterium (assembly GCA_041581935.1). Lineage (GTDB taxonomy): Bacteria > Pseudomonadota > Gammaproteobacteria > HK1 > HK1 > JAABYT01. Next base: position 4,413 of record JBFICP010000047.1, on the reverse strand, counting down.
TTTTCAGTACTTCTCGTGCGGCGCGGGACCCTGCCACTGGGTGTTGCACGCACCTCCCCGCCCTCGGATCGGTTTGTCAGGGGCGGATATGGTCGCTCGTGGGCGGCAGGAATTGCTGTGGCTTGGCGAAAGACCGGCGCGGCAAGGCATCGGGGTATGAAAAAGGCAGGAGACAACTAGGTGGCAACCATCAATCAGTTGGTGCGCAAGCCGCGCAAGCGGGCGCGCATCAAGAGCAACGTACCGGCGCTTCAGGGCTGTCCGCAGAAACGCGGCGTGTGCACGCGCGTCTACACCACCACGCCCAAGAAACCCAACTCGGCGTTGCGCAAGGTGGCGCGCGTGCGTCTCACCGGCGGCATGGAAGTGACCACCTATATCGGCGGTGAGGGCCACAATCTCCAGGAGCACTCGGTGATCCTGATCCGCGGCGGGCGCGTCAAGGATCTCCCCGGCGTGCGTTATCACGTGGTGCGCGGCAGCCTCGACACTTCCGGCGTCTCCGATCGCCGTCAGGGTCGTTCCAAGTACGGCGCCAAGCGGCCCAAGGGCTGAAGGCGGGGATCCGGGCATGCCAAGACGTCGCGACGTTCCCAAGCGAACCATTCTGCCGGATCCAAAATTCGGCAACGGCACGCTTGCCAAATTTATCAATGTGCTGATGTTGGATGGCAAAAAGTCGGTGGCCGAGCGTATCGTTTACGGTGCACTGGACCACGTCGCTGCCAAGTCCAAGGAGGACCCGCTGGAAATCTTCGTGCGGGCGCTCGAGAACGTGCGTCCGGTCGTCGAGGTGAAGTCCCGGCGCGTCGGTGGCGCCACCTATCAAGTGCCCGTGGAGGTGCGGCCGACGCGCCGCACGGCGCTCGCCATGCGCTGGCTGGTTGACTCGGCGCGCAAGCGCGCGGAGAAATCCATGGGGCAAAGGCTCGCCAACGAGATCATGGAAGCCGCGGACAATCGTGGGTCGGCGGTAAAGAAGCGCGAAGACACCCACCGCATGGCCGAGGCCAACAAGGCCTTCTCTCACTACCGCTGGTAGCGTGGCAAGTCCGCCGACATACAAGACGAAGCAGGACTCCTCCCGTGCCACGCAAAACACCCATCGAGCGCTACCGTAACATCGGAATCATGGCGCACATCGACGCGGGAAAGACCACTACCAGCGAGCGCATCCTGTACTACACGGGGATCTCGCACAAGATGGGTGAGGTCCACGACGGTGCGGCAGTCATGGACTGGATGGTGCAGGAGCAGGAACGCGGCATTACCATCACGTCGGCCGCCACCACGTGCTTCTGGTCCGGAATGGACAAGCAGTACGACGAGCATCACATCAACATCATCGACACGCCGGGCCACGTGGACTTCACCATCGAGGTGGAGCGCAGCCTGCGTGTGCTGGATGGCGCCTGCGGCGTTTTCTGCGCTGTCGGCGGTGTCGAGCCGCAGTCGGAGACGGTCTGGCGCCAGGCCAATCGCTACCGGGTTCCGCGCCTCGCCTTCGTCAACAAGATGGACCGTCAGGGCGCGGATTTCTTCAACGTCGTGAAGCAGATCAAAACACGTCTCAAGGGCAGCCCCGTGCCGATTCAGGTGCCGATCGGCGCCGAAGAATCGTTCGAAGGCGTCGTCGACCTGATCAAGATGAAAGCCATCTACTGGGATGACGCCAACATGGGCATGACCTATGAGCAGCGAAACATACCCGGAAATATGGAGTCCCTGGCCTCAGAGTGGCGTGAGAAGCTCGTCGAGGCTGCCGCCGAGGCCGATGACGAGCTCATGGAGAAATACCTCGACGAAGGCAACTTGAGCGACGCGGACATTCGCAAGGGGATTCGCGCCCGCACCTTGAGAAACGACATCGTGCCGACCTTGTGTGGCTCGGCATTCAAGAACAAGGGCGTGCAGGCGCTGCTCGACGCCGTCATCGATTTTCTCCCGGCGCCCATCGACGTTCCAGCCATTCGCGGCATCGACGCGAACGGCGAGGACGCCGGTATCGAGCGTCCGCCGTCGGACGATGCGCCATTCTCGGCACTGGCTTTCAAGATTGCCACGGATCCATTCGTCGGCTCACTGACCTTCTTCCGAGTCTATTCGGGCGTTCTCAAGTCCGGCGATACGATTTACAACCCCGTCAAGCAGAAGAAAGAGCGCGTCGGTCGCCTGCTGCAGATGCATTCGAACCATCGCGAGGAAATCCAGGAGGTGCGCGCCGGCGATATCGCCGCCGCCGTGGGCCTCAAGGACATCACGACAGGAGAGACGCTCACTGACCCCAAGGATCCCATCACGCTGGAGCACATGGACTTCCCCGAGCCGGTGATATCGGTGGCGGTCGAGCCTAAAACCAAGCCGGATCAGGAAAAGATGGGGCTCGCACTCGGCAAGCTCGCCCACGAGGATCCGTCATTCCGGGTCTCAAGCGACGAGGAGTCGGGTCAGACCATCATCTCGGGCATGGGAGAGCTGCATCTCGAGATCATCGTCGATCGCCTCAAGCGCGAGTTCAAGGTCGAGGCGAACGTAGGAAAGCCCCAGGTCGCGTTTCGCGAAACGATCCGAAAGAAAGTCGAGCAGGAAGGCAAGTTCGTGCGTCAGAGCGGCGGGCGCGGACAGTTCGGCCACGTCTATATCCGCATCGAGCCCACCGAGCCCGGAAGCGGCTACCATTTCGAGGACGCGATCACCGGCGGTGCCATTCCCAAGGAATACATACCGGCCGTCAACAAGGGCATCCAGGAGCAGCTCGAGAACGGCATCATCGCGGGGTATCCGGTGGTGGACGTCAAGGTCACCCTCTACGACGGCTCCTACCACGACGTCGACTCGAGTGAGATGGCATTCAAGATTGCCGGGTCCATGGCCTTCAGGGAGGGCGCTGCCAAGGCCAATCCGGTGCTGCTCGAGCCCATCATGAGCGTCGAGGTCGTGACGCCGGAAGAGTACATGGGCGACGTCATGGGTGATCTCAATCGACGCCGCGGGATCGTGCAGGGTATGGAAGACACGCCCGCCGGAAAGGCCGTGCGCGCCGAGGTTCCGCTTAAAGAAATGTTCGGTTATGCGACGGACTTGCGCTCGCTCACCCAGGGTCGCGCGACCTTCAGCATGGAATTCCTGAAATACGTGCAGGTGCCGAGTGGCATCGCCGATGAAATCATCAAAAAGAACCAGTGAGCAGGACTCACGAGTCGCGAGGTATTGAAGGTGTCCAAGGCGAAATTTGAACGAACGAAGCCCCACGTCAACGTAGGGACGATTGGTCATGTTGACCACGGTAAGACGACGCTGACGGCGGCGATGACGAAGATACTGGCGGCGAAGCACGGCGGTGAGGTGAAGGCGTTCGACGAGATTGACAATGCTCCGGAGGAGCGAGAGCGGGGCATTACGATTGCGACGGCGCACGTGGAGTACGAGACCGATGCGCGCCACTACGCGCACGTGGACTGTCCGGGTCACGCGGACTACGTGAAGAACATGATTACGGGTGCGGCGCAGATGGACGGTGCGGTCCTGGTGGTGAGTGCGGCGGACGGGCCGATGCCGCAGACGCGCGAGCACATTTTGCTGGCGCGCCAGGTGGGTGTTCCGTACATCGTGGTGTACATGAACAAGTGCGACATGGTTGACGACGAGGAGCTGTTGGAGCTGGTGGAGATGGAGATTCGCGAGCTACTGGACAAGTACGAATTTCCGGGCGACGACACGCCGATCATTCGTGGTTCTGCGCTGAAGGCGCTGGAGGGGGATTCGTCGGAGCAGGGAGAGGGTTCGGTGATGGCGCTGGCGCAGGCGTTGGACAGTTATATTCCGGAGCCCGAGCGTGCGATAGACGGAGCGTTTTTGATGCCTGTTGAGGACGTATTTTCGATATCGGGCCGCGGTACGGTAGCGACGGGCCGAGTCGAGCGGGGTGTGGTGAAGGTTGGCGAGGAAGTGGAGATAGTCGGCATCAAGGCGACGGAGAAGACGACGTGCACGGGTGTGGAGATGTTTCGCAAGCTGCTCGACGAGGGCGTAGCGGGCGACAACATTGGGGTGCTGCTGCGCGGGGTGAAGCGAGACGACATTGAGCGAGGGCAGGTGCTGGCGAAGCCGGGGTCGATCACGCCGCACACGCATTTTGAGGCGGAGGTGTACGTTTTGTCGAAGGAAGAGGGCGGGCGTCACACGCCGTTTTTTCAGGGATACCGGCCGCAGTTTTATTTTCGTACGACGGACGTGACGGGTTCGGTGGAGTTGCCCGAGGGAGTGCAGATGGTGATGCCTGGGGACAACGTTCAGATGAAGGTGAACCTGATTGCGCCGATTGCGATGGAAGAGGGGCTGCGGTTTGCGATCCGCGAGGGTGGACGGACTGTGGGTGCCGGGGTGGTCGCGAAGATCATCGAATGATGGCGG
>JBFICP010000046.1:0-17426 GCA_041581935.1 Gammaproteobacteria bacterium | reverse complement strand
CCATATGAACTATACATACTACGGTGGAAAGCATGCGCGACGGGCGATCTCAGCTGTAGATGATATCTGTCGGATTACGCTCGACGGGTAAGCGCGATGCGATTGCGAGAGCGGTTCGTCTGATCACGTTATGCGCAATCGTTGCCGCATGTTCCTCTGACGCCGGCCTGAAGCCGTTCACCAGCGACGGGTGCTCGCTCTTTCCGGACGCCTCGTTGATAACGAAACGCGACTGGTGCTCCTGCTGCTTCGAGCACGACCTGGTCTACTGGCGGGGTGGAACCTATGACGAGCGTAAAGCCGCCGACGCGCAATTGAAGCGCTGCGTTCTCGACAAAACCGGAAACGCGGCGCTCGCATCGCTGATGCACGAGGGGGTGAGAATTGGTGGCAGCCCGTACTTCTACAACTGGTATCGCTGGGGTTATGGCTGGAGCTACGACCGAAAGTACCAGGCGCTTTCACCGCAAGAGCGACAGCGCGCGGAGGAGCTGGTTCAAGTGTTCTTCGAGTCGAAGAACAAGCCCGTCTGTGAGGACCAGGCGTCGCTGACGGTCATCCCCGCGGGTTGACAGACCTCGAGAGGACAGTGATGGACATCTTTCCGATAAGCCCCGCCTCTTCCAAACCCATCTGGATTCTCGCAGTGGTGTGCGTGGTGATTGCCGTGGTGTTGATTGCGCTCGCATTCACGGCGTACTCGTCGCGCCACTCCCGGGTCGAGCTCGATGCCGAGGGATTGCGAATCGTCGGCGATTTCTGGGGACGGAAGATTCCGTTCGCCATGCTGAATATCCCGGACGCGCGTATCGTCGATCTCGACAGCACGCCTGAGTACGCGCCCAGGCGCCGCACCTTCGGCACCGGTGTGCCAGGGTATTCGTCGGGGTGGTTTCGACTGCAAAAAGGCGAGAAGGCGCTCGTATATCTGACCAGACGCCGAGACGTGGTCTACGTTCCGACTTCCGACGGCTATGCGCTGCTGCTGAGCATAGAAAGCCCCGAGCAGTTCATCGAGGCATTGCACCGACGGGGCGCTCGCACCTGAGCGATGCTCATCCGAATCGCGTCGAGCGCATGCGAACGCTCGATTGCGCCTCGAATCCGCGTGAAGGGATCGGGCTCCGCCAACTACGCTGGCTCATTGCTGGCGCCATGGTTGTCGTCACCGCATGCGACTGGTTCGAGGTATCCGACCATTCGAACTGTGCCGTCGCGGAGGAGGCGAAAAACTTTACCGGCAGAAAGCTCGCGAGCGACGCGGGTGTGAGGTATTCCACACTGCCGACCAAGGATTGTATCGCCCAAGATCAGCGAATCGATGGTGGCGACGGGAGCGATCGCGGCAGAGTCCGTTGGGTGGTCTGCCTGAAAGGCCCCGACTGCGACGAGGCGGGGATGTTCTGATGGCGGCGGTCCGCGCGCCGGCGGTCATCAACGACAGCGGGCGACGATCTCGGAGACGTTCTCGAGCCGTTCGAGCCCGCGCATCAGGTCGATGATTTCAGCCACCTTGCGCTCGCCCGCTACCGGGCTCGCGAGGGTGGCGAACTTCTCTTCGAGTCGGCGGCCCTGATCTACCAAGTCCCTGCTCGGGATGCTGACGTTATCGAAGTCGCGATAGACGACCCGGTCCCGCATGGTGACGATCACTTCGCAGGTGCCGCGGGCGAGCTCGCCGTCGCCGACCACGCGGATCCGATCGCGCAGGCGCACGAGCGCTTCGTCGGTGCAAATGGCATCGTCGAAGCTCGCGATATCCGAGGTGCTCTTCCCGGCAAGCGCCATGGCGCTGACGAAGCGCAGGCTGAATTTCGCCTCGAGGCCGCTACCAGGCTCCTGAATGTTGCAGACTTTGAGGTTTCGGGTTGGCACGCGAATCTCAACCGCCTCGATGTGGTTCGCGTCAATGCCATGGGCGCACCGCAGCCGCGACAGCGCCTCGATGGCAGCATGGGTTCCGTAGCAGGCGGCGTGGTACTTGAACAGGACGTCGCGGGTGTGAAAACGTTCGCCGAATCCGTCGAGCACACCCTCGGGTTCGACGTCGGGCGACTGGGTGTCCGCAAAGCCCTGGCTGCATTCGATGGCGTCGGCGCGTGAGCTGAAGCCCCGTTTCGCGAGCAGTGCCGCGTACTGACCGTTGGCGGCCGCCTTGCCGGCATGCAACGGCTTGCACATGGTGCCGAACATCGACTTGAGCGCGGCGGCCTGGGTCGCGGCAATGCCGAGCGCCGTGGCGCAGTCCTCGGCGTCGAGCCCAAGCAGGCGCGCCGTTCCCGCGGCCGCGGCGAACGTGCCCAGGGTGCCGGTGGCGTGGTGCCCGCGCGCGTAGTGGGCTTCGGTCACGTAGTGACCGACGCGGCTGCCGACCTCGACACCGGCGACGAAGGCCGTCATCAGCGCTTCGCCGCCGTGCGCATCGCGCTCGGCAATGGCGAGCACGGCGGGCACCACGGTCACGGTGGGATGGCCGAGAAATGCAAAGTGCACGTCGTCGTAGTCGAGGGCGTGCGAGGCGGTGCCGTTGACGAGCGCTGCCTGCCCGACACTGATTCGTGCGTCGTCGCCGATGATACTCGCCTGTGGCGCACCGCCCTGGTCGAGGGCTTCTTCGCGTACGATACGGCCGGCGTCTTCGCGCGACCCCGCGAGGGTCACGCCGAGCCAGTCGAGCATGCAGTGCTTGACGACCGTGCGCACGTCGTCGGGGATGTCGTCGAAGCGCAATCCGCTGGCGTAGTCTGCGAGCGCGCGGGTCAGTCCTTCCACGTGCGGTTGCATCGTCGGGCTGCGCGCCTTTGTCGATTCCGTCATTGCTGTCTCCCGAATTTACTCGGCCATGAGGGAAACGCCGTGATCCGCCCGCGCCCGTGTCAATCGTCGGGCCGGCAACGTGCGTGAATTGCCGTTGCGAGCGCAAGCGCATCGGCGCCGCCGAGCTCCGGTCGGAGCGCGCGCACCGTCTGCGCAGCGATCTCCAGCTGGCCTTCGAGGCACAGTCCGGAGATGGCCGCCTGCTCGATGGCCGCGACCACCCTGGTTTGCAACTCGTCCTCCAGCATGATTCCCGTCCGACTCGGCCCCGTCAGCCGGACTTTTTCCGTGCCGAGAACAGCGCGTCCAGGGCACGCTCCGCGTCATGATAACCGATGACCTCGTAGAGCTCTTCCCGGGTCTGCATGGCGTCGATGCGCTCACTCTGGGTGCCGCGGCGGCGGATGGTCTCGTAGGTTGTCTCGGCCGCGCGGCTCATGGCGCGAAACGCGGACAGCGGATAGAGAACCATCGCCACGCCGGCCGCACCCAGCTCCTCGCGGGTGAGCAGCGGCGTCTTGCCGAACTCGGTGATGTTTGCGAGTACCGGCACATCGATGCGCGCGGTGAACGCACGAAACTCATCGAGCGAGGTCAGCGCCTCGGCGAAGATCATGTCGGCACCGGCGTCGACGTAGTCGCGGGCACGCTCGATTGCTTTTTCGAGCCCTTCCGATGCGCACGCATCGGTGCGCGCCATGATGACGAAGCTCGCGTCGTCGCGCGCATCGGTGGCCGCCTTCAACCGATCCTGCATCTCGCCGCTCGAGACCAGCGCCTTGCCCGGCCGGTGCCCGCAGCGCTTTGCCTGCACTTGATCCTCGATGTGCATGCCGGCGGCACCGGCCTTCGTCAGGCGCCGCACCGTGCGCGCCAGCACCAGCGCGGGACCGAATCCGGTATCGGCATCGACCAGCAGCGGCAGCGGACTCGCGTCGGTGATGCGACGCACGTCCTCGGCAACGTCGTCGAGGGTCGTCGCACCCAGGTCGGGCAGGCCGAACGACGCGTTGGCGACACCGGCTCCGGAGAGGTAGATGGCGCGGAAGCCGGCGCGCTGCGCGAGCAGCGCGCAATACGCGTTGATGGTGCCGACGATCTGCAGCGGCTGCTCTTCATCGAGCGCGGCGCGAAAACGCGCCCCGGGGGTTTGTTTGCTGCTCATGGGTGGGGTTGATCGCAGCAGCGGGCTCGATTGCGAATGTCCGCGAGCATGCTCGCGCCGTCAGCGGCGAGGAGTGGGTTCATCGACATAAACTCAGCTTCGCATGCGCGCGCCCTGCGGGTCGAGCAACGGTTCGCCGATCAATCGCGCACTGCGGCGGTTGCCGAGTATCTCGATCTCGAATGCATTGCCGTCGCGTGCCAGCGCTCTCGGAACGAGACCGAGCGCCACGCTCTTTTCGACGGTGTGGGCATAGCCGCCGGAGGTCACGAAGCCGACAACCTCGTCGTCTTTCCAGATCGGCTCGTCCGCCCAAACGTCGGCGTCTTCGGCATCTACGACGAACGCGCAGAGCTTGCGCTTCGGCGGGTTGTCGCGCTCGGCTTCGGCCGTGTCGCGGCCGATGAAATCGTTCTTGGCGAAGTGGATGAAGCGATCGAGCCCCGTCTCGGCGGCGGTATAGTCCGGCCGGTACTCACGCAGCCAGGCGCCGAAGGATTTCTCGAGCCGCAGCGACATCATCGCGCGCATGCCGAAGGGTCGAAGCCCGAGCGATGCCCCCGCTTCGTGCAGGGCCTCGTAGAGCGCGATCTGGTAGCGGGGCGCGACGTAGATCTCGTAGCCGAGATCGCCGGTGTAGGTGACGCGACAGACGATGGCCGGCGCCAACCCCACCTCCATCTCGCGGGCTGCGAGGAACGGCAGCGCCTGGTTGGATACGTCGTCGCCGGTGGTGCGCGCCAGAAGCTCGCGCGCGCGCGGTCCCGCGATCTGGAATCCGATGCGCCGAAGCGACATGTTGCGAATGTGCACGCCCGACCCGGCGAGGTGTGCGTCGAACCAGCGCATGTGAAAGTCCTGGGCGGCGTACGAGGCGGTGAGCAGGAAGCGTTCCTCGTCGAGGCAGGTGATCGTGAAATCGCCGATAAGCCTGCCTTTCGGACTCAGCATCGGGGTGAGCGCGATGCGTCCCGGGCGCGGCACGCGCCCGGCCATGATGTGTCCGAGCCAGCCGGCGGCACCGGCGCCGGTGACCTCGAACTTGCCGAAGTTGTGGATTTCGTTGATGCCGACCGCGGTGCGCACCGCGCGGCACTCCTCGGCGACGGTGGCGAAAGCATTCGAGCGGCGGAAGGTGGGCGTCTCGAAAGGCGCTTCGCCTTTCGGTGCGAAGTAGTTGACGTGCTCGAGACCGAACCCGGATCCGAACACGGCGTTCTGCGATTTCCAGACCGGATAAGCCGGCGTCGTGACGGCGGGTCGCGCCGCCGGCAGCTCCTCGTTGGGATAGGAGATGGCGAATCGCCGCTGATAGTTCTCCCGGACTTTGGCCCGCGTGTAGGCGCGGCTGCAAAAATCCCCGAAACGCGATACGTCCATGGCGAAGACGTCCCGGGACGGCTCGCCCTCGACCATCCACTCGGCAACCGTGAGCCCGACGCCGCCGCCCTGGCTGAAGCCCGCCATGACCGCGCAGGCGCACCAGTAATTCGAGAGCCCGGGCACCGGACCGACCAGTGGATTCCCGTCGGGGGCGAAAGTGAACGGTCCGTTGATGATGCGTTTGATGCCTGCGGCTTCCAGGCATGGATAACGCTCGTGGGCGGTGCCGAGCTTGTCCATCATACGCTCGAGCTTGTCCGGCAGGAGCTCGTGACCGAAGTCCCAGGGCGTGCCGTCCACCGCCCAGTGCTCGCAGGCCTGCTCGTAGACGCCGAGCACCAGGCCACGCCCTTCCTGGCGAAGATAGCTCTCGCCGGCCGGGTCCATCACGTGGGGCAGCTCCTCGCTTCGCTCGTAGACCTCGGCAATGTCCTCGGTCACCAGGTACTGATGCTCCATCGGGTGGCAGGGGATGGTGATGCCGACCATGGCACCCACCTCGCGGGCCCACAGGCCGGCGGCGTTGACCACGTACTCGGCGTTCACGGTTCCCTGCTCGGTGACCACCTGCCAGCCGCCGTCGGCCCGCGGGTTGAGCTCCACGACGCGGTTTCTGAGCACAATCTCGGCGCCCTGAAGGCGTGCCGCCTTGGCATAGGCATGGGTGGTGCCCGACGGATCGAGATGACCGTCCAGGGGATCGTAGAGCGCACCGATGACGCCATCGACGTTGGTGATGGGACTCAGCTCGCGGATCTCGTTGGGACCGACGATCTCGGTCTGAAGTCCCATGTAGCGGTGCTTGGCGCGCTCGGCTTTGAGAAAATCCATGCGATCGGGGGTCGTGGCGATGGTGAGACCGCCCACGTGGTGCAGCCCGCAGGACTGCTCGCTGATGGACTCGAGCTCCTTGTAGAGCTGAATGGTATAGCCCTGCAGCGCCGCCATGTTGGTGTCGGCATTGAGCGTATGAAAGCCTCCCGCGGCGTGCCAGGTGGAGCCCGATGTGAGCTCGGAACGCTCGATCAGCAATACGTCCTTCCAGCCGAGCTTGGTGAGGTGATAGAGCACGCTGCAGCCGACCACGCCGCCACCGATGACGGCTACCTGCACATGGGATTTCACGCCGTGGGATCCTCCTCGAGCCTCGCTACGCATCCTGCGCGTGCGGCAAATCGCGGGTCAAGTGTTGGGGTCGAGAAGCGTATCGACGATCTGCGAAAGCTCCGGCGCGACATCGCAATCCTTGTAGCCCGAAAGCCGCGCGTAGATCTCCGCCGCGGCGCCATGAAAGCCGCCGGGAAGTCCCGAGGTCTCGAAGGTTGCGGCGATCTCGCGCATCTCACCGGCAAAGCGCCAGGCTTTGAAAGCGTTGTCGCGTGCCGCCGAGCGGCTGCGCGCCTCGAGCCCGGGCTGCGAAAGCGACCACTCCTCGATGAGCGCCGCCTCGACACCCTCGGCGACCGCCAATGCGCGGATTGCGACGAGTAGCGCCGCCGAGCCCTTGGTCCAGGCCGCGTAGCACATCTTCAGCGCCGATGCGGCACCGGGCCGCGAGTCGATGGCGATTGCCTGGAGCGCGCTACCCTCGAATGCATGCGCGACGCGCGACGCCTCGCTGCCCGACAGGTACAGGCGCGTGGTGCCGGGCGCGCGCGCCGGGGGCCCGATGATGCCGCCGTCGACGAAGTGCCCACCGCCGCGCTCGACGATGGTGCCGACATCACGCGCGGTCACCGACGACACCGCGTTGGCATCCACGTAGATCCCCGCGAAGCCGGTATCGGCGACGCTTGTGGCGAGCGCCGTGGCCGCATCCGGCGGACACACGGAAATGATCACGTCGCAACCCGAGGCGAGCGTGGTGAGATTGCCCTCGTCTTCGAGGCCGGCCTCGTCGGCACGGCGGCGGCTGTCGGCGCTGCGACCGCTCGAAGCCCATGCGACCCGTGCGCCGGCAGAGCGGGCCGCGGCGCCGACGCTGGCACCCATCTCTCCGGGGTGCAGCAGTCCGATTCGAAGTTGTGTCATGGTGTTGTCTGTACCTCGTTTGGCGACGTGCACACCGCTCATCGCGCTCGGGCGCGCGTGTCGCGCATGCCGAGCGCGATGCCCATCAACAGTGTTGCGATGGTGGCGTAGGCAGCGAACAGAAGGCAACCGGTCTCGATGGACACGCCCAGATCCATCAGGCCGCCAAGGGAGACCGGGCCGAGGGCCGATGCGAATACGCCGATGGCGGTGGTGAGGCTTCGGATCCCGCCGAGATGGCCGACGCCGTAGATCTCGGCCCACATGGCGGACACGGCCGTGTGTGCGACGCCTGTGCAAGCGCCGATGAGAAACAGGTAGGGCCAGGCGATCCATGGATCGTGGAACTCCGCCACCAGCACCATGGCGACGATCATCGGAATCAGCATGTAAGGCACCAACCGTGCGGCGCCGAGGCGATCGATGATCGGGCCGACCGTGAGAGAGGTCATCACCACCGCAATGGCATAGACGACATAGCTGCCGGTCATCCACGCGTGCGACCATGCCTTGGCGTCGGCAAGGTTGAGATGGTGAAAAAACATCGCTGTGAGCACTAGTGACGGGGTGATGATCCCCGGCATCAGCAGATAGAAGCGCGGGTCGCCCAGCATCTCGGCACGCGTCCAGGAACGCGCATACGACCTCGCGCGTGATCGGGGCGCCGCGAGCGCCGCCAGGTGCGCCCGGTGTCTGCCCGCGTGCCCCGCGAGCAACCACAGCGCCGCGGGTACCAGCACGAGCGCGAGCGCCAATCCGGTTGCGCCGTAGGACCAGCGCCAGCCGAGCGCCGCGATCATGAATACCGCGACAACCGGAAGAATCGCTTCGCCGACGGCGAAGCCGACGGTAGCGATGGCGATGGCGCGTCCGCGCCCGGTATCGAAATAGCGCGCCATGCTGGTGATGCCGACATGACTCATCAGGCCCTGTCCACACTGGCGGAGCAGGAATATCGCCACCACCAGCATCGTGGGACCCACGGTGAGCGCCGTCACGGCACACGCCACGACCGCCGCGAGGCCGACGAGCGCCGTATACAGTCTCAGGTCGAGCCGGTCGATTTGCTTGCCGGTCCACGGCAGCAACGCGGCGCTCGCGAGCGTTCCGAGCATGTAGATGGTTCCCCACACGGTGTGGGAAAGACCGAACTCGGATTGAATGGCCGGCCCGAAGATGCCGATGTAGTAAGTCTGGCCGAAGCTCGATGCGAAAGCGGCCAGAAAACCGAAGGCGACAAGGCGCCGGTGGGTCGCGGCGAAGCGCGCATAGGCGACGATCGGCACGCGGGTTACTGGTAGCCGTCGGTTCCCGAGCCGCAAACGACGGCGCAGATGTTCTCGTCCCGGGAGGGACGGTAGGCACCGGTGCGCAGCGCGGCGACGGCCGCGCCGGCGCTCAGCTCGACGCCGAGACCCATCTCGAACCACAGCCAGCGTGCCGCCGCGCGCATGTCGTCGTCCTCGACGAGCACGATCGCATCGACGCGCTCGCGTACCACGTCCAGATTGATTTGCTCGGTGCGCCGGGGCGCCAGTGTGTTGGCGTCGGTGGTGATCGCGTCGAGCTCGACCACCCGGCCCGCCTCGAGGCTGCGTTTCAACGTCGGCGCGCCGCTCGGCTCGACGCCGACGACCTTGACGTCCGGCTTGCGGGCTTTGAGCGCCGTGGCAATTCCCGAGATCAGCCCGCCGCCGCCGATGGAAACCAGGACGGTGTCCACCGATGCGCTCTGGTCGAGGATCTCCAGCCCGACGGTTCCCTGTCCTGCCATGACGGCCGGGTCGGCAAACGGATGCACATAGGTCATGCCCTCGCGCTCGGCGGCGCGCTCGGCGGCCGCGTTGGCGTCGTCCCAGACCTCGCCTTCGAAGACGATCGCCGCGCCCCAGCGCTCGAGCTTCTCCACCTTTGACGCGGGAGTCGAGGTCGGAAGATAGACACGCACCGGGGATCCCGCGCGCCGTCCGGCGTAGGCGACTCCGAGGCCGTGATTGCCACCGGAGGCGGTGACGAGTCCGCGTTTACGCTCCCGCTCCGAGAGCGTCATGACCTTGTTGCTCGCGCCGCGTGCCTTGAACGAGCCGCTCACCTGCAGGCACTCGAGCTTGAGTGAAAGCGCCGCGTCCTCGACGGCGGGTGAGTGGCAAAAGCGCGCTCGAAAACACGGGGTGCGGCGCACCGCGTTCTTGATGCGCTCACGGGCTTTTTGGATGTCTTCGACCTCTAGCATCTTTGCACCATCCATCCCCCATGGTTACTCTGGTAACGACATCTTACCGTTACGCAGGAATTGCCATGATTGTCGTCACGAATCGAATACCCGTCGCCGCCGGGCACGAGATCGATTTCGAGGATCGGTTTCGGAATCGCGCGCATCTCATCGATCGGTCCCCGGGCTTCATTCGCAACGAAGTGCACCGTCCTAGACCCATGCGCTTCGACCACGACAGCGGAACCTGGATCGATGACCCGGACACCCAGGGATACTACGAGGTGAAAACCTGGTGGCGCAGCTTCGAAGACTTCGTCGCCTGGACCGAGAGCCCCGCGTTCGCCGAAGCGCACAAGGACCGGCCGCCCAAGGAGATGTTCGCCGGTCCCAACCAGCTCGGCATACACGAGGTATTCCTGAGCACCGATGACGGTGATCGGTAAAGCACAGAGCCGCCACCTCGTGTCACCGGGGACAGATTTCCAAAAGAGACCAGAAACGAAACCGCCCGCGACGATGCGCGGGCGTTTCGACGAATCGTCCGGGACCGACTCGGTCCCGGCGAGGATTGCTACGAACCCAGCTTTTGCTCCGCGCGGATTCGCTTCTCGGTGTTCGCCCTGCAGCAGGCATGCGCCCCTTCGGCGGCATTGAGCGCCTCCGTGGACAGACGCATGGAATCGTTGGCCGCAGAATCCGCCTTGTGAGCGGCTGCCTCGGCGCGTTCGGCGGCGCCCTTTGCCTCCTTCGCTTCTACGCGAAGCTTGAAGATATCGTCCTCCGTTGCACAGCCGGACCCCACCACGATAAATCCTACGGCCATGGTCGTGACCAGCAACCGAGCGATGCGTCTGGACATTTTTGTTCCTCCCTAGTCGCGCTTTCGCCGCCAGTTAACAGCGTATGTTGAAATGCGGCACGGTAACCGGGGTGCGCCGCTCAATCAGGTTCCCCGGCCTTCCGGGGTTGCCTCGGCACCCCATCGGGCCGCCGGAATCCGGATACTACCGCTGTTTGCCGGCCTATGCGAGATCTGGTTCCGATCGAGGCCGCCCGGATCCCTGGCGGGCCACGCTCACCGAATGACCCCGGGGCCACCGCGTGCCGCAATGGCTCGACATCGCTTCAATCATCCGACGGCCGGGGCCTCGGCGAGAACAGCGGCGTGACTCCGGCGCGCTTGCGTCGCCCACCCCGGCGTTTCGCCCGAGGCGGTTGAATCCGGCGCGTGATCAGCGTTATCCCGAGCTCTTCGGGCAGGACGGCGAGCTCGAAGGCGTCCGGATCCCGATCGGCCGCCGCAACGCCGGCACCGCGATGCGCCGGGATCATGTCCGAAAGCGCTTCGGGCGACTGACGGGTCACGAAAAAAGCCCCGGGGGCAAGTCGGGCGAGCTCGAGCTCGACGAGCCGTGGGGACACCCGGGGGCTCAGATCGGTCACCAGGTCGAAACGGTGCTCGTGCACGTCGTCGAGGAACGCCGCGGGCTCCTGCAAGTGAACGGTGACGCGCAAATCGTCGCCGAGAACCGCGCCGAATAATTCCGCTTCGTCGGCTTCGGCAACCACGATAACCAGGCGGCTCGCGAGGTCCATGCCGTCGACAATCCACGCACCCGCGTCTCCGGCGCCTTGGCCCAGGCAAACGAACACGCCACCCGGCCGGGAAGCCGCAAGGACCCTCGCGAGGCTACCGAGTCGGGGTGAGACGTCCGCCTGGTCGCTGCGCCCCGAGCGCATCTCGCTCAGGCGTACACACGTCTTCGGCGCTTGCGTATCGAATTCCCGGGGCATGCGTCTCGGCTCATGGTGGCAGGGGCGCATTATAGGGCGCGGCGCACGGTTGGCGCGCATCGCTGATACCATTGCAAAACGGCGTGCCACCAGCGATCAGGGAGGAATCAGTCGATGCCCGAAGAGCGCGGCTCGAACTCGAAGATCATGGCCGGGTACCGCGAGCGGACCGCTGCCTCGGCGGCGCTCGCCGCGCGCGCGCGCAAGGTGCTGCCGAGCGGAATCGTTCACGACTCACGCCACCTCGATCCGTATCCCATTTACGTGAACCGCGCCGAGGGTGCGCGCAAATGGGACGTCGATGGCAACGAATACGTCGATTATTACGGCGGACATGGGGCGCTGATTCTCGGGCACAACGAGCCGAGAGTCATAGCGGCCGCCCACCGCCAGCTCGATCTCGGCACCCACTACGCCGCCTGTCACGAGCTCGAGCTGCGCTGGGCGGAGCTCGTGCAGCGGCTGGTTCCGTGTGCCGAGCGCGTGCGCTTCACCGCTTCGGGCACCGAGGCCAATCTGATGGCGCTGCGTCTGGCGCGCGCGTACACGGGCCGATCGGCACTGGTGCGCTTCAAGGGACACTTTCATGGCTGGCAGGATCACGTAGCCTTCGGCTACGACGGACATTTCGACGGCTCGCCGACGCCGGGGGTGCTCGACGGTATTGCCGAGAGCGTGCACATCGCGCCGCCCGACGATATCGAGTCGACCGTCGCGCTGCTCGATTCCCGAGACGACATCGCCGCCGTTATTCTGGAGCCCACCGGCGCGAGCTTCGGCTTCGTGCCTATGTCCCGGGAATTCGTGGCGCGTTTGCGCGAAGCCACCGCCGAGCGGGGCATCGTGCTCATCTTCGACGAGGTGGTTACGGGCTTTCGCGTATCGCCCGGTGGTGCCCAGGCGCATTACGGCATCACACCCGATCTCACGAGCCTCGCGAAGATCCTCGCCGGGGGCCTGCCGGGCGGCGCGGTGGTCGGCCGAAAGGATATTCTCGACTGGCTCGACTTCGAGCAGGCGGAGCTCAGCGGCCGGGAGAAAATCAATCATCAGGGCACGTTCAATGCCAACCCGGTGAGTGCCGCAGCCGGTGTCGCCTGTCTGGAGATCGTTGCCGACGGTCGAGCCTGCGAGATGGCGACGGCGCGCGCTCAGCAACTGCAATCGATGGTGAACGGCGTGTTCGCTGCGGAAGGCGTTCCATGGGCCGCCTTCGGGGCGCACTCCGCGGTGTACTTTTTTACCAACCCGCGCGGACTCGATATCGACCCGATGCGGTTCGACCCCACGAGTCTCGATGCCGAAAGCCTGCGCAACGGCGGCAAGCATCCTGCAGTCGGCAAGTTCCGCCTGGCATTGATGCTGAACGGCGTCGACATCTCCGGAAGGCCCGGTGGCAGCACGTCATGCCGGCACTCCGAGGAAGATCTGGAACGTACGACCCATGCCGTGCGCCAGGCTATCGTGATGCTGAAGGAAGAAGGCGAGCTGCGTTATACGACCTGACGAGTGGCCGTTCAATCGATCCATTGCGTCGTTACACGATTAAACCATAGAGAACGAGGCGACCCATGCTGAAGGTGTCGATTTCCTCCCGCGTGATCATGCTGTCCAGCGCTTTGCTGCTGGTGGTCATTGCATCCAACGCATACCTGCGAGGCAAAATCAACCAAGGTGCCGAGATGCTCATTACCGATGAGCGACTCATCGACAAGCTCGACACGGCGATTGCCGCCAGCAAGGCGTTTGGTGATCTCAAGTACTGGTTGCTGGAGCTCGGTGTCGGTCCGCGCGATCGTACAGAGGAGAACGTCATCGATTCGCGTCGTGTGCTTACGGAAAAGCTCGACAATCTCGAAGCCTTCGACCCGGAAGGCGTCGCGGTGTTGCGTATCGAAGTAGGCTCGCTGATGGATACGACGCTCATTGCCATTGAGTCGTACGCCGAAAAGAAGCAGGCTCTCGGCGATACGTTTTTGCGCAAGGGACTCGATCACATCCGCGTTGTCGACCGACGGCTTTCGGATATGGTTAGAAACTTCGACAACGAAGTCGCCGTGCGTCGCCATGAGGCGCTCGATGACGCACGCCGTGCCGGCGATGCGTCTCTGGTCGTGACGATGGTCGCGACGCTTCTCGGAATCGTGCTGACGGTGCTGGTCGTTCGCTCCATCACCGTTCCGATTAACCGTTTGATGTCGGCCATGACCGCCATTATCGGTGGCGATCTCGACGCCGAGATCCCGTCACCCGGGCGCGACGAAATCGGCGCCATGGCCCGTACGCTCGTTCTGCTCCGGGACAGCCTCAGGGATCGCCAGCAGCTGATGGCCGAGCGCGAGCACGCGGAAACCACCAGGCGGCAGGCCGAGGTGCATCTGAGCGATGCCATCGAAAGCATTTCGGAGGGATTCGCGCTCTATGACAGGAGCGATCGTCTGGTGCTCAGCAACAATCGATTTGCGGATTTCCTCTACCGGCTGAGCGAGGGTGGCCCGCCCATCGGCAAAGAGTTCGGCGCGATGGTGCGAAGGGCGGCGGAGAGTGGTCTCGTGCCCGAAGCGGAGGGATGCGTCGAGGAATGGATCGAGGAGCGCCTCGAGGCGCACCGTAACCCTTCTGGTCCGCACGTGCATCAGCTTCGCGACGGCCGCTGGTTCCAGGTGAACGAGCGCAAGACCCGCGATGGCGGACGCGTGGCGGTCTACATGGACATCACCGAGCTGAAAAAGCACGAGCAGGAGCTCGCCACCGCCAACCAGGAAAAGGACTCCGCGTTGCGCGAGCTCAATGCGGTTCTCGACAACATCCGCTACGGGATTCTGTTCATGGATGAGAATCTCAATGTCCGTATGACCAATCGCGCCTATCGCGAGATCTGGGGAATAGAGGAATCGTTTTACACGCCGGGCCGAACGCTGCGCGAAGACATCGTTCAGACCCGGGAGCTCGGTATCTACAAGGTAGATGACGAGGATTGGGAAGAGTATCTGGAAAGCCGTCTGAAAGCGGTACGCATGGCTACCCAGATACCGGAGGAGCTTTACCTCGCCGATGGGAAGATCCTGCAGGTCCAGTACATTGCGCTTCCCGACGGCGGGCGCATGGCAACCTACTTCGACATCACGGAGCTCAAGCACACCGAGGAAGCGCTGCGGCGCAGTGAGGAGCGATATGCGTTAGCCGTGAAGGGTTCCAACGACGGACTCTGGGACTGGGATACCGACAACGACCGAATCTACATTTCTCCACGATTCAAGCAAATCGCCGGCATGGAGCACGAGGAAGATGTTCTCGACAGCGCGAAGCTGCTTTCCTACGTGCATCCCGAGGACAGGGATCGCCACGTGACGGCCATGAAGGAATATTTGCGCGGCAAACGGGAATTTTACACCGCGGAGTATCGTTTGCACGGCGTGGACGGCGTCGATCGCTGGGTGCTGAACCGAGGGATCGGCCAGCGCGATGACACCGGCCACGTTTATCGCGTCGCCGGCTCACTCACCGACATAACGGTGCGCAAGGAAGCGGAATTCGCGCTCCGACACGCCAAGGAACAGGCGGAAGCTGCGACGCGTACCAAGAGTCAGTTCCTCGCCAATGTCAGCCACGAGCTGCGAACACCCCTGAACGCGATAATTGGCCTCGCTGAAATGCTCAGGGAAGAGGCCGAGGTGTCGGGTGACGAGGAGCTTACCGAGCCTTTGCAGCGAGTCGTGTCCGCAGGGCGACATTTGCTGCACTTGATTAACGATCTTCTCGATTTGACGAAAATCGAAGCCGGGCGGCTCGACCTCTACATAGAAGATTTCCATATACCGCCGATGGTGCACGACGTCTCTACGACCGCCCAAACACTCGCCGCCACAAACGACAATCGACTGGTCGTCCGGTGCGATGACGACCTGGGTACGATGCACTCGGACATCACGCGGGTTCGCCAGATTCTACTCAACCTGCTCAGCAACGCGTGCAAGTTCACCGAGAAGGGCGAAGTCGCTCTGGACGTCGTGCGCGAGCGGGTGGGTTCCGAAGACTGGCTCGTAGTGGCGGTTGCCGATACCGGTATAGGGATGAGCGAAGCTCAGGTCCAACGTCTCTTTCAGGAGTTTTCACCGGCAGACAATTCGATGACCCGCAAATACGGCGGCACCGGGCTCGGTCTCGCTATCAGCCGACGCCTGTGCAAGCTCCTGGGCGGCGAGATAACCGTTGAAAGTGAGCTCGACAAGGGCACCACTTTCACGGTGAGGCTGCCAACGGCAGGACCATCGACGCTGCCGAGCGCAGCCAGTTGAAGTCACCGCTGCTCCGTGAGAGCGGTAAGATGGCGACGATACTTTACATAGAGGACAACGACGACAACCTGTTCATGCTGGCGCGTCGCTTGCGTCGCCGGGGCTTCGAGGTGCTGACCGCCAGGGACGGAGAAGACGGTGTGGCAACAGCGGTGAGCGCGCTGCCGGATTTGATTTTGATGGATCTGGTGCTACCGGTGCTTGACGGCTGGGCCGCGACTAGAAAGCTCAAATCGATTCCGGCAACCAGCGCAATCCCTGTAATTGCCGTGTCTTCACACGCAATGAGCGGCGATCGGGAAAAGGCCCTGGCAGCCGGTTGCGATGATTATCATACGAAGCCCATCGATTTCGAGCGACTGGTGATTGCCATAAACAATCACCTTGATCGCTGAGAACATCAATGCATCTCGAAGTCAGCGATTACCGGCAGGTGATCGCTAGCCACCCTTGACAGGTTCAGTCGACAGGTGCGCGCGTTGATCGCCCGAATCGGACCCCGAAAGTAGATCCGATCGAGCCCGCCCCTTGGCGAGAACGACGGGTACGTACGCAGCGCACCATTGTATATGTGGCTCCTCTGCGTGGCGCAGCCGAACTGCAGGATCTCCGTGAAAATCGGGTGCAGCAACGATCGCCAGTCGTTGAAGTCTCCGCCTACGAACGACACCTCCTGCGGATCGAGTTCCGAGAATTCTTTCGAACGGACGAGCAGACCGATCTGACGCGCGCGCTCCTGCGCCGAGAGTCCGAGATGCAGATTGAATACGTCCATTCTGTGAGGATGCCCGCGCACTTTTTCCATCTCGATGGTCGTGTGCTGACAACCCCGGCGCTTTCGCGAGTCGATAGTAAGGTCGATGTTGCGCTCGCGGAGAATGGGATAACGGCTGAGCGTGGCATTGCCATATCGACCCCTGCGCAGCGAGACGTTATGCCCCACTACGAAGTACGGGAATCCGAGTGCTTGGGCGAGATCCCGACCGAGGTCCGTCTCACGCGAGCGCGGCACGCCATGGTCGACTTCCTGCAGCAACAGCACATCGGGCGCGTGGTGCTCGGCAATTCTGACGATACGATCCGGCCGGAAGCGCCTGTCGACTCCGATGGCGCGGTGAATGTTGTATGTCATGACGCGCACACGCATTGATGCGTCTCCAGACATGAGGGCGCGGGCAACCGAGACCTTCGAGAGCGCCGCCCGAGCAGTTCGGGCTCACGCGTCACAGGGAGCCTTTTACCCGCGAGCTGTCGCTTCCGGCGGAAACGGCTCTATGATTCCGCGGTCCAAGTATGATACCGATTGTCGCTTTCCGTGGCCGAATTTTCGATGATTTCAGTCCCGAAGCCAGGAGTCCACGCATCGTCCGGTTTGGAGATCGGCCCGCGGCGGTTGCACCCGTTCGCTCCGGCCGGAGTCCTTGCCGCAATCCTGCTGGCGGGCTGTGCACAGCTCACGGGAAGCGGAATCGGCGACGGCGAGGGGCTCTCCGAAAGCGAGCAGGTCGCACTCGAGCTCGAGCACAGCGTGGGATTCGTAGACGACCCGCAGCTGCAGTCCTATGTGGAAAGCGTCGCTGAGCGCGTCGTTGCCCAGGGCAAGCGCAAGAACATCGACTACCGATACAGAATTCTCGACATGCCGGTGCCCAACGCGTTGGCGCTTCCGGACGGACAGATATTTCTCTCCAGAGGTGTCTTGATACTCGTCAATTCGGAAGAT
>JBFICP010000045.1:0-17563 GCA_041581935.1 Gammaproteobacteria bacterium | reverse complement strand
GTAGTTTCCCTCCCGGGAGCTCGCGACGACGTTGACCTCGACCAGGCGCTCGGCCTCCTCGATTGCCATCCGCGACCACAAGCCGGTATCGACGTAATCCGCAACGGCACCGTTGTCGGTGAGATTCAGCGGCACTGCGGAGAAGTGGGTGCGCGCGGGACCGTGAAGAAAGAGAATCCGATAGTTTTCCGGAATCCCCATCAGTCGCCGCAGTCCCTCCCTGGAACGATCGGCAATCTCGGCGAACTGCTTGCCGCGGTGGTTGACCTCCATCACCGACATGCCGCTCGCGGAATACTCGAGCAACTCGTCGCGGGCACGCTCGAGTACCGATTGCGGCAGCATCGACGGCCCAGCGCTGAAATTATAGACCCTGGTCATGAATATTTTCCTTGTCGTCCGGGCGGATTTGACCTGCGGGCGTCAGTTTGCTGCTAAAAGGGGACGCACTTACTTTCTCTCGAGAACACGAGAAAATAAATGCGTCCCCTTTTCTACTCCTCGTCGACGACGCGCTCGAGGCCGACGAGTCGCTCCCCCTCACGCAGCCGGATGAGCCGTACGCCCTGCGTGTTGCGGCCGAGCACACTAACTTCGTCGACCCGTGTGCGCACGAGCTTGCCGCCACTGGTGATGAGCATGAACTCGTCGTTCTCACCGACCAGCAGCGCGCCGATCACCCGACCATTGCGCTTGGTCGTCTGGATCGAGATGATTCCCTGTCCCCCGCGACCCTGTGGCCGGTACTCGCTGATATTGGTGCACTTGCCGTAGCCGTTCTCGGTCGCCGTCAGCACGCGCCCGGGTCCGGTGATAATCAACGAAATAATGCGCTGGTCGCCGGGAATGCGCATGCCGATGACGCCCCGCGCGTTGCGGCCCATCGGACGGACTTCCTTTTCGTTGAAACGGATCATCTTGCCACCACTCGAGGCGAGCATGATGTCGCGTTCGCCGTCGGTGATGGCGACACCGACAAGCCAATCTTCCGCCACCAGGTCGATGGCAATGATCCCGGCCGCCCGCGGGCGCGAAAAATCCGCGAGCGGCGTCTTCTTGACCAGACCACTGGCGGTCGCCATGAGCACGTAGCCGGGCTGCTGGAAATCTTTGAGCGGCAGCACCTTGCTGATTCGCTCGCCTTCATCGAGCGGCAGCAGATTGACGATGGGCTTACCACGGGCGGCGCGGCTCGCCTGGGGCAGGTCGTAGACCCGCAACCAATACATCTTTCCGCGACTCGAGAAGCACAGAATCCGATCGTGGGTGTTGGCGACGAACAGATGATCGACGAAGTCCTCCTCTTTCATGCTGGTCGCCGATTTGCCCATTCCACCGCGCTTTTGCGCGGAATAGACGTCGATGGGCTGCCACTTCACGTAGCCGCTGTGCGACATGGTCACGACCACGTCCTCTGGGGCGATGAGATCTTCGGGGTCGAGACCCTGGTGATCGACGATGATCTCGGTGCGGCGCGGGTCGGCGTACTTTTCCTTCAGCTCGTTCAGCTCGTCGCGGATGACGGTGCGCATGCGCTCGGGCTCCTGGAGAATTTCCAGCAGATCCGTAATCCGGTCGAGTATCTCGTCGTATTCGCTGAGGATCTTCTCCTGCTCGAGACCCGTGAGGCGATGCAGGCGCAGATCCAGAATTGCCTGCGCCTGTTGCGCCGAAAGCCGGTAACCGTCGTCGACGAGGCCGAGCTGCTCGTCGAGCCCTTCCGGGCGCGAGGTCTCGGCGCCGGCGCGCGCGAGCATCTTCGAGACCACACCGGGCGGCCATATCGCGTCGATGAGTCCCTGCTTCGCCTCGGCCGGATTGGCCGCCGCTTTGATGAGCGCGATGACCGGATCGATATTCGCGAGCGCCACCGCCAGGCCTTCCAGCACATGGGCCCGATCGCGCGCTTTTTTGAGCTCGAACAGCGTTCGCCGCGTCACGACCTCGCGGCGGTGGCGCACGAAGTTCTCGATCAGGCGTTTGAGATTCAGAAGCCGGGGCTGGCCGTCGACGAGCGCCACCAGGTTGATGCCGAACACCGTCTGCATTTGCGTGTGCTGATACAGATTGTTGAGCACGACGTCGGCGGTTTCGCCGCGCTTCAGCTCGATCACCAGGCGCATGCCGTCCTTGTCCGACTCATCGCGAAGCGCGCTGATGCCCTCGACGCGCTTGTCCTTGACCAGCTCCGCAATTTTTTCCTGCAGCCGCGCCTTGTTCACCTGGTATGGCAGCTCGGTGACGACAATGCTCAGGCGCGCACCGTTATCGGCGCCTTCGGTGTGCACCCGGGCACGCACGTGTATGCGGCCACGGCCGGTGTGATACGCCTCGCGGATCCCGCGGCTGCCGTTGATGAGCCCGGCGGTGGGGAAATCCGGCCCCGGAAGCCGTTTCATCAGTGCGTCGATGTCGATCTCCGGGTCGTCGAGATAGGCGAGGCAGGCTTCCACCACCTCGCCCAGATTGTGGGGCGGGATATTGGTGGCCATGCCGACAGCAATGCCCGCCGAGCCGTTGACGAGCAGATTGGGCACGCGGGTGGGAAAGACCGCCGGCTCGCGCTCCGATCCATCGTAGTTGGGGACAAAGTCGACGGTGTCCTTGTCGAGATCCGAGATCAGCTCGTGCGCGATACGCGAGAGGCGCACCTCGGTGTAACGCATGGCCGCCGGCGGGTCGCCGTCCACGGAACCGAAGTTGCCCTGCCCGTCCACCAGCATGGCGCGCATGGAAAACGGCTGCGCCATGCGCACCAGAGCATCGTAAACGGCCTGCTCACCATGGGGATGGAACTTACCGGTGGTGTCGCCGCAGACGCGCGCCGACTTCTTGAAGGCCTTGTTCCAGTCGAGCCCGAGCTCGCTCATGGCGTATAGAACGCGCCGGTGGACCGGTTTCAATCCGTCCCTGGCATCGGGTAACGCACGCCCGACGATGACGCTCATGGCGTAGTCGAGGTACGACTGCTTCATTTCCTCCTCGATGTTTACGGGGAGGATTTCCTTGGCAAATTCACCCATGCAGTCGTTCCGGAATCATCAATTCAGCTCACCTCGAGTGATGTCAGAAAGGGCGCGCGCTTAAACCCAAAAATCATACCACATTCAGCTGTTTAGAGCATTAATTTGAAGACCGCGGAGGGCCGCGCCCGGCACCTTAGAAACGGGCCCGCATTGGCGTGCGCAATCGCGGACCGATATCATTCGCGGGCCCTCGAAAAAGGGCGTTTTCACCGACGGGGCGACCGCACCCCGACGCAAGACCGCCCCCGGCAGTTCGTAACCGCAGCTTTCGGCAAGGGGATCACCGGCCAAATGGAGCACATCGACTCGCTAGTCCACGCCTCCTGGGTGATTCCGGTGCAACCTCGCGGCCAGGTGCTCACCGAGCACAGCGTGGCCATGCACCACGGGCGCATCCATGCGCTGCTCCCGAGCGACGAGGCGCGTGCCCGCTACCGGGCGGACCGAGAGCTCACGCTCACCGGGCATGCGCTCATTCCGGGACTCGTCAACGCCCACACCCATGCGGCCATGACGCTGTTTCGCGGCGTGGCCGACGATCTGCCGCTCATGGAATGGCTCCACGAGCATATCTGGCCGGCAGAGCAACGTTGGGTCAACGATGCGCTGGTGCGCGACGGCACGCGGCTCGCCTGTGCGGAGATGATGCGCGGCGGCGTGACCTGCTTCAACGACATGTACTTTTACCCCGACGAGGCCGGCCGGGTCGCCAGCGAGTGCGGCATGCGCGCAACCATCGGCCTCATCGTCGTGGACTTTCCTACTGTCTGGGCGCGGGACACCGACGAGTACCTGGCCAAGGGCACGGAGGTGCACGATATGTTCAAGGACGACCCGCTCATTCGAACCGCCTTCACACCCCATGCGCCGTACAGCGTCTCCGATGCGGCGTTCGCGCGCGTACGCACGCTCGCCGACGAGCTGGACATCCCGGTCCACACGCATGTGCACGAAACCGCCGACGAGGTCGCGGGCAGCGTGCGCGACTGCGGCGAGCGCCCGCTCGCGCGCCTCGATCGCCTCGGTCTTCTCAACCACCGGCTGGTGGCGGTGCACATGATTCATCTCGAGGAGGCGGAAATCGCGCGCCTCGCCGAATGTGCCGCAAACGTCGTGCACTGTCCCGAATCCAATCTCAAGCTCGCCAACGGTTTCTGCCCGGTCGAGCAGCTGCTCGAGGCCGGAGTCAACGTGGCACTCGGCACCGACGGTGCCGCGAGCAACAACGATCTCGACATCCACGGGGAGATGCGAACCGCGGCGCTGCTGGCCAAGGGCGTCGCCGGCAGCGCCGCCGCCCTGCCGGCGGCGGCGGCATTGGAGATGGCGACACTCGCCGGCGCCCGCGCGCTCGGTCTTGACGACGACATTGGCTCGCTGCGACCGGGTAAGTCGGCGGACGTGGTCGCCATAAACCTCGGAGATATCGAGACCCAGCCGGTTCACGATCCGCTGTCACACGTTGTCTACGCCGCCAGCAGGAGCCTGGTCACCAACGTGTGGATCGCGGGCCGGCAGGTGGTCAAAAATCGCAATCTCCTCACCCTGGACCGCGAAGCGCTGATCGCCAACGCCAACGAGTGGCGGGAACGCATGATCTTCGATGACGACACCTCCAACTAACACCGACGCCGACGAGGTCGCCCGCTTCGAGGCCTTCGCATCGCGCTGGTGGGACCCGCAGGGCGCCTTCAAGCCGCTTCACGACATCAACCCGCTGCGCCTCGCCTTCGTCGAAGCCGGCAGTGGGCTCGCGGACCTTCGCGTGCTCGATGTCGGCTGCGGCGGCGGCATTCTCGCCGAAAGCATGGCGGTGCGGGGTGCGCGCGTCACCGCCATCGACGTGAGCGAAGCCGCCCTGGCGACCGCCCGGCTGCATTTGAAAGAGAGCGGATTGGACGTCGATTACGTGTGCGCCACCGCGGAGCAGATGGCCGAACGTCACGCGGGAGACTTCGATGTCGTCACCTGCATGGAGCTGCTCGAGCACGTGCCGGAGCCGGCATCGGTGGTGGAAGCGTGCGCGCGACTGGTGCGGCCTGGCGGTGAGGTGTTCTTTTCCACCATCAATCGCAATCCCAAGGCTTATCTGCTTGCGATCATCGGTGCCGAGTACGTGCTCGGCCTTTTACCGAGAGGTACCCACGACTACGCCAAGTTCATTCGCCCATCGGAGCTGCGAGGCTGGGCGCAAGCTGCCGGACTCGTTCTCGAAGAGCTCCGGGGGCTCACTTACAATCCCGTGACGCGGCGCTATCGGCTCGGTTCCGACATCGATGTCAATTACCTCGCGCGGTTGCACGCCGCTGAAGTCGACCGGTGATCGCGGGTCGCGCAGCCGATACCGTGCTGTTCGATCTGGACGGCACTTTTGCCGACACGCTACCGGATCTCGCTGACGCCCTCGGCGAAGCGCTCGCGACCTGGCAGATCGAGCCGGTGTCGGAAGATATTCTGCGCCCACTGGTATCCCGCGGGGCTCGGGCGATGGCGGAGCGAGCCTGCAGTGGACTTCTCGACGACGCGACATTGGATCGTGTGCTCAGGCGATTTCTCGCGCTCTACGCCGCCAACGTCGCGCGCCGCACGCGGCTTGTCGCCGGCATGCCGGCCCTGCTGGATGGCCTCGACGGGCGCGGCATCACCTGGGGAATCGTCACCAACAAGCGACGCGAGTTTACAGAACCGTTGATGGCCGTCCTGGATCCGCAGCGGCGCGCCGCCTGCATCGTGAGCGGCGATACCACCGCCAACGCCAAGCCTCATCCACAACCGCTGCTGCACGCCTGCCGGCTCGCCAGCAGCCGACCTGCCGACTGCGTCTATGTCGGCGACGCGGAAAACGACGTGATTGCAGCGCGCCGCGCCGGCATGCGCAGCGTTGTCGCGCTCTACGGCTACCTCGCACCCGAGGACGATGCGCGCCGGTGGCGCGCCGATGCCACTATCGAGGCGCCCGGCGAGCTGCTCGCCTTGCTCGACGCCCGTTGAAGCATGTCGGCTTACGACTACTGCCGCGACAAGGTGGCGCTGCCGGGCTCTTCGCTCTACTACAGCGTGCTGTACGCGCCGCGAGGCCTGCGCGAGTCCCTCGTCGCGCTGCACGCCGCCGCCGAGGAGTTTCGTGAGGTGGCCGAGGAAATCAGCGACGAAGGCATTGCGCGTACCAAGCTCGGCTGGTGGGCCGACGAGATGCAGCGCGCGGCAGCGGGCGAGCCACGCCATCCGATCACGCGCGTGCTGTCGGCATCGATGCGCGGCGAACGCCTCGATGCCGGGCGCTTCGTGGCCGTGCTGAGCGCCTTCGCCGAGCATCAGCGGCGCGACGCCTACGAGACATTCGCCGATCTCGAAACTCATTGCGAACGCATCGCCGACCTCACCGGATGCATGGCGGCGGAGCTGTGCGGCTTCGCCGACCCCGTGACCTTGGAAGTGTCCCGTCATCTCGGAGTCGGCCTGACGCTCGCCGAGATCATTCGCAGGCCGCGGCGCCGCGGCGCGCACCGACGCACCGATCTTCCGAACGATCTGCTGGCAAAGTGCGAGGCGGCGGACCTCGACGCGGAGCATACCAGCGAGGCGTTGCGGGAAGTTCTGCGAAGCGTCGCCGAAGCCGCGCGCCGGCACCTGCAACGAACCCTCGACGAGATGCCGCACCGGGATCGCGCCACCCAGTGCAACCGCCTTGCACTGGCGGAAATGACGCTTGCCCAGCTTCGCGCCATCGAGCGCGCCGAGTATGCCGTGCTCGAGCGCACGCCGGCGGCAACGCCGTTGCGCAAGCTGTGGATCGCATGGAAGTATCGCGGGTAGGAGGTGGGAAACAAGCGGTGTGAAGATTCCTGAGGACTATTCGCCTTCACCGGACCTGCTCGCCGGACGCGTGATTCTCGTTACAGGCGCCGGCGACGGGATCGGACGAGCCGTTTCACTGGCATTCGCCGCCCATGGCGCGAGCGTCATCCTTCTCGGACGTACGGTGCGCAAGCTCGAGGAAGTCTACGATCGCATCCTCGATGCGGGTGGACCCGACCCTGCCATCTATCCCATGGACCTCGAAGGCGCCGGTCCCGACGATCACGCACAGCTCATCGAGCGTGTTGACAACGAATTCGGCCGGCTCGACGGGCTGCTGCACAACGCCGCTCGACTCGGGACGCTCACACCGATCGAGCACTACGAGCCCACCGAGTGGCTAAGGGTAATCCAGGTCAATCTCAACGCGCCGTTTCTGCTCACCCGCGCGTGCCTCCCGGTGCTCAAGCGCAGCCCCGACGCAAGCGTGGTGTTCACCTCCTCCGGCGTGGGTCGGCGCGGGCGTGCCTACTGGGGTGCGTATAGCGCCAGCAAGTTCGGCGTCGAAGGACTCATGCAGGTACTCGCCGACGAGCTCGAGAAAAACGCGCGCGTGCGCGTGAACAGTATCAATCCGGGGCGCGTGCGCACCGCCATGCGGGCTGCCGCCTACCCGGCCGAAAACCCGGCGCAGCTGCCGACACCTCAGGAAATCGTGGGCGCCTATCTCTACCTCATGGGCCCCGACAGTCATGACGTCCACGGTCAGGCGCTGGACGCGCAATAATCGTCGATTACAATGAGGCCCGAGGTCAATGGCTGCGCCTGACGACATCGATAACGAAATGCGCCTGCAGCTCGCGTGCGCGCTGCAGACGAGTCTCGACGTCGAAACCCTGATCGCCATTCTCGGCAGCCATTTGAAAAATTCGGTTCCACATCAGGGACTTCGTTTTGCCTACGAGCCGGGCGCCATTGATTTGAGCGTCGGAGATCCCACCGGTCACTGCCGGATGTTTCCGCTCGCTCTCGAACAGGAATCCCTCGGGGAGCTGCGTATCTATTGCGCTGAACCACTCGCGGATTCGAGCAAGGATGCCGCCGACGCCCTGATTGCCATCGCGCTGCATCCGCTACGCAACGCCCTCATGTACCGCGAGGCGATCAACGCGTCGGTACGCGACCCGCTGACGGGAGTCCACAATCGCAGCAGCCTTCACCAGGTGCTGGATCGCGAGGTGGAGATGTCACGCCGTCACGGCGCCCCGCTGTCACTCATCATGCTCGACGTCGACCGCTTCAAGTCCATTAACGATCGGCACGGGCACCTAGCCGGCGACATGGCGTTGAAATCCATTGCCAACTGCGTGCGCGCCTGTATCCGCGACAGCGACATCCTGTTTCGCTACGGTGGCGAGGAGTTCTGTATCGCGCTCGCCAATACGAGCCTTGCGGGCGCGACCAGGCTCGCCGAGCGGGTTCGCAGAGCCTTGGAAATACTGGTCGTTCGAACATCCGGAGCACGCCTGCACGTGACGGCGAGCCTGGGCGTCGCGACGCTCGGGGCCGAAGACGATGCCGCGCGTCTGGTGGCGAAAGCCGACGAGTCCCTGTACCGGGCCAAGGCGCTCGGGCGCAACCGCATCGCCACACAGGAGGACGCGCGAACGGTGCTCAGTCGCCGATGAGCGCGAGGAATGCTTCTTCGTCGAGAATAGTGATGCCGAGCGTCTGCGCCTTACCGTGCTTCGAGCCCGGGTTCGCACCAGCGACCAGATAGTCCGTCTTTTTCGACACGCTGCCGCTCACCTTCGCGCCCAGTGCCTCGAGGCGACGCTTGGCCTCGTTGCGCGGCATGGCCTCGAGAGTCCCGGTGATCACGAAGCGCTTGCCGGCGAGCGGTGCATCGCCGGCCTCGTGGGGCGATTGAACGGGCCAGTTCACAATTTTGGCCAAACCGTCGATGACTTCCTGGTTGTGGTCCTCGGCGAAGAACGATCGGATCTGCCTGGCGACCACGGGACCCACATCCGGTACCTCCTGCAGCCGTTCCTCGTCCGCGCAGCGCAATGAATCCAAATCGCCGAAGTGATTGGCCAGGGTCTGTGCCGTCGCCTCTCCGACATCGCGAATTCCGAGCGCGAAGAGAAAACGGGCGAATGTGGTATTGCGGCTCTTCTCGATAGCGGCGACAAGATTGGCGGCGGATTTCTTGCCCATGCGCTCGAGCCCTGCGAGCTGCTTCTCATCCAAGGCGTAGACGTCCAGGATCGAACCCACGAGCCCGGCGTCCACAAGCTGCTCGACCAGCTTGTCGCCCAGTCCTTCGATATCCATGGCGCGGCGGCTGGCGAAGTGACGCACCGCCTGCTTGCGCTGCGCCGCACAGTAGAGGCCACCGCTGCAGCGCGCGGCGGCTTCACCCTCGATGCGAACCACGTCCGAGCCGCACACGGGGCACCGATCCGGCAGGTAGAAACGCCGCGTTCGGCGCGGACGTCGCTCCTTCACAACCCGCGCCACCTCCGGAATCACGTCGCCCGCGCGGCGCACCACCACGGTGTCGCCGACGCGAACGTCCTTGCGATCGATCTCGTCCTGATTGTGAAGCGTCGCATTCGTCACGGTGACGCCCCCAACCTGGACCGGCTCGAGGCGTGCCACCGGAGTGAGCGTGCCGGTGCGCCCGACCTGGACATCGATGGCGCGCACTGTGGTGAGCGCTTCTTCGGCGGGAAACTTGTAAGCAACCGCCCAGCGCGGGGCCCGGGAAACGGCGCCGAGAACCGCCTGCTCGGCGACGCTGTTGACCTTGAAAACCACCCCGTCGATGGCATAACCGAGACTTTCGCGGCGTATCAGCATGTCCGCATAGTACTGCTTGCAACCATCCACGCCCTGCACGACCGCAGCTTCCGGCGAGACGCGCAGCCCCCAGTTCCTCAAGCGCGCGAGTATTCCCGAGTGCGTATTCGGCAACCAGCCGTCGCGCACGTCGCCGACGCCATAGCAGTACATGGTCAACGGGCGCGCGGCGGTGATGCGCGGATCGAGCTGTCGGAGCCCCCCGGCGGCGGCGTTGCGCGGATTGGCGTAGGGTTTTTCCCCACGTCGCAGCTGCTCTTCGTTGAGCCGGCGGAAGCCTTCGTCGGTCATGAACACCTCACCGCGCACTTCCAGCACGCGCGGAAAGTCGTCGCCGCGAAGACCGAGCGGCACCGCCTTGATAGTACGGATGTTCTGCGTAACGTCCTCGCCGCGGCTGCCATCGCCGCGGGTCGCCGCGCTCACGAGAACGCCTTGCTCGTAGCGAATGCTCGCGGCCAGTCCGTCGAGCTTGGTCTCGGCCGAGTACTCGACCTGCTCTACCTCCAGGCGTTCGCGAACACGGCGATCGAAATCCACGAGCTCCTGCTCTTCGAACGCATTTGCGAGCGAGAGCATGGGAACCGTGTGCACGATCTCGCCGAAACCCTCGACGGGGGCGGCACCGACGCGTTGCGTCGGGGACTGAGGTGTGATCAGCTCCGGATACTGGTTCTCGAGCCTTTCCAGCTCGCGCAGCAGCCGATCGTACTCGGCATCGGGAACGACGGGATCGTCAAGGGCGTAGTAACGGTAGTTGTGATAATCGATATTGTCGCGCAGGTCGGCGACACGCTGCACGATTGCCCTGGGTGCCGCCATTTCATGCCTTGAGCATCTGTCGGCGACCAAAGTCGGCAATGCGCTCGCGTAGATGATTGATCGATTGTGGCGTCAAAGTGCTTCGCGACTCGTCACACAAAGTGCCATCGAGATCCTCCGCCATCGTCTTTGCCACCTCGAGCATCTGCTGGAATGCATCCGCCGGCCGCTCCGGTCCCGGAAGGCGCATGAACATGGCGATGCCCGGACTCGTCAACGTGTCCATGCGCTCCGGTTCGAAGGAGCCGGGAGCGAGGACATTGGCGACGCTGAACAACGTCGGCGTGCTGGGATCGTGCGGCTGCTCGTGCCGATGAAAGATGTTCATGTCGCCGTGATGAAGCTCCGCTCTTTCCAGCGCATGGCGGAGTCGATCCCCGGAAAACCGCTCACCGGTGCGGGCCATCACCGTCATGACGATGTGCAGCTCCTCTTCGCGCCCGGGCGCGCGCGATTGTCGCGCGCCTTCGGGGCTCGGCGGCTTTGCGCCGCGGCGCGTGGACGCATGCTCGGCTTCCCGGGCGGGCGCCGTCAAATCCAGCCCGGCCAGATCCAGCTGCTCCGGCGCATCGCGCCGCGCCGCGAGACCGCTCAAGCGGTCGAGCCCGTCATCCCGAGCCGCGGCCACCTCTGGCGCCGGCGACCCGACCGGGTCAGGCCTTTCCGGCGTCTCTGTGATTTCCTCGGGTGGCTCGCCGGGAAAATCCTCGTCGATGTCGTATCCCGCCAGGGCCACGGGCTCTGCTTCACCCCCGTCGAGTTCCGTCTCGTCATCGAAGCTACGCCGCCCGTGAGCGCGGGCCATCACATCGAAGGGGTCCGCCTGCCCGATATCACCGAGCAATGACTCACCGGTAAACGGCAAGCGCTCGTCCGCATCCAGATGCTCGACGAGCTGCTCGCGCCGACGTTCCTGCACGCGTCTCTTGTAGAGTTCCCAGACGAAGATGCCGGCGATCAGAGCAACACCGACGATGAGTAATATCAAACGCAACTGATCCATGGGGTATCCCCCCGGAAAACCTATACCGCGACCAGTTCCACCGCCTCGTCGACATCAACCGCAACGAGACGCGATACGCCGGGCTCGTTCATGGTAACGCCGATGAGCTGCTCCGCAATCTCCATAGTGATCTTGTTGTGGGTCACGATTACGAACTGCACGCGCTCGGACATATCCTTGACGAGCTCACTGAATCGCACCGCGTTGACGTCATCGAGCGGGGCATCGACCTCGTCGAGCAGACAAAACGGAGCCGGATTCAACTCGAAGATGGCAAACACCAGGGCGATGGCCGCCAGTGCCTTCTCGCCGCCGGAGAGCAGATGAATGCTGGTATTGCGCTTGCCTGGCGGACGCGCCATCACCGACACGCCGGTGTTCAGAAGATCGTCCTCGGTGAGCTGCAAATACGCGTGACCGCCGCCGAACAGGCGCGGAAACATGGTACCGAGACCTTCGTTGACCTTCTCGTAGGTCTCCTTGAATCGCGTTCGCGTCTCGCGATCAATCTTCTGAATAGCGGTGGCCAGAGTCTGCAATGCCTCTTCGAGATCCTGATGTTGTGCATCCAGGTATTGCTTTCGTTCCGCCTGCTGGTCGTGCTCTTCGATGGCCGCAAGATTGATGGGTCCGAGTCGATTGATGCGACGCTCCATCTTCTCGCGCTTTTCTTCCCACTCAGCGATCACCGCATCGTCACCCAACCGTTCGAGGACCGCATCGAGCGCGTAGCCGAGCCCTGCAAACTGTTCTTCCACGGTCTTGCGGCGCACGGTGACTTCCTGTGCCTCGAGACGCAATGATTCGAGGCGCACGCGCTCCGCTCCGACCCGCTCTTCCTTTTCGGCACGGGCCTGATCGAGCTCGCGCACCCGCGTCTCGGCATTCTCGACGCACTCGCGCGCGCTGCGCAGGCGCTCGTCTATCAGGCTGCGGGCCTTGAGCTTTTCTTCGAGCGCCGCCTCGGCCTCGCGAAGCGGCGCTGCGCCGGCATCGAGCGCCGCGCGTTGCTCGCGGACCCGAGTTTCGAGTTGCTCGACGTGCTGGAGGTTGCGCTCGCGCCCCTCCTCGAGCGATTGCACCTGGGCACGCATGGACTCGGCTTTGAGACCCAGGTCGTAGGCCTGCTCGCGCACCGACTGCCAGACGTCGCGAGTTTCCTCGAGGCTCGAGCGATGGGCCTCGCGGCGGCGCATCCAGCTTTCGCGCTCTTCGCTCAGGCGCTCCACGTCCATGGACGACTGCTGCCAACGGGCCCGGGCCCTGGCCAGGACCTCCTGCTCCGCCGCAAGCTGCGTCTCCACGTCTTGGCATTCGGCGCTGACGCTGGCGGCGCGCTCCCGCGCCTGCTCGTGGCGCGCGGTCGCCGCGCCGAGCTCGGATTCCAGCGCGGCGCGGCTGCGCAGATGCGAGGCCAACGCGGCTTGCGCTTCGGCGAGCGCCGCTTCGCAGGCGTCGCGACGCTGGCGGTAGTCGTCGAAATCGGCTTGGCAGCCGTTGAGCTGCGATTGAAGCCGCGCGAACTCGTCGGCGAGATGCTGGATCTCCTGCTCGCGGGCGAGTACGCCGGCGTCGTCGTTCGCAGACTTGCACACGCGAATCCAGCTCGGCCCGACCCAAAGGCCTTCCCGGGTCACCACCGACTCGTGAGCGGCAAGGTCGCCGCGCATGCCGAGGGCCTCGGATAACGACTCGGCGGTGCGTACACAGGCGAGCAGCGACGCGAGTGGCCACGGCGCTTCGACCTTCTCCGCCAACGTGCCGTGCTCGGCGCCGACGGATGCCGAGGCATGCCCCCGACGTTCCTCGAACAACGTCAGCGCACCGTCGGAAAAACCCTGCAACGATGGGGCGTATTGCTCGATTCGATCCACGCATACCGCCTCGAGGCGGAAATCGAGCACCATCTCCACCGCACGCGTCCAACCGGCATCCACCTGCAGCTGCTCGGCGAGCCGCGGTCGTGTATCGAGGCCGGTATCGCGCAGCCATTCCATCACGGCCCCCGCGCTTTTGCCGAGGGCGTCCTGCTGGAGCGCCTGCAGCGAAGCGAGCCGCCCGCTCATGGCCTGCTGACGCTCGCGTGCCTGATGCAGCGCTTCCCCGGACGCCAGCTCGCCCTCGCGGGCCCGCCGGAGCTCGTCCTGGCGCGCGCCGACGGCCTGCTCGAGCTCCAGCGTGCGACGCTCGACGCGCTCGATCTCGGCGCGCTGCTCCCTGGTGCTGTGATCGAGGTCCTCGCCCGACAGGCTCGCCTGCTCCGCGCGCAGGCGGTCGCGGCGCTGCTCGAGCTGCGCCACGGTCTGCACGAGCTGCTGGATACGGGCCGCCTCGGCATCGCGCATGCGCGCCGGCTCGGCGGCCTGCTCGCTCCAGGTCTCCCAATCGGACTGCCATTCGTGCATGGCCTCTTCGCTTGCGCGAAACGCGACCCGCGCCTCGGCGGCCTGCGTCTGCAGCCCTTCGAGCGCCGGTTCCAACTTTTCGAGCTCGGCGCGCAGCTCGGCGAGGCGCGACGCCTCGGACTGCGCATGCGCGCGGGCATTCTCGACGCGCTGCTCCTCGGCCGAGAGGCTCTCGCGCTGCTCCTCTCGCTGCCGGCGCAGGTTCTGGATGGTTTCCTCACCGCGCGCGATGGCCGACTCGGCATCGAGCACACGCCGGTAGACCTCGTTGAAATCCTCGGCGACCGCGCTCTGATCGCTGCGCGCGCGCTCGAGCTCCGCCTCCACGCGTCGCTGCTCGGCGAGCACCGCCTCGAGCGCCGTCGCTTGGGCCGAAACCGACTCCGACTTGCGACGATTCTCGCCATCGAGATCGCGCCAGCGCAATGCCAGCAACTCGGCCTCGATATCGCGCTGTTCACCCTTCAGCACCTTGTATTTCTCGGCCATCGTGGCCTGACGTTTGAGGTGCGAGAGCCTCTTACCCAGCTCTTCACGCAGATCCGCGAGCCGGTCCAGGTTCTCTTCCGCGTGACGCATGCGGTTCTCGGTTTCGCGGCGGCGTTCCTTGTACTTGGAGATTCCCGCCGCCTCCTCGAGAAAGTCCCTGAGCTCTTCGGGTCGCGCCTCGATGAGACGCGAGATCATGCCCTGCTCGATGATGGCGTAGCTGCGCGAACCGAGGCCGGTGCCGAAAAACACGTCGGTGACGTCACGGCGACGGCAGCGGGTGCCATTCAAGAAATACGACGACTGACTGTCGCGGGACACCTGGCGCTTGATGGATATTTCGTTGTAGCTGGCGTAACGCCCGCCGAGGCGCCCACCGCTGTTGTCGAATATCAGCTCCACGGACGCCTGGCCGACGGGCTTGCGCGTATTCGACCCGGTGAACACCACGTCGGCCATGCTGTCGCCGCGCAGGTGCTTGGCCGAAAGCTCGCCCATGACCCAGCGCACGGCATCGATGATGTTAGACTTACCGCAGCCGTTGGGCCCGACTACGGCAGTCAGATCGCCGGGGACGTGAATCGTGATGGGATCGACGAAGGACTTGAAACCCGCGAGTCTGATTCTTTTCAGACGCATGTGCGCGAGATCGGGCGACGGCGTTCCGTAAGCATCGGGCGATACTCTACACTAAACGATCTCGACGCAACACTGTTCCGGGTGTCACTTCGACCTGCAAGCGCAATAAGATTCGTTCATGCCACCAGAAGCCGCTGCCAGTTTGGAGCTGTTCGATAACCCGAATCCGGATCGGGATTACACCATTCGCATCCGTATTCCGGAATTCACCTGCCTGTGTCCAAAGACCGGACAGCCGGATTTCGCCACGCTATACCTGGACTACGTCCCTGACAGGCTTTGCATCGAGCTCAAATCGCTCAAGATCTACATCTGGTCATTTCGAAACCAGGGTGCGTTTCACGAGGCGGTGACCAACCAGATTCTCGACGATCTCGCCGACGCGTGTGCACCGCGCTACATGCGCGTTATGGCCGAGTTCAACGTGCGCGGGGGAATTTACACCAATGTCGTGGCGGAGCGCCGCGCGCCCGAGTGGCAGGCGCCGCCGCCCGTGCGCCTGCCCGCCGACGGATGAAGCATGCAGAATAATCCACTCTCGGGTGCACTGTACTTCCTGCGCGGCGTGCGCCTGATTTTCGCCCCGGGTATTCGGGCGTATGTCATCGTGCCGCTCGCCGTCAATATCGTGCTGTTCAGCGCCCTCATCTACTTCGGCACGGGGCAGTTCCAGACATTGCTCGATTGGCTGCTGCCCGACTGGCTCGACTGGTTGCGTTGGATTCTTCTGCCGCTTTTCGTCGTCATCGCGCTGTTCATCGTGTTCTTCACGTTCTCGCTGGTCGGGAACCTCATCTCCGCGCCTTTCAACGGGTTGCTGGCCGAAGCGGTGGAATGTCACCTCACCGGAGCCAGCATTCCCAGTGGAAATTGGAAGAAAATGGTCGCCGACCTGGGCCGTACCATCGTCTCGGAGCTGCGCAAGCTCGCATACATCGTCCTGTGGGGAATCCCGGCCTTGGCCCTGTTCGTGATTCCGGGAGTCAACGTCGCCGCCCCCTTTATCTGGTTGCTGTTCGGCGCCTGGATGATGGCCATCAGCTACATCGACTATCCCATGGGTAACCACGGGCTCGCCTTTCCCGATCAGCGCCGTCGCCTGGGCCAGCGCCGCTATCTGGCCCTCGGCTTCGGCGGCGCCGTCATGTGTGCCCTCGCCATCCCGGTCGTGAACTTCGTGGTCATCCCGGCTGCGGTGGCCGGGGCCACCGTTTTGTGGGTCGAGCGACTCGAGGCAGGGGCCGGCGGGGCGCACCCCGGCGACGACCCGGGCTCCGCGGAGTCCCGGGGGCGACTGGACAGGCGCGCTTGAGCGGCTTTATTGCGCCTGGAAACTCTTTCTGGTATATCCCCGCGTCTGGCTGAAAACCGGGGCTATCCCGGTGCCGGAATCAGCCTTAAATAGGAAACAAACGACGCGCGGCGCGGGCCCCATTCGGGCTCGGGCACAACTAAGTCGCAGAGATGACTAAATGGCGCTGCCGACCCGGATCGGAGGCCCGGCGGGTGCCAGATCAGGAGCACTGAACATGCCCGAGATGTCGACCAGTACCCTCGACTTCAAGCCGTACAAGGCCAAACGCGGCGAGGAGTACATGAACGAGAAGCAGGTAGAGCATTTCCGCAAGATTCTCGGCTCGTGGAAGCGCCAACTCATGGAGGAGGTCGACCGAACGCTCCATCACATGCAGGACGAAGCCGCTAACTTTCCCGACCCCAATGACCGCGCAACTCAGGAATCCGAATTTACCCTGGAGCTTCGAACCCGTGATCGCGAGCGCAAGCTGATTCGCAAGATCGACGAGGCCCTCGCATCGCTCGACGGAGGTGAATACGGATACTGCGAGGCATGCGGTATCGAGATCGGTATACGGCGCCTCGAAGCCCGCCCAACAGCCACTCTGTGCTACGACTGCAAGGTCCTCGACGAGATTCGAGAAAAACAGATGGGTTGAGGCGCCGATGGCGCCCGGCACGCGGAGCGAGCCAATCGAGCCGCACCAGACCAGCGACAGCTCAAATCCGGTTTCACATGACGAAGCCGGCGCCTATCGCGGACGCTTCGCACCTTCCCCTACGGGTCCCCTGCATTTCGGTTCCGTCATTGCCGCCGTCGGCAGCTTTCTCGAGGCGCGTCAGCGCAACGGCGAGTGGCTGGTGCGGGTCGACGATCTCGACGGGCCGCGTACCAGCCCGGGGGCCGCCGATGCGATTCTCGCCGACCTCGACCGCCTGGGCCTGCACTGGGACGGCGAGGTCTGCTACCAGCGCGCGCGCACCGACCGTTATCGCCAGGGTCTGGATCGTCTGCGTCTGGCCGGCTGGACATTTCCCTGCGGTTGCTCGAGGAAAGACTATCGGAGCATTTATCCGGGCACCTGCCGTTACGGCCTAGCGCCGGGCAAGCGTGCGCGCACCCGGCGCATGCGTGTCGCCGACGTCTCGATCGAATTCGACGACGCGATCCAGGGCGCCTGCGCTCAGCGCCTCGACGAATCGGTGGGCGATTTCGTCAT
>JBFICP010000044.1:0-17633 GCA_041581935.1 Gammaproteobacteria bacterium | reverse complement strand
TGCTGTCGGGAAGCAGCGTTTTCGCCATCGCCGTTGACGCACTCGTGCCGGGCGCCGACGGCGACGCGCAGGCTGCGGCCGATCCGCGGCTGGCGTCATCGGCGCGCCGCTTGCGCTCGTTCTATCAGCAGGGTCTGGTGGCATGGCTGGGCCATCCGGGCTCGGTGCAGGCGGCGGCCGATCGCATCGGGGAGGTGTTTGCGCGCCTGCAGGTGTTCAGCCAGGGCACGGCCCAGGAGACCCTGTGGCACGCCGCGGCCTGCTTCGCGCGCGTGCTCGAAGATCCGCGTTGGCGCGTGAGCGGTGCCGTCAAGCGCCTGCTCGGACAGCTGGACGGACAGCTCAAGCGACTCTGCGACGGCGACGAGCCGACCCCGCAGGCGGCCCCGTCGCTGGTGCGGGATCTGCTGTTCTATGTCGGCGAAGGCCGCGACGTGGAGGCCACCATCGGCATCTATCCCTCCCGAAGCGCTCTGCTGGCGGCCTTCGTCGCGCCGTCACGCGGGCATACCGATCAGCCCACCGCGGTGCTGTCGCTGCTCAACGAGCTGCTGGCGATCTCCGGTGAGCTCATGGAGGCGCTGGCGCCCGATACGCCCTGGCTCGCCAAGCGCGGCTGGCTCGTGGAGCGCATGCTGCAGGTCGCCGATGGCTTGGGATTGCTCGGCGCGCACCCGTTGCGCCACCGGGTCCTGGAGGAGCTCGCACTGCTGCGGTCCACACCGGGCTCGGGGGATCCGCCCGCTGGTGGCTGGGGTCCCGTAGCCGAGCGGCTGCACGTGCTCGGTGCCGATTTGCTCACCACGGCCGGCATGGAGCCGACCAAGGCAGTCGCCGAGAACACCGCCGGAATGCCGTCGAGCGGCCACATCGCGCGCCGTCTCGAGGCCGATCTGGTGCACGCCGAGAGGCTTATCGAGCGTCTCGAGCAGGGTCGGCCGATGGCACCGGGTGAGCCCGCCGTCGCCGCGGACGCCGATGCCGCTTCCCAGTGGCGCGAGCGCCTCGAGCAGTTGACCGGCGCGGTGCGCGCGGACAGCCCGAAGGTGCACCCACCGGGCCACGACGACGCGACACGCCCAAGCGACGACGACGCCGGGCCGGCGATCGGAGTCGACCATGCGCTGATCGACGATATCGGCCTCATCGCCGGCGAAATCGACGCTTCGCGTTCGCGTCTCGAGCAACACGTGGGCGCTTTCCTGGAAGGGCTTCAGGACATGGACGGCACAATCCGGCAGTTGCGCGAGGAGCTCGATGGTCTGCGCATCCACACCGACTCGCTGCGCACGCCCCACGCGTCCGCGGATAGCGCCGACATTCCGGCGCTCGCCGACATCCGCGAGCGCCTGGATCGGCTGACCGATGGATTGACCGCACTGGCGGAGCTGCGCGATACCGTTGACACCATCGCCGGCGACAGCCGCTCGATACTCGTTCACCAGGCGCGTGACAATGTGGCCCTCGAGCAGCGCCTGATGCAGTTCCGCATGCAGCCCCTGGATACCCAGCTCGAAGATCTCGGTGACGCCATTGGCGAGCGCGCCGCCGCCGACGGTAAGCAGGTCATGCTGCGAGTCGACGCCGGAGCGCTGCGCATCGAGCCGGAGAAAATGGCGGCGCTGCGGCCAGTCCTGCGCAGCCTCACCGAAAGCATGATCGAGCAGGGCGTGGAACCCCCGAGGGCCCGGGTGCTGGCCGGGCAGCCGCCGGGTTGTTTGATGCAGATGCGTTTCCGGCGCCGGGGCGCCGACCTCGACATGGTTCTCGAAGCGGACTGCAAAGCGCCGTCAGAGGCGGTCGTGGCCGAGGCCCGGGATCGACTGCAGCGGCTCGGCGGCGGACTGAAGGTGGAATCGGACGGTCGATTCGGTACCCGCCTGTGCCTGCAGATGCCGCTCGCCCCGCGGGTCGCCACCGTGCTGCTGGTGGCGGCGGCGGGCGAGATCGTGGCCCTGCCGCTCTCCGAGGTGGCCGCTGTGCTGCAACTGTCCGGCGACGAGCTGGGGGTCGGCGAACCGCCGAGCGTCGAGCACGAGGGCCGGCGCTGGCCGCTCAGCGCTCTGAGGGATCTGCTGGCGCTCGCCGACGTGCCGGTTCCGGTCCCATCCGCCCGGCAGCCGCTGGTGCTGATGGAGTCGGGCGGCCGGCGCGACGCCCTGCTGGTCGACTCGATCGGCGAGCGCGTCGACGTGGTGGTGCGCTCGGTCGTTCCTCAGCTGCGCGCCCTCGGCGGCCTGGCAGGCGCCGCCATACTGGGTGACGGCCAGGTGGTGCTGTTGCTCGATGTCGCAGAGATGATGAGTTCCCGCACACGGGACACGGCTACCGACCTCGAGACCGTCTCCTGAGCCCCCGACGGCGCGCGCGGCGGCCGCGGGCAAGCCCCGGGACCGGCTCTCGTGCGAGCATTTCGAACTTCAAGAAAAACTGCATGGACCATCGGCAAGCCACTGTTCTGACAGTGGTTCAGCGAATGCATTCAGGAGGCGGATATACTAGGATTTGAGTGCATATCCCCGTCACGTCGGAGTGCGGCCCGAAGGGGGGAAATTAGGCCGTGACCGGAAGGAATGAGAACGGTCTCAGCGGCGTCAAGGTGATGGTCATCGATGACAGCAAGACCATTCGCCATACCGCCGAGACGTTATTGAAAAACGCTGGCTGCAAGGTCGTTACCGCGATCGATGGCTTCGAGGCGCTCGTTCGCATTGTCGATCACGAGCCCGACATCATATTCGTCGACATCATGATGCCGCGCCTCGACGGGTATCAAACCTGCGCGCTCATCAAGCACAACCAGTTTTTCAAAAAGACGCCGGTCATCATGTTGTCGAGTAGGGACGGTTTGTTCGACCGCGCGCGTGGACGCATCGTCGGCTCCGAGCAGTACCTTACCAAGCCGTTTACGCGAGACGAGCTCCTCGGCGCAATCGAAGAGCACGTATTGAACGGTAAACATTGACTCTGACAGTTGGAGAACGTACCGATGGCACACGTACTCATTGTCGATGATTCTCCGACTGTTCTGGAGCATATCTCGCGTCTGTTGATCCAGAATGGATTCAAGACCTCGTCGGCGACCTCCGCCGAGCAGGGAATCGCAAGAGCACGGGACGAGCGGCCGGATCTGATATTGATGGATGTGGTGTTTCCCGGCATGAGCGGATTTCAGGCAACGCGCAGAATCAACCGCGATCCGGACACCGCCCGCATACCCGTGGTTATTCTGAGCGTCCGTAACGAAGCAAGCGATCGGGAATGGGGATTGCGCCAGGGTGCGCGCGAATACCTAACCAAGCCGTGCCGGGCGCAGGAGCTCATCGACGCGGTACGGCGTAATGTGAGCACGACTCAATAGCACGCTGACCACGAGTGAAACATGCAGGAAAACGTCAACGATCCGATCGCCATATTGCGCGATATGGAACGTCGGGCTCAGGGCGAAGTCGGCACTTCGCCCGACGAACAGAGTGTGGGCGACGTTTGGCGTGGCATAGGATTCTCGATCGGCGAACGACGACTTGTCGCTTCGATGGCGGACATCAGCGAGGTGACGCATCTTCCAAAGCTTGCGCGCGTACCCGGCGCAAAGGATTGGTTGATGGGAATCGCCAATTTGCGCGGCGCACTGCTGCCGGTCGTGAATCTGCATGGGTTCCTGCGTGGTCAACCGGCGGCGCTCAATCGTGATTCCAGAGTGCTCGTCATCGAGAAAGACGAGATCCTCTCCGGCTTGGCGGTCGAAGAGGTATTCGGCGTAAAGCATTTTCTCAACGAGCAGCGGCTGCCGGACGCGGCCGCTTCCGAGAACTGGCTTTCCCCGTTTGTGGTCGGCAGCTTTCACGTTGCCGGCGAAACATGGGAAGTCTTCGATGTTCTTGCCTTGATCGCCGCGCCGGCTTTCATGCAGGTGGCTGCATAGGCGAAACGACAAGTAATGAAACTGTGGAAGAAATCCCGTCGCGAGCTTGCCGGGGCCCCTGCCGAGGAAGTGTCCGGCACCACCGTGGACGCGAAGATTTCGCGCCGCCGTCGCCCGCGGCAGACGTGGCGCGTGGTATTGCCCTCATTACTTTTCATATTCGTGGCCTTGATTTTCGCGGCGCACTCGCTCGCGCGCCGGCACAGCAACGCCGATGCCGAGTACGTCGGAGTGATGAACGAGCTGAAGCTGCGTTCTCAGCAGCTTCCCCGCGACGCGCAAACTGCGGCGCTCGGGGATGTTCAGGGATTGGCGCGGCTCAAGGCCCACGGCACCGAAATGCAGGCCATGCTCGACAGGCTTCGCAAGGGCGAAGCGGCCGGTCCACTGCCACCGCTGCCGCCACGAGTGGCTCCGCAGCTCGAAGCGATAGAGGTCAGCTGGGATGGCATGCGGGAGGACATCGAAACGATTCTCTCCGGGGCGCAGACCGCGGCGGCCATGCGCGAGAACGGCAAGAGCCTGAACGCGTTGTTCTCCTCGGCACGGCTGACGACACAGGAGGTTTTCGGTGCAGTTGCCTCGGGCACCGCGTCGGCGGAGCAGGTATCACTCGTCGGCCGACAGCTGGTAAGGCTCGAGCGCATGTCCTTCGATGTCAGTCGCATTCTCACTGGTGGTGCCGACACTGCAGCTGCCGTAATCAGCTTGAAACGCGACGTTGCGGACTTTGTTCGGACCACGGCGCGACTTCTGGGCGATGATCGAGCGGACCCCAATCTTCGGATCGAGGATCCAGTGGCGCGACAGGGCGTCGAACGGTTGGCGAGCCTGTTCGCCAATCGCGCGGGTCTCATCGACTCGTTCATCGATCGTTCCGCGTCGCTGATCGAGCTGCACGAAGCAGCCAACATGATCGATGCTGGCAGTGTGCCTTTCCTTCAGGCAACACAGGCACTGCAGGATAACTACAACCGCGCCAGCGCCGCCGGTAACCAGTACACGATGGCGGTGATCGTTTTCGGCGTTCTCGCACTGTCGTGTCTCGTGATGCTCGGCATTCAGCTCATCCGGGATGCTCGCGCTCATACCGAGGAGGTACGCCGCCGCGAGCTCGAAAGCCGCGAACGGAATCGTCGCAACCAGGATTCGATTCTCAAACTGCTCGACGAGATGAGCGATCTGGCCGAGGGTGACCTTACCGCATATGCATCCGTTACTGAGGACATCACCGGCGCCATTGCCGATGCGTTCAACTACGCTATCGATGCGTTGCGTCATCTCGTGGC
Organism: Gammaproteobacteria bacterium; assembly: GCA_041581935.1. Classification (GTDB taxonomy): domain Bacteria; phylum Pseudomonadota; class Gammaproteobacteria; order HK1; family HK1; genus JAABYT01. The sequence continues at coordinate 12,419 of JBFICP010000044.1, read as the reverse complement.
GCGCATCGACAACACCGCGGAAGCGGTCGCCGAGGCGGCGCATACCTCGCGCACACGCGCTGTCCATGTGAGTGTGGCGAGCGATCGCCAGAACGCAGAGATAATAAAAGCAGCGGCCACCATGCAGGACATGGCGGACTCCATCGAGCGGGTCTCTGCCAACGCCGCTGAGTCGAGCGTTGTTGCGAAGCGCTCGGTGGCAATCGCCAATAAGGGCGCGAGCGAGGTCCGCGAGACCATCGACGGGCTCGACGACATCCGCCTTACCATTCAGGACACGGCAAAACGACTCAAGCGGCTCGGCGAGAGCTCGCAGGAAATCGGCTCGATGGTGGGGCTCATCGATGATATTGCTGACCAGACGAACGTGCTGGCATTGAATGCGGCCATTCAGGCGTCCATGGCCGGTGAATCCGGCCGCGGCTTCGCCGTGGTCGCCGACGAGGTGCAGCGTCTCGCGGAGCGTGCCGGCCAGACAACCAAGCGCATCGAGCAGCTGGTCAAAACCATTCAGGCCGATACGGTCGAGGCCATTGAGTCCATGGAGAAAAGCACCACCGGTGTCGTCTCCGGTGCACTGCTCGCCCAGGGAGCCGGCACGTCACTCGCTGAAATTGAAAGTGTCTCCGAACAGTTGGCAACTCTCATCGAGTCGATCTCATCGACCTCGCAAGAGCAGGCGGAGCGCGCAAGCGCGGTTGCCAAGACCATGTCTGCGATCCGCACCATTGCGACGCAGACTCGCGCCGGCGCCAACGCCACCGCGAAATCCGTCGGCAACCTCGCGGATCTTGCCGAAGCGCTCAAGACTTCGGTTGCCGGATTTCGTCTGCCGGACTCATTCGACCCCAATGTCATCGATTTGCACCCAAGTGCCTCCGCAAGCGAGGAGGCCCGGTCGGTCAAGCGTGAAGATTCCGAGGAACGGGCGTCGGATATCCGACCGTTTCGCCCGGCACCACGTTGACCACGTTTCCATGATCTTCAACCTGCCAGGATCAAAATTAATCAGGATTACATAAAAGTACTTCGAAAATGGATCACGCCACTCTCCAATGGGTGCAGGGCGATATCGAGGACACGCTGACGCAGGCACGAGCCGCGCTCGAGAAGTTCTCGGAAGACTCTGACTCCGCGCACTACGTAGAAAGTTGCGCGGATGCGCTGCACAGCGTGCACGGTGTGCTCGAAATGCTCGAGTACTATGGTGCATGCCTGCTGTTGGAAGAGATGGAGAGCCTGTGCCGAATGCTTCAGCGCGCCGACAGCAGCGACGCCAATGACGAGATATGCGAGCTGCTTTTACGGAGCATCCTCCAGCTTGGAGAGTATCTCAATTATCTGCGTGCGGGTCACCGGGATACGCCGACCATATTCATGCCGCTGCTGAACGATCTGCGCTGTCTGCGCGGCGAACCTCTGTTATCGGAAAATGCGCTGTTCGCTCCGGATCTGGATATCGAGCTGCCGATTCCCGACAAGGTTCACGACCTTGATGAGGAGCAGCTTCGCGAGATTGCCCGCCGGCTTCGCGCTTACTACCAGAAGGGATTGCTCGACTGGTATCAGGGAACGGTGGATGAAACGGGCCTGTCGTTGATGCAGGCGGTGGTGGCGCGATGCGAGAAACTCTGTAGTGGAACACCGAGTGTGCGTCTGTGGTGGATTGCCGCCGGCGTCATCGAGGCTCTTCGCGACGGTGGCTTGGAGGCGAGCGTGTCCGTTCGTCGCCTGCTGGGGTTGCTCGATCAGCAGCTGAAGGAAATATCGAGGGAAGGTGGGGCGGCGCTTGCGCGAACGGCGCCGGCCGACCTGGTGAAGAATCTGCTTTATTATCTTGCCCGCGCGACGTCGACTACGGCCCGGGTCAGCTCCGTTCGTGCGGCTTACCGTCTCGATGAGCTGTTCGTCGGCGAGCAAGCATCCGAACGCGCCGAGCGCATTCTCTGCGGGCCCGATCTGGACTCACTCAAGGTCGTTACGGCCGGCATCAAGGAAGATCTTGCCAGCGTCAAGACGGCGCTCGACACGTACGTGCGCCAGAGCGGTGCAGAGGCATCCGATCTCGCCTCGGTGGCGGATAAGCTGCGGCGCGTCGCCGATACCCTCGGCTTGCTCAATCTCGGCCGCAGCCGCAAGCTCGTGGCGTCGCACGTCGAGCAGTTGCGAAGCTTCGCGGACTCTCCTGGCGCGCTCAGCGACTCGGTGCTGATGGGGATCGCCCGGGATTTGCTGCGCGTGGACTCCACACTCGACGGCATCGCCGAGCAAGGCCTCAGCTCGACCGAGCTGCAGAGCGGAGAGCCGGTCACCGCCGAGCCCGGCAACACCGAGCTCAACAGCATCGAGTACCTGCGCCTGGTCACGGCGGTGGTGGGGGAAGCGACCACCGAGCTCGCGGCCATCAAGCACATTATCGGCGAAAACTTGCGCGATCCTGGCGATGCCAATCTGCTCGAAGAGATCTCCCGTCACGTCAGCGTCGTCGAGGGCAGCCTGCGCATGTTGTCTCTGGAGCGCGCCGCGGATCTGCTTCGCGACTGGGGTCGCTGCGCATCAACGCTGCTGTCTGGCCGAGCCTTTTCGCCGCGCCCGGAGACACTCGATGCGCTCGCGGACGCCCTGGTGGGCCTCGAGTACTACCTCGAGTCGGTTGTCGGCCTGCAACCCAACGACCACGCGCTTCTGGAGTTTACCGAGGACTGCATTCGGTCGCTCGAGCGCAGCGCCGCTCAAGGACGCGACGAAAAGTCGGACGTCGATGTCGCTTCGGCAGCAGCCGCGCGCCGGGAGCGGATTGCCGAAATCGAGCTCGCGGTCGACGACGACATCATCCAGGTGTTCATCGAGGAGGCCCGCGAGGTCATTCAGGTCCTCAAAGATTGCCTCATCCGTTGGAACGCGGATCCCGCTGACCGTGACGCGTTGATAACCGTTCGCCGCGCGTTCCACACGCTCAAGGGCAGCGGCCGCCTGGTCGGTGCAAGTGACGTCGGCGAGTTCGCCTGGGCGGTGGAGAATCTGCTGAACCGGGTCATCGAGGGCATCTGCCCGATCAGCCGCGGAATCCTGGAATTCGTCACGGACGCGAGCGATCGTCTCCCGGGGCTCATCGATGCCTTGAGTGCGCGTCAGCCAAGCGGCCTCGACGTCGACGCATTTTCCGAGCGTGCTCGCACGCTGCTCGCGCGGCATCGCGACGTCGGCTCCGACGACCTGGCTGTATCCGCGGACGATACCGCGGCCGCCGCCGGCGTTTCGCGCGCGGAGGTGGCCGAGCAAGCGGACTCGGTGCCCGCCGAGCATGACGATACCCGGCGCATTTTCGTCGGCGAGGCCGAGCGTATTCTCGAACTGAGCCAGGCCATCGTCGAGCATTGGCGCGAGACTACCTACGATCCCCGGTTCGTCACCGAGCTTCAGCGCGAGCTGCATACGCTCAAGGGCGGTGCGCGCACCGCCGGACTCACCGAGGTGGGCGATCTCGCCCACTCCATGGAGTCGCTGTTGATGATGGTGGCCGAGGAGCACCTGTCGCCATCGGAGAAGCTCCTCGACCTCATCGAAGATTGTCACGACCGGCTGGAAGAGCTGCTCAAGTCCGCGCGGGAGAAGTCCGACCTCCGGTCAGTCGAGGATTTGATCACCCGCATGGACGAGCTCGTGTCGCCCGGCGTGTCCGCCATCGAGGCATCGACGACGTCGGCCAACGAGGCTTCCACGACCTCGGGGCTTGCGGAGGTTACCCGCGGCGGGGCCGTGGTCCCTGCCCAGGCTACGGGAGCCGGTAACGGGCGTCTGGTTGCTCTCGACAAGGGTGAGCGCATCCAAATCTCGTCGGCGTTTCTCGACAACCTTTCCGACTACGCCGGGGAGCTCACCATCTCCCAGTCACGGTTCGGACAGCAGGTCGGTTCGTTCAAGTACAACCTCGAAGAGATGGATCAGACCATCACTCGCCTTCGCGACCAGTTGAGGCGACTGGAGGTCGAAACCGAAGTGCAGGTCCGGCACCGCAAGGACGAAGCGGCCGATACCGAGTCCAAGGAGGAGTTCGATGCGCTCGAGCTCGACCGCTTTTCGAATTTGCAGCAGCTATCACGCTCGTTGCTCGAGAGTGTTTCCGATCTACGCAGCATTCGCGAAATTCTCGGCGGCATTGCGCGCGAATCCGACGACATCCTAGCCGAGCAGTCGAGGGTCAGCAAAGATTTGCAGCAGGGGCTCATGCGCACGCGCCTGCTGCCTTTCTCCGAGCAGGTACAGCGGTTTCGTAGACTCGTGCGTCGCACCATGACCGAGCTCGACAAGCGCGTCGAGCTGGTGGTGGAGGGCGAGGAGATTCGTCTCGACCGAACTATTCTCGAGCGAATCACGCCTTCCCTGGAGCATCTTCTTCGCAACGCCGTCGATCACGGTATCGAGTCACCCGAGAGGCGAAAGCAGCTCGGCAAACGCGAGATCGGCACGCTCAAGATTGCGGTGTCACGATCCGGGCCCGAAGTCGTCATCAAGGTCTCGGACGATGGAAGCGGACTCGATCAGAACGCGATCTACCAAATGGCCGTGCAGAAAAATCTAGTCGCTGCCGGCGCCCGACTTACCGACGAAGAGCTCTTCCAGCTGATCCTCGAGCCCGGTTTCAGCACCATGCAGGAGGTTACCCAAATTTCGGGGCGCGGTGTCGGACTCGACGTCGTCAACGCCGACATCAAGCAGTTCGGCGGCACACTTGATATTGCTTCCCGGCCCGGGCAGGGATGCGTGTTCACGATTCGGCTCCCGTTCACGCTGGCCGTCAACCAGGCGCTTCTGGTCGTCGTGGACGACGAGAACTTTGCGCTGCCGATTTCAAATGTCGCAGGCGTAGTGAGGGTCTCCGGCGAGAACCTACAGCGACTGGAGACCGAGCAAACACCGTCATTCGAATACGCCGGCTCCCGATACCAGTTCGCCCACCTCGGCACGATGCTGGAATTCGGTGAGCCGGATTACGAAGACTCCAACCAGCCACATCCCGTGGTCCTGGTGCATGCGGGCGAGCATCGCATGGCGTTCCTGGTGGAAAATCTCATCGGGCGACACGAAATTGTCGTCAAGGCGCTCGGGCCGCAGCTCGCCGGAATCCAGTGGTTGAGCGGCGCCACGGTGCTCGGCGACGGACGCGTCGCCATGATACTCGACGTACCCGCGCTCATGCGCCGTGCCGCCTCGTTGCATGGAGTCGCTCGCGCCCCGAGCACCTTCGGTCAGAAAGACGTGCCTAGTGCCGACGCCGCCACCGTGATGGTGGTAGACGATTCCATTACCGTGCGTCAGGTTACCCAACGACTGCTGAATCGAAATGGCATTGATGTTTTTACCGCAAAGGACGGTGTCGAGGCGCTGGCTTTGCTGAAAGAACGGCGGCCCGACCTGATGCTGCTCGATATCGAAATGCCGCGTATGGATGGCTTCGAGCTGGCCGCCACTATTCGCAAAGATGACACGCTCAAGGATTTACCGATCATCATGATAACCTCCCGCACCGGGAAGAAACACAGCGACTACGCAACGCAAATCGGCGTTAACGGTTATCTGGGCAAGCCCTATCACGAAAGCGAGTTACTCGAGAACATCAACTCGCTTCTCGGGAGATCCTGAGTTGGAGCAAGACGAGGACACAGTCCGCTGCCTCGTACTGCCCATCATCGGCGACCAGATCCTGGTCCCCAATGCCGTGGTCGCGGAAGTATTCGCCGCGGACTCGGTGACACCGATTGAAGACGGACCTCAGTGGTTGCTTGGAAGTATCGCCTGGCGGGAATCGAGATTACCTCTGGTGTGCATGGAGGCAGCGCTCGGTGGAGCCGGCTTGGAGGTGGGCCCGCGCTCGAAGATCGTCGTCATGAACACGTTGTCCGAAAGCCACTCGCTCGAGCACTATGCCGTCTTGGTCCAGGGTATTCCCCACCAGGTTTTAGCGACCGACAGCACGGTGGAGCTCGATACATCTATGAATGGCACACGCCCATTCGTGGCAGCGGAGCTCGAGGTCGCAGGCGCGCGGGCCTTCATTCCGGATCTCGACGCTATCGAAAGGGCACTGCTCGACATGATTTCCGAGGAAAACGGCCTCGAGTAGCTTGCTGCCATCGAGGATATAGACTGAGCTATGCTGTGCAATCGAGGACATTCTTCAGAAGGTAAGCCGTTGATTTATCCGCACTGGAATATCAACGGCTTACCTTCTGAAAAATGTCTCCGCGCGTAGAGCGGAATCGCGAAAAGAACCATGAGTGATGTCGCTCGGGAGGAGAAAGAGTTCCTCTTGACCGTGTTCGGGATGAATCCGGCATTACGAACGATCGTGGTGAGCCTATGCAAGCTTTATCGATATCGGGACCGCAGCTACCGGGTCATCGAACGCCGCGAGCATGGGAATGCCGACATCATAATTGTCGATGCGGACGATGCCGATGCCCTTGCCGAGTGGTACGACGTCAACCATGCTGAAAGAACTACGCGTAGCAAACCGGTCATCTTGATCGGCGCCGAATTCGCCGACGCGGTCGAGGAGGGTGATGGACGGGAATATCGACTGAAACGAACCCGATTGTCTGCGCATTTATTGAAGACTCTGGATGCTATTACGGTTCGAGAGCTCAAATATATTCCTGAGCTCGTTATCGGTGGGAATGAAGAGCCTGATGCACATGCAGTCGTCAGCAATGCGCTGAACAGAGACACCCCCTCAGCGAACGGAGCAAACGGGAAGGTCTTGGTAGTGGATGACAGTCTTTCGGTTCGCACTCAGATGGATCTTTGTCTGCGTCTGCATGACTTGGTCGTCGATCTGGCTGAGAATGCAGAGGTTGCTCTTGAATTGATCGAAAATGGTAACTACGACGTAATTTTTCTCGACGTAGTTCTCCCGCAAATGGACGGGTACAAAGTCTGTAAGTTGATTAAGTCGAATGACGACACGCGGTCTACTCCCATCGTCATGTTGACGGGGAAAACATCCCCGTTCAATAAAGTTCGGGGCGTAATGGCCGGCTGTGACCGCTATCTGACGAAGCCTGTCGACGCTGAAGAATTGAAGGCGGTTTTGCATCAGTACTTACCCGAGACACGACCCCATTAGATGCATGAGTGGTTTGACATTTCTTCCGAGGGTCGAGTAGTAGTGACGAGGAAAAGAAACGAATATGGCTATTAGTAAGATACTTGTCGTTGACGATGTAGCCACGGACAGAATGCATCTTCGTGAGATTCTGACCGACGCAGGGTATCAGGTGATCACCGCAGCGTCGGGACAGGAAGCCCTGAGCCTTGCCAACAGCGACAAGCCCGACCTGATATTTCTGGACATCGTTATGGATGACATGGATGGTTACCAGGCCTGTAGAAAGCTTACGAGCGGTGAGGCCACGAAGCACATACCTATAGTCATGGTCAGCGCCAACAAGCAGAAAGTGGACAAGCTCTGGGCACAAAAGCAGGGAGCACGCGCCTATGTCACAAAGCCTTATACGACCGACGATATCACCAGTCAGATTCAGAAGTTTCGATAAGTGGCTTCAGAACTCTTGAGCCCGACAGTAGCGCTGACGCGTCACTTCGTATCGCCTGACCAAGAGCAGGGTCTGTCCGATGCGATGGACGGATCATCCCGGGTCCAGCGCTATGGCTTCCGAATCGGCGGATGTCGGTTCGTCCACGATCTTAATTTACCGGTCGAATTGATAGAGCTTCCGCAATGTTACGAGTTACCGAACTCGAGCGAATGGTTTTCCGGACTGGTGAACCTTCGTGGTAATCTCGTACCGGTTTTCGATCTAGCGAGTCTGCTTGGGGGAACCGGCCCGGCCGGAGGCAGACAAATGCTCCTCGTCATCGGCAGCGGCGAAAGGGCCGCCGCGTTGGTCATCGACGGTACGCCGGATCACATTAGTATTGAGGCCGGTAGCCGAATCGATGATCCCGATCACGTGCCCGAGATCCTCCGAGCTCATCTGCAGGGCGCGTACCAATATGCTGGTGAAACCTGGTACCAGACGAACTATGAAGGTGTTTTCGAAACACTCGCGCAGCGTACCACCGAATAACAACACACGCGGAGATACTCGCGAGATGACGGTGTTCAAACGAATGGGTCTGCAACCGCGATATCGAATCGCCGCGCTGATTGCGCATATTCGAGCCGTATGCATTTTGCTTGGACTTTCCACAGTCACAATGACTGCGATCGCTCAGGAGGACATCAGTAAATCGGAGCTCGAGGAACTTCTGAAGGTGAAGATTCGCACCGTTCAGCACATGGCGCTCAATCCACTGCTCGTGCGTGCGGTCAGACAGCAAAATGCGACGGGCCTGACGCAAGAGGAGATTGCGCGTCGCGACAAGGCCTGGCGGGCCACCAAGGAGATGACACCTTTCAAGCTCTCTTTGCAGACCTCGCCAGCAGGCCGGTTTCTCAAAAGCCAGGTCCAGAGAAGCACGTCGTTCAACGAGGCATTTCTGACGGATAACCAGGGCGCTAATGTCGCCGCCTATCCGGCCACGAGCGACTATTGGCAGGGCGACGAGGAAAAGTGGAGCGAGTCGTTCAACGGCGGCAACGGCCGCGTTTATATCGGAGCACTCGAGCTCGATGAAAGCACCAATACCGTTGCCGCGCAGGTCTCGGCGCCGGTGCTGGATCGTGGCAGAACCATCGGAGTCCTGGTGGTAGGCGTCACCATCAACTACCTGCAAACGAGACGCCAGTGAGCGAGAGCCGTAATGAGCACTCCGAGTTCGAGGAAAGCACGATGACGGAAGCCCGGTCGAATCGCTGCCTTCGAAAAGCGTTCGGAAACATTCTCGCCTGGACGCTCATTAGCGCGCTGTCGGCGCCGGCACTGGCTCAACAGGGGGTCACGGATCGGCTCATTCGTATCGGTGGGGTAATGGATCTCGAGGGTCGATCGCGAGGCTTGGGACTCGGAATGAAGGCCGGCATCGAGGCCGCCATTCGTAACCAGCGCGTCAAGAATCGACGCATCGAGTTCGTTGCGCTGAACGACTCCTACACGCCGACCAAGACCATCGAGGCTACCAACGCACTGATTGCGCAAGGGATTTTCGTCATGATCGGAAACGTCGGCACGCCCACCGCCAAGGTCTCGCTGCCGTTACTGGCGCAGGCGAAGATCCCGGCGGTGGGCTTTTTCACCGGCGCCGGAATACTCAGGCCGGGTGTCGGGGACATCATCAACTTCCGGGCCAGTTACGTGCAGGAGACTGCAGCGGTCATTCGCGCGGCCATCGACGCCGGCGTGAATCCGGCGCAAATCTGCGCCTACGTTCAAAACGATGCATACGGAATGGCCGGCGTCATTGGCATCAAACAGGCGCTGGGCGTACTCCCGGGAACCGACGTTGTGACCAAGACGCTCGACGTCATCCTGCAACAACAAGGTGAAAATCCGGCGCGCAACAATCTCGGGCCGGTGGGCGTTTATCAGAGGAACACGTTCACTTCCAGGGGCGGCTATCAGTCCCTCAAGAACTGGGAGCAGGTGAGCAAAGCACCATGTAAAGTCGTCATTACGGTCGGCACCTACAATGCCATCGCCAAGTTTGCTGCGTATTCACGATACAAAGGTGAAAACTGGATTATCAGCGCAGTCTCTTTCACAGGGGCGGACAATTTTCACAATGCTCTCAAGGATGCCAATATCAATGACCGGGTAATCATGACGCAGGTAGTTCCACCTCTCGATTCAAAGCTGCCAATCGTCACCGAGGCCCGTGCACGGCTAGCCGAGCAGTTCGGGTGGGTGAGCCTGGAGGGATACATCGTCGGTAAGCTTTGGTTGAAGGCGATGGAGGGGGTCGAAGGGCGCATCACGCGGGCAAAATTTCTCGATGCCATTCGCGGGAAGAAGTTCGATTTGGGCGGCATCGAGCTGGATTTCAGAGACGACAATCAAGGCTCCGACCTCGTCGTATTGACCAATCTCACTTCAGACGGGTTCAAGCCAATGTCGTTGAGTGCATGGGACGCGTTGGTTCGCTGAACGTAAATCTCGAGTTTTCACAGGGTATACAAACGTGAACAAACTATTCAGTCGATTCAGAATCGGGCCTCGTTTGATTTTTCTGATCACCGTGCAGGCCATCATTCTGTTGATCATCGCATTTACAGCACTCGCCGGATTGACGTTTGCATCGCGCTCGACAGACTTGCTCAACCAGAACGTGACCGAGGGAACGCGGCTGAGTTATCTCGCCGATACGATTCAGGGCGAGCTGCTCGCAACCGTTCACCGGGTCAACACGGGAGCGTTGACATGGGAACAGGGTCGACAAAATCTTGCTTTCGCTAATCAGCAGTTCGAAGACGACTGGAAAACATACACGGCGGGACTTAGCGCTGACGAAGCAGAGTTCATCGACGACGTTTTAGCGCCCGGACTTGCCGGAGTCCGTTCGGCGTTCGTCGAGCTCGAGCGCCTGTTTCGAAACGAAGATCGTACCAATCTGTCGCTTTTCGTCATCAACGATTTGGACGAGCTTGTGCAGCCCTTTCTAAACGCACTGCTTGCGAGCTCGTCGGAGCGCCAGCTCGCGTCCGAGCAGACGTTCGCGGAGTCGCTGAGAAGCAACAACACCTTTCTGTACTCAAGTCTCGCCGTCATTGTCGTTGGTATTATCCTGGCCGGCGCTATCGGTTACCTTATCTATCGTTCCATTGTGGACCCGATCGAACGGATATCAGGCACCGTGCATAGTGTGTCGGAAGGTGACTACGGGGTTCGTACCGGACTGACCGGCAGTGACGAATTTGCACGCCTGGGCGCAGCCCTCGATGAGCTCTTGCAGGACAAGGTTACGACGCTCGTCGACGCGGAAGAAGAGAACGAGCGGCTAAACGAGTCCGTGCTCCGCCTTCTCGAGGCCGTAGCCCGGTTGAGCGAGCGTGACCTCACCGTCACGGTGCCTGTATCGGCCGATGTGACCGGACCGGTAGCCGACGCCATCAATCAGATGGCCGAGGAGACCGGCAGGGTGCTGACCCGCGTATCGCGTATCGCGAGTCAGGTTGGTGCGTCCTGCGCCACCGTGAATAAAAAAGCCGAAATCGTGAACGCGACCGCTCACGCTCAAAAGACGGAGGTAGAGAGAACCGCCGCCGAGCTGGCACAGGCCTCCGATACGTTGATGAACATCGCGAAAGTCGCGCGTGAATGCAACGAAGCGGCCCAGCACACCACCGAGACTACGCAGACAGCCATGGCAACGGTGACCGGTACGCTCGAGAGCATGAACGAGATTCGCGAGGCCATTCAAGAAACCGGCAAACGCATTAAGCGATTGGGCGAACGCTCTCAGGAAATTACCGCCATTGTCGACATCATCAATACCATCGCGGAACGCACACACGTGCTCGCCCTGAACGCCGGTATGCAGGCCGCCGCCGCAGGCGAAGCGGGACGTGGATTTGCCGTGGTTGCCGACGAAGTCCAGCGGCTTGCGGAAAGCTCTCGCGATGCGACCGCGCAGATTGCAGGTCTGGTTAAGAATATCCAGGTAGATACGAACGACACTATCGTCACCATGGACCGAACGATCAGCCAGGTGGTAGCGGGCTCGCGCATGGCCGAGTCGGCCGGGCAGCAGATGGTGGCGAGTCAGAAAACGACGGCCTCCCTGGTGCGATCGGTCGCGGAAATTGCGGCCAGTTCCGAGCAGCAGGCGCACATCAGTAACGAGTTGCGAGAACGCGCAAGCAGCATGTTGTCTCAGACACAGGAAACGTCCCAGGAGCTCGTAGAGCAGCTTACCCAGACGAAGAATCTCGTGCAGTACGCGAGAATGCTGGTGCAATCGGTTCGCGTGTTCAAATTGCCTACGCAGGCGAGAACCTGATCGGCCGCATTTCATGGGTGTTTTACGCTGGATCGGGTAGCACTTTCAGGCCATGGCGGATCGTGACGTAGTCGAAGCGTTGTGCGAGGAGCTCCAGGAGGGCGAAGCGGAGCTTGCCGATGCACTGTCCGGAATCGTTGCACCGGATGCCGACCAGTCGACGGTCGTCGCGAATATTCAGCGCTACTCCGAGTACCTGCGTCGCTTTGCAAACGCCGCCGACATGCTCGACGTTCCTTCTATCAAGGAGCTGGCGGGCTTTTTCGAATCAAATGTCCTGACGCTGGCAGAAGCGCCCGCAGAAGATCGCAGTCACGTCGAGCGACGAAGCCTGTTTGCAGAGTGGCCGCAGCTGCTGCGTAGTTTTCTTTCCAAACCCGACGACGCATCGTCACTGGGTCGCCTGATGCGCCAGACCCAGGATCCGGCATGGCCTGCTCCCATGGCGGAGGAACACGCGTTGGATCTCGGTGAGCGACTTGTCGTCGAGGTGCTACCGGAAATTGTTTTGGAGACTGACG
>JBFICP010000043.1:0-17670 GCA_041581935.1 Gammaproteobacteria bacterium | reverse complement strand
CGCATGATCGTCGTGCTGTTGCCGGGACTGCTCGCAGTGCTCATCGATATCGCCCTGCTTCGCATCGCGGGCGAGCGGCTGTCGCTGTTCCATCTGGTATCTCTGCTGCTGGTGGTGGGGATCGGCATCGACTACGGTCTGTTCTTCAGTCGCGCAGACAGTGATGCGGGTACGCGCGGGCGCACCTTCCACGGCCTTCTGGTATGCGTGCTGTCCACCGTGTCGGTGTTCGGCATCCTCGCCACCTCCGAGCTTCCGGTGCTGCGCGCCATCGGCGCGAGCGTCGCCGTTGGAGTCGCTCTGAGCTTCCTGGCCGCCCTGGTTCTGGCCCGGCCCGTCGCGGGACGTGGCTCCACCGATTCCACTTGATCGGGCCCCGGCACTGATACAATTGCCGGTGTCCAATCCAGGTGCCGGAAAACGCTCAAATATCACGCAATTTGCTTTGCTCATGATGCCCGCCGATACACTGATGGTGAGTGCCTACGCGCTGGTCAACGCGCTCGGCCGTGGCGCCGGCGAGTGCTTCGATGCGCTCGAGCAGCGGCGCAGCGGGCTGCGCCGCTGCGACTTCGACGACGTGGACCTCGATACCTGGATCGGGCGTGTCGACGGTCTCGAGGACGAGCCGCTGCCTCGCGAGTTCGCCACTTTCGACTGCAGGAACAATCGGCTCGCGCGGCTGGGTCTGCACCAGGACGGCTTCGCCGACAACGTTTCCGAGGCCCGCGCGCGATACGGCGCCGAACGGGTCGGCGTTTTCATCGGCACCAGCACCTCGGGGGTGCTCCAGGTCGAGCTCGCCTATCGGCAGCGTAATGGCGAGAGCGGCGCGCTGCCCGCGGATTTCTCCTACTTCGGCACCCAGAACATGATGTCGGTCGCGGAGTTCACGCGCCGCTATCTGCGGCTCGAAGGGCCCGTGATGTCGGTGTCCACCGCCTGCTCTTCCAGTGCAAAGGTGTTCGCCTCGGCCTACCGGCACATTCGAGCCGGATTCTGCGACGCTGCGGTGGTCGGCGGCGTCGACTCCCTGTGCTTTTCCACGCTCTACGGATTCTCGTCCCTGGGGCTCGTTTCCGACCGGCCGTGCCGCCCATGGGATGCCGAGCGCAGCGGTATGAACATCGGCGAAGGCGCGGGGTTCGCGTTACTCGAAAAGGTTCGCGATGACGTGGCGGCGATCACGCTTCTCGGCTACGGTGAGAGCAGCGACGCTTACCACATGTCCTCGCCACATCCGCAAGGTGCGGGTGCCGCTGCGGCCATGCGCATGGCGCTCGAATCAGCCGGCATCACGGCAGATGCCATCGATTACATCAATCTACACGGCACCGGCACCCAGGCAAACGACGCGTCCGAAGATCGGGCGATCATGCAGATTTTTGGCAACAGCACGCCTTGCAGCGCCACCAAGGGCTGGACCGGGCATACACTGGGAGCGGCCGGCATCACCGAGACGCTGTTTGCGCTCGGCAGCATCGAGCGTCAGTTTATTCCCGGCACGTTGAACAGCGAGAATCTCGATCCGGCGTTGTCGGCCCGGGTATTGCTAGCCAATCGCGCCGCCCCGGTGAAGCGGGTATTGAGCAACTCGTTCGGCTTCGGTGGTAGCAACTGCAGCCTGATTCTGGGGATCAGGCCGTGAGCATCGTGCACGTGGACGCGCTGGGACTCGCAGGCCCGGGCATGGCCAGCTGGCATGACGCCCGCAATGTGCTCGCCGACGAGAGCCGCTACCGGGCCGACGCGCTTCCGCCATGCACGTCGCTGCTGCTGCCCGCCAATGAACGGCGGCGCATCTCCGCCACGGTACGCCTCGCCTTGAAGGTTGCCGAGGAGGCCATGGGCAATTCGAGTCTCCGCCTGGACGGCGCGTGCTCGGTATTCGCGACCTGCAATGGTGACACCGAGATCATCGACAAGATTTGTGCCGCGCTCGTGTTGCCGGGACGCCCGGTCTCGCCGACACAGTTTCACAACTCGGTTCACAACGCCGCCGCAGGCTACTGGGCGATCGCGGTGCGCTCGGCCATGCCCTACACGACGATATCCGCCTATCACGCAACCTTCGTTGCCGGATTGCTGGAAGCGTGCGCTCAGCTCGAGGTGGAGGCCCGTCCGGTACTGCTGGTGGCCTATGATTACCCGGCGCCCGCCCCGCTCGCCGCGTCGGTGGGTGACTACCCGCCGTTCGCCATCGCAATGGTCCTGAGTCCCGATGCGACGCCGCAATCGACACCGCTGTGCATCGAGACGGTGACCGGCGAGGCGGTTCAAGGTATGCAGTGTGAGGCACTCGAGCAGCTTCGGACGAGTCATCCCGCGGGCAGCGGGCTTCCCCTGTTACGCGCGCTGGCCCGAGGCGGCCGCGCACGCATCGTGCTTCCTCATGTGAACGGTCTGCAAGTGGCCGTCGAGAGCGGATGAGCGTCGCCGAGACACCGGCCACGCTCGTGCCCCATTCGGGCAGCATGTGCCTGCTGGACCACATCGCGTCGTGGAACGAGGAGCGTGTGTGCTGCACGAGCGCGAGCCACCGGCGACCCGACCACCCTCTGCGCCACGACGGCATTCTCGAAGCCGTTCACCTCATCGAGTACGCCGCCCAGGCGACGGCGGTGCACGGTGCCCTGGCAGCACGTGCCGAAGGCGTCGATCGGCCGGCGAGGTATCTCGTTGCCGCGCGCGACGTGGAGCTGCACGTGGCGCGACTCGACCAGGTGCAGGCGGAGCTGCGCATCGATGCCGAGCGGCTGGTGGTCATGGGCGAGAGCGTGATTTACCGCTTTCGCGTGACCGCTGACGAGCGACTGCTTTGCAAGGGGCGTCTGACCATCGCGCCGCCAGGCGGAAGACCGTCTTGACCCGGGCGCTGGTTACAGGCGCGAGCGGCGGAATCGGCTCGGCCATCTGCAGGCGTCTCGCATCCGAGGGGCTCGACGTTATCGCGCACGCCAATCGCCATGCCGAGCGCGCAGAAGCGCTGGCCGCCGCGATTCGCGCCGACGGTGGCAGCGCCGAAGTGGCGGTATTCGATGTCACCGACGCGCTACGCACGCGTCAGTATCTGGAAGCGCTGTGCGCTCACGAGGCGGTACAGGTGCTGGTGAACAACGCAGGCATTCACGCCGATGCACCGATGGCCGGAATGAGCCGCGATCAGTGGAACGACGTCGTGGACGTCTCGCTCAACGGATTCTTCAATGTCACGCAGCCGCTGCTCATGCCCATGATCAGCAAACGCTGGGGACGCATCGTCAATATCTCGTCGGTATCCGCGGTGCTCGGTACCCGCGGTCAGGCCAACTACGCGGCCGCCAAGGCCGGTCTGCACGGTGCTACCCGCTCGCTGGCGAGAGAGCTGGCATCGCGCGGGGTGACGGTGAACGCCGTGGCCCCCGGCATCATTGCCGGCGACACTGCCGAGGCGGCATTCGACACTGACCAGATCGAGGCGCTGGTGCCCATGAAGCGAGCCGGCCGGGCTGAGGAGGTGGCAGCCCTGGTCGCATTTCTGGTGTCGGCAGAATCCGCGTACATATCCGGGCAGATCATCGGCATCAACGGGGCGATGATCTGAACGCCGTCAGCATGCGGGTCGCCGTCGTCATTCCGTCACTCAACGAGGCCGACACGGTGGCGGATGTCGCGGCGCGCGCTCTGCGCTACGCAAAGCCGGTTTTCGTCGTGGACGACGGCTCCGGGGACGACACCGCCAAGCGCCTTGCCGCGCTTCCCGTGCGGGTCATCCGCAACGCTGCGACGCTCGGTAAGGCGGCGAGCCTGGCGCGTGGATTTCGCGCCGCGCTCGAGCAACCGGTGGACGCCGTCATCACCCTCGATGCCGACGGGCAGCACAGGCCCGAGGATATCCCGCGCCTCCTCGATGCCGCGGCGCGCTTTCCCGGCGACATCATCATCGCCGCGCGCCTCGAGGGGCGCGAGCACATGCCGCGAGCCCGGCGGTTCGGAAACCGTCAGGCGGACTTCTGGATCTCCTGGGCAGCCGGCTACCCCATTCACGATACGCAATGCGGTTACCGGCTTTATCCGGCGGTTGTTCTCGAGCGTCTGCGGGTTCGCGACGGGCGACGAAACGGCTTCGTCTTCGAGAGCGAGTCGCTGATCGAGGCGGCACGTATGGGTTGCTACGCGCGACCTGTCGCCATCGGCGCCATTTACGGCCGCGGTTCCCGTGCGAGCTACTATCGCGCGGCCGCCGACACCATGCAAATCGTTCTCATGGTCGCGGGAAAATTGCTGCGCAGTGGCCTTTATCCGCTGGGACTCCTGCGCTCGCTCGGGCTTCTGCCCCATCCGGCAGTCGGCCACGAGAGCGCCGGGGCGCGCGGCCGAAAAGCCCCGATGCGTTGAGCTAAACTGTCAGAGCGAAGAATTTCATCCTGTGTTCAGGATCATTCATGAAGGGAGTGACAAGCGATGAGCCCTAAGTTGTTGAAGGTATTCATTCCAGGTGCGCTGGCGCTTTTGTTGGTCGCCTGCGGAGGTGGACATCAGATTCGTGACGTCGAGAATGCCCCCATCAATGTTGCCAACTCCAACTACGATTTGTCCGATGTCACCAAGGCGATTCAGCGCGCCGGGTCCGAGCTCGGATGGCAAATGAAGGAGCAGACGCCGGGGCACATTCTGGGGACGCTGTATCTACGCAGCCATATGGCGCAGGTCGATATCACCTATACGCTCGACGACTACAGCATCACCTACAAGGACAGCAACAACTTGAAGTACGATGCGACGAACAAAACGATCCACAGGAACTACAACGGCTGGATTCAGAATCTGAGCAACGCAATCAATTCCCAGCTGTTCAATCTCTAGTTCGGGGATTTCGACGCCACGTATTCGCTGAACACCCGGTGAACAATGCCCCGGCGGGGCGCGGTGAATCCGCTGCCGGCCATCGCCTCGAGAATGGTGGCCGGCGGCACGCATTGCTCCATCGTGTCCCAGAAGTACTCCATGAGCGTCTTCGCCTCGGCGCCCCCGGGTCCGAGCCGCGCCACCAGCGGCACGACGGTGTGCAGGTAGAAGCGCGTGAAGCGGTAGCCCGCCGTGCCGGGGACGGGGGGTGTCAGCTCGAGCACCAGCAGCGTCCCGCCCGGCCTGAGAACCCGCAGGTACTCGCTGAAGGTGCGCTCGAGGTTCGAGACGTGGCGCAGGGCGTATCCCATGGTTATGACGTCGGTGCACGCGTCGGCGAAGGGCAGCCTCTCGGCTGCTCCCTGAACCAGCGCGATGGGGAGCTGTGCGCGCGCCTCGACGAGCATACCCATGCTGAGGTCGACGCCGGCGACATGGCCGTCGTGTCCGAGAATGTCGCGCGCCGCCCGGGCCACCAGCCCGGTGCCGACGGCCACGTCGAGCACGCGCAGGGCACCGGGCGCGAGCCCCGCCCTGCGCAGAGCGTCCCGCCGATAGCGCACACCGGAGCCCAGCGACATGACGCGGTTGATCCAGTCGTAGTGGGGCGCGGTGCGATCGAAGATCCCGGTGACGAATCCGCGCCGCTCGGGCTCGCCGGGGTAGTACTTGTCGAGCGGCGGGTGGGGCGCAACCCCCGCGGGCTCATTGGACTGCCTCATGACGCGCCATGATAAGTGAACTGAAGGCCAAGTCTACTGAAGTCCTGGAACCAGCTATTATTCTTTTTCGGCCCTCATTTTGACGCCGCTTCGGTTTCCCGCCATGGCCCGGGGTCCTCGCCTCCCATGGCTTCGGATTCGGCGGCTCCCGGTCGATATATACAGGGACTCGAGGCCATTTCCCCGGGGCGTGCGCGGCGCGCGCCAGCGGGCGGGGCGAGCATGACAGGAACGAAAGGGTTCGAAGCGACGGTGACCGGAATGCGCGCATTTCTCCTCGGCATCTCGGCCATCCTTTGGTGCACGGTAGCCGCCGCCGAGCCGGCCGGGACCTTCCCGCGCCCCGCCGAGCTCGAGCCGGCCATCCTCTTCTGGACCAAGGTATACACGGAAGTGGATACCCGCGGCGGCCTGATTCACGACAGCCGTCATCTGGGAGTCGTCTACGAGGTGCTGCGTTTCCCGGAGGGCGCCGGGCGGCGCACCCAGCGCAGGATGGTCAAGGCCGCCAAGCAGCGTTACAAGAAGATTTTGACGGCGCTGGCCAGGGGCAAGCGCCGGGATTTGAGCGAAGAGGAGGCCCGCGTGCTGGGGCTGTGGCCCGAGGACGTCGGCAACAAGACGCTGCGGGCTGCCGCCCGGCGTCTGCGGTTTCAGCTGGGACAATCGGACAAGTTTCGCGCCGGGCTTGCCCGCTCGGGGATCTGGGAAGCGCATATCCGCAAGATCCTCACCGACATGGGATTGCCGGCGGAACTGGTGGCGTTGCCACACGTGGAATCCTCTTTCAATCCCAAGGCGCGCTCGCGTGTCGGGGCCGCCGGAATGTGGCAGTTCACTCGCTCCACCGGTCGGCGCTTCATGCGCATCGATCGCAGTGTCGACGAGCGCATGGATCCCTATATATCGACGGTGGCGGCTGCCAGGCTCTTGAGCCACAACTACGCCGCCACCGGGACCTGGCCGCTCGCGATCACCTCGTACAATCACGGAACCGCGGGGATGCGCCGCGCGGCACGCAAGCTCGGCACAAAGGACATCACGCGCATCGTGCGCGAGTACAAGAGCCGGCGATTCGGATTTGCATCGCGAAACTTTTACGTTGCGTTTCTGGCGGCCGTGGAGATTCATTTCAACCCCGAAAAGTATTTCGAGACGATTCCGCGCCACGCGGCACCCCCGACCCAGCTCGTGCGCGTACCCGACTACGTCAGTGCCGACACGCTCGAGCGTGTGCTCGGTATCGACCGGGGGATCCTGCGCGAGCTCAATCCGGCTCTGCGGCCGTCCATCTGGCGAGGCGCCAAGTACGTGCCGCGTGGCTTCGAGCTGCGCGTTCCGGCATCCGAGCCGCGAGACGTGATGCTGGCGGCGCTTTCTCAAATCAGCGAGGACGAGCGCTACGGCGCCCAGCAGCGGGATCGCTATTACAAGGTACGGCGCGGCAATACGCTCGCCGGAATCGCCAAGCATTTCGAGGTCGACATCGACGACCTGGTCGCCATCAACGGGCTCAGGAGCCGTCACCGCATTCGGGCGGGCCAGGTCCTGGCGCTTCCGCTGCCCGAAGGCGTCACGATCGACTCCTCGACGCCGGTGCCCTCCCAGGCGCTGGCGACCGTCGGAGCTGCGGCGACGATGGTGGCGGAGAACGGCCGGTACACGGTGCGACGCGGCGACAGCGTGTGGTTGATCGCGCGGCGATTCGGCGTCGACGAGGAAACGCTCGTGTCTCTCAACGATCTGGGTGACGGCGAGCGCATTCACGTCGGCCAGGTGCTTCGGGTCGCGCCTGAAAAGCCGCAGCCCGTCATGGTTGCGGCTGCCGAGAATGCCGTGCCGGCGGCCGGCGAGGCGATGCCGAGCGCCGAGCACATCGCGGGTATCGAGTCCCCGGCCAGCGAGCCCCCGGCTTCGGCCGCGATTGGCGCGACCGCAGCTCCCGATACGCGCACCCCAAGCGCGATGGCGGTCGTTGCCGAATCCGCCCCACTGCCGGCGACCGCGGACTCCGCCGCCGTTGCTCCCGAAGAGGTCGTGCTCGACGGTGTACCTCCGGCGGACGGCGAGGATGTGGCCCGGGCAATCGCCGAGGAAGCGGCGCTGGAGAAGGCGATCGCGAACACCGCGGCCGTAACACCCGAGGAGGTCGTCTTCGGTGACGATCTACCGCCCGGCGACGATGAGGCGGCCCGGGCAATCGCCGAGGAAGCGGCGCTGGAGCAGGTGAGCGCGGACACCGCCGCAATAACGCCCGAAGAGACCGTCTTCGGTGACGATCTACCGCCCGGCGACGACGAGGCGGCCCAGGCAATTGCCGAGGAACAGGCACCGGAGCAGCTGAGCGACGGGCTCATCGCGCGCGTTGAGCAGGCCGAGCCGGTCTCCGCCGAGGAGGCGGAGGCAATTGCACCGGCTCAGCCGCTCAGCGTTCAGCCGGAGCTTTCGGCCGATCCCAGCGACTACTCGGTCGTGGCCGACAGCATCGAGGTTCAGGCCGCCGAGACCCTGGGGCACTATGCCGACTGGCTCGAGCTGCGTGCCTGGCGTCTGCGCCGCCTCAACGACATGCGTTACGGGCAGCCGGTCGTGATCGGGCAGCGCCTGTCTCTGGACTTCTCGCGCGTCGGCGCGGCGCAGTTCGAGCAGCGCCGGCTCGCCTATCATCGCGGACTGCAGGAGTCGTTCTTCAAACGCTTTCGCATCGCCGGCACCAGCACCCACGTGGTGCGGCGTGGCGAATCTCTGTGGATTCTCGCCAAGCGCACCTACCAGGTCCCCATCTGGCTGCTGCGCCAGTACAACCCGGATCTGGAATTCGACGCGGTCGGCGTAGGCGTCACTCTGACCGTCCCGCAGCTCGAGCCCCTCGACGGCGACTTGCCTGTCGCCAAAACCACCACCGCCAGCGCCGGCTGAACGTCGGGAATTTCCGACCAACCGTGGCTTACGCCTTGTCGTAGACCTCGTGCTCGATGCGCTCGGCGCGCTTCTCTGCGGTGCGCGGCCGCTTGCGCGACGCTCATGATGCGGGTCGGGTGCAGGCAGCCGTCACGCGCGTAACGCGCCAGTTCGTCTGCCGACAACCGTATGCGCCTGGATGGCGCTCCGGCCGGTCGCCGGCGACCGGCTCACCGGATACCGTTCTCGGACTTGTACTTCGCGATGGACTCCTTGAGCTCGGTGTACTCGCTGCATCCGAACCAGCAGTCCTTGTCGAGCACCGCGAGGCGTTCCTCGGCCTTTTCGAGCTGACCGGTCTCCAGGTACAGCTCACCCAGGTAGGCGTTGGCGCCGCGATGCTTCGGCTCGACGGCGAGCGCCTGCAGGTAGTAACCACGCGATTGGTCGAAATTCCCGATCTTGCGATATCCGTAGCCGAGCAGATTCAGAACATCGGCGTCGTCGGACTTTTCCTCGTGAAGTCGCGCGAGCTTTGCGATGGCGACCTCATAATCCCCATCGACCAGCGCCTGCTTCGCAAGGGAGTACTCCGAGGAAGAGGGCTTGTCGTCATCGTCACCCCCGGCGCCGTGCACCGCGACCGGCGTGACAGTGAGTGACATTATCAACGCTGCTGCGAATGCCGCATGACGGCGGGCACGCGCTGGCTTGGACGCTGCCATGAAAGCCTCCTTCAAGTGCACTCGTCACGGGATCCGGTTCCAGCCGGATCGTGTTCCAGGTGTGACCGGAATTATCGCAAAATGACTCCCCGCCGCCAGAAGATTTTTTTGGTGCTCGTGCGCCCCGTGCACGGACCGGTGTGTGGGCGAAAACGATGGTCGCGGGCTTCTCGGGAGCAAGCTCGCTGCTGCGGCAGCGATGTGCGGCGAAGCGAAGCGCCTACTGCACTTCCTGGTGGCGTACCTCGAGCGTGAAGTGTCCGTTGCTGTAGCCCGGCGGAGGCACTCTGAGCACATAGTAGTGGGGGCTCTCCCAGCGCTTCTTTCCACAGCGAAGTTCCAGCTTCCATGTGTACACGCGCGGGTTCAGATTCCACGTGACTTTCTTGTCTCTGAGATAGCTCTGATTCGTTATCAGAGTCAGCCCATCCGCGGCCTCGCGCCGTGCCGCCATCGGCACCAGCACCGTACGCCTGTGACGCAGGGTCATGGTATTGACGCTCGCGGTCGCATCCTGTGTCCTCCAGCTCATATCGATGGGCGGTGCATTGATGCCGGGAGTGACCAGATGCACTGTGCAATGGGGTAGCTTGAGCTTCTGCCACGGGCCCTCGACCTGAATGGTGACCGGAACGTGCCACCAGGAGTAGTCGGCTTTCGAAGATTGCTGAATGGGCGATCCGAACACGGGACGCGGTGAAAGCGACGCCAGCTCGGTGAACGTTTGCGACAGTGATCGAAATCCTACGGTCAAGTCGTCGAAGCGATCGCGAAAATCGAGTGTTCCGATCATGCTGTTCCTTCCCAGCGTTTTTCCAGAGGGGGCCGGAAGTGTGCCATGAAGTGCAAAACGGGTTTGAGAATACGACCACATTTTGATGCGCGGTTACGTGCGCGTTGGATGGCCGTTACCCGACGGACGAACGCGCTGGGAATTAGCGTCCTTTTTCCGCCGCGGAAAGGTTAAGACGGCGTTTGCGGGCTATCTCGCGCAATCGGTCGGGGAAGTCGGTGATGATGCCATCGACGCCCAGGTCGATCATTTCATGCATGTCCGACGCCGCGTTGACGGTCCACACGATAATTTTCAGGCCGAGCGCCTTCGCCTCGTCGACTCGAGCGGCATCGATTTCGCGGAAAAAGGGTGACCAGATGTCGCCGCCTGCGTGCTTCACCAGTCGGGGAACGGAGCCCTCGAAATCGTCCACGTCTATTCCAGCGGTCCAAGGCGAGATTCCGGGGCGTCCGGCTTGCACGTTGTCGAGCCAGCTCTGCTGCGCGCTGAGGTAGGCCGTTTGGATTCCCGGGGCGAGCGAGCGGACGTGCGCGAGAGTGCGCCAATCGAACGACTGGATGGTCACCCGTCCGTCAGCGCCGGCGCTTTGGACCACATCGACGACCATCCTCGCGAAGGTTTCGGGCGGCGGCGTAAGGTGCGGCTCGAGTGGACTCGACTTGATCTCGACGTTGAGGCGCACGGGTGCGTTTCCGGCCCGTGGCGCGAGCGCCAGGATTTCCTCCAGGGTCGGAATGCGTGCGCCGTCCACGGCGCGCTGTTCAGGGAAGCGCCGCGCATACTTGGAATCGGGACGAATTCGTCCGACGTCATAGGTCCGGATCTGTTCGAGGCTCAGTGAGTGAATCGCCGGTCCCGCCGCCTCAAGCCAGTAGCCGTGCGCGTCACGGGTGATTGAGGGATTCAGGCGCGAATCGTGGCTGACGACGACGTGACCGTCGCGGCTGATACCGAGATCCATCTCCAGGGTGGTGGCGCCGAGCTCGAGAGCGCGGGCAAAGCCCGCAAGGGTATTCTCGGGCAGCAGGCCGCGGGCGCCGCGGTGGCCCTGCAGGTCGAATGTCTGCGCGGCGATGTCGGTCACGACAAGACACAGCGCGACTGCGCTCGCGCGCGCGACGAGTGTCCGGATTCGCGTCCAAGCGGTCGCATCGGGGATTTGCATGGCGGGTCCATCGCGGTTCGAGTGGCTCGAGTCGCAGAAGTATCGATGCGAGTGTTCGCAAATGTAAAGTCGCGACCGATGGCCGCTGAGGTGCGCTGAGCGTTTGCGGGCGCCGGCTCGATTAGCGACCGCGCCGGGATCGGCGCGCCCGCATGCCGGGATCCCGCGCTCGCCGCTGCCATTCCCGACCGATCTCCTCTTCGACCCTCTCCTGATAGAGCGTGCCGAGCTGCTCGGTGACGTCCCGGCGGCCCAGTGCCGCGGCCCGCGCCAGGGCGGCGCGAATCTTGTCGGTCAGGCGGCGGCGACGCCGGCGGCGTTTTTTTCGCGAGGTGCCGGTGCGCGCGCCACCCGCGGTCTTGTCGTTGGGGTCGGTGGTAGCCATGCATGGGTGATCGACCGCTCGAGCCTACGGCTTTAGGAACTCGGCCCCACGGGACGGTCGAAAATGCCAAGCACGCACGGGTGATGTCCAACGCACCCTGCCGGTCGACCCAACGGATGCCCCGGTTCGTCGTGCCGGGGGCGCGTGTTGTGGGTCCGGTCGTTGTGATGACCGGCGCGGACCTCTACGATTAGGGGGTAGCGGAGACGCCCCGATACACTGAAGGCACTCATGGACGCAGAGCTCCTTTCGAGAATTTTCTGCGGGCTGGCGATTGCGCTTGCAGGAAGCCTCGCCTTCGTGCTCGTTGGACACGCGTGGATGCTGGTCGGCGCAAAGCTGCAGCGACGAAATCCGTTCGCCGGACACATTCTGTTCGAGCCCGGCCATCGCGTTCGACAGAACCTCCAGTCCCTGGACAGGCGCTATTTTTTGTATCTGTCCAGTATTCTCGTGTATGCATTGTTGCTGGCGGTGGCATTCGCGGTACAAATCGAGCCCCTGCCATTCGACGCGCCGGCCGGGGTCTGGCTCGCTCTGTCAGTGGTCGTTGCCCTGATCAGCCTATTACTCCCGTTCCACGTTTTGCGTCTGAAACGCGCGCGTTCTCGACTGTCATTCCGGCGCAACGCCAACATCGCTATCGGTCATGCCCTGCAACGAATCGCGAGTCGCGGTTACAACGTATATCATGACGTGCGCGTCGGTAATCACGTCATCGACAACGTGGTCATAGGCGCCAAGGGCGCGTATGCCATAAACGTATTCGTGCTGGGCAACAACCGGAGAAAAAACGCGACGGTGCGGTTGAGTGACTCGAGTCTGGTTTTCGGGAATACCAAGACCACCGCACCGGTCGGCATCTCGGTCAATCGCGTGACCGGCCTCAGCAAGGAACTCTCGAGGGTCATAGGACACCCCATTCGTGTGCGTTCGGTCATCGCCGTGCCGGGTTGGAACGTTGCGACGACGGACACCGAAAATCACCTGGTCGTGAATGAGAAAACGGTGGTCATGTTGACCGGATGGACCGATCCCGACACCTATTTGATGGATGACGATGTTGCTCAGATTCACGATCATCTGACGGCGCGTTGCTTGAGCGGCAAGCATACGCCGAACTGACGGATCCGCGTCGCACGCGGGCCCTAATCGAGCTAACCTGCCCCCTCGACCGTGAACCGCAGCAGAGCGTGATCGGAGAAGCGGTGAATCCATTCTCCCTTCTCGGAATCCGTGGCGAGCTCCGGCCAACCTTTGACCTCGACCGCGTTGCCATCGGGAAGCGTCGTCATGTGTATCCGCGATGCGGCTACGACGTGATCGATATCCGCCGGAGGATCTGAGCTTCCGGGCCCGTTCCAGAATGTGGCATCGGCGGATTTACCGAGCAGTACCAGCTTGTCGAAACGCGATTCGTACATGTTGCGCAGGCGCGCGATCTCTTCGTCAATTCCAATATCACGGCCCGAGAATGAGAGGTTCATGCCGACGTTGTTCAGGTCACCTGCAATAATGAAATTCGCGCGATTCGACTCGGCAGCGGCATCGAGAGCCTTTCGCAGGCTGCGGGCTTTGTCGTGCTGATAGGCTCGAACACCGAAATCAATGGCAGCGTCGGCGGCCTTCAAATGAAGGAACAGCATCGGGTATACCTGGCCCTCATGAGGTACCGTCACCAGGACACCCGGGCGCAACGGTCCGGTGAATCCGCGCGTGAATTCGACGCGCTGGGTTACGAAGGCTGGTACGCGAAAGCCAACGAGAATTTGCTGTGTGCCGGAGCCCTCGGTTATCTGCCACGAGTACTCCGGAAATGCGTGCGTAACTTTCTGGAACACTTGGCCGCCGTTCACTTCGTAAATGGCGAAGACGTCGGCCTGAATCTCGGGTTTACCCAGAAAGTCGAAAACATCGTCGATCCGTTGCGCGACTTGCGCATTCGTCTCGCCCGGTCTTCTCGATCCGAAGAACTCGACATTCCAGGAACATACGCTGAACGCCATGACCCCTCCGAAGTAACCATGTTGTCGAGTTGGAATCGAGCGCGAGCATGATACACGCCGAACTCGGCCCGAGTCCTCTCCCTGTCGCTATCGATTATAGTCAGCGGTGTTTCACAAAGTTTGACTTGACCCCCGAACGATCATGTGTCAGAACACCCGCCAACCGGGGGAATTAGTATGAGTGAATTGTCCGAGCTGACCGATTTACTGGACCGTCTCGATGCCGCGGAGATTCCTTACACGCTCTCCAGCGTGAGCGAGGGAGCTATCGAGGTCGGTATCGATGTGGCTGGCGAGCATTGGAAAGTGGAGTTCATGGACGACGGTGATATCGACATCGAGATATTCAAGAGTGATGGTCAAATTTTCGACTACTCGATTATTGAGGACCTGTTCGAAGATGACGACACTGATGACTGACGAAACGTTGCGCTAGTCGGCGAAATCTGAGCGACTGTACGCGTAGCCGATTCGATTTCACGAACCCGTTCGGTCGGACTTCCCGTTGCGAGTCGCGCGTTCCAGCGGCTGCATGCGATCGAGAATCGGTCAGGATTCCCGGACGTTCCAGTCGATACCGAGTTCCGGCATCAATTTCATGAACGGATCCGGATTCAGCTCCTCGACGTTGACGAGCTTACCGACATTCCAGTCGCCCCTGGCAATCAGCAGACCGGCCGCAACCAGCGGCACGGCCGTCGTGTACGAGATCGCCTGGGCACCGATTTCGGCATAGCATTTTCCATGATCGCAGGTGCTGTAGATGAAAACCTCGCGATCGCGGCCACGGCTTCGACCCTTCACCAGGCATCCGATGCATACCTTTCCCGTGTAGTTCTCGGCCAGGCTCGCGGGGTCCGGTAGCACCGCTTTCAGAAGCTTTAACGGCACCACGGGAACGCCCTCGACGTTTACGGGCTCGCCCGAGAGCAGGCCGAGTTGGTGGAGCACGTCGAACACGTTGATGTATCGGTCGTTGAAGCCCATCCAGAATTCGATTCTTTGGGCAGGGATATTGATTGCCAGCGAGTGCAACTCGTCGTGGCCCATGGAGTACACCTTGTGCTCGCCCACGACGGGAAAATCGTAAGTGCGGCTTTTCGAGTGGCGGGGAATACGCACCCATTGTCCGTTCTCCCAGTAAATCACGTCCTCGAGGATTTCCCGCAGATTTACCTCGGGGTCGAAGTTGGTGGCGAAGAAACGGCCGTGGTCGCCCGCATTCACGTCCATGATGTCGATGCTGTCGATGTCGTCCACGAGATGCTTTCGTGCATAGGCGCAGAAGGCATTGACGGCGCCCGGGTCGAAGCCGATGCCGAGGATTCCCGTGACCCCGGCGCTCGAGAATTGGTCGCGGTAGCTCCACTCGTAATTTGCGTACCACGGGGGCGGCATGTTGAAGTCGCCTTCCTGCTCGTAAATAGCCGTATCCAGATAATGGGCACCCGTGCGCAGGCACGCCGCCATGATCGCGAGATTGCAGTGGGGGCTGCCCGCATTCAAAACCAGTCCGGCATCGGTGCGGCCGATCAGATTCGCCACCGCGTCGCTATTCTTTGCATCGAGCTCGACGGCGGTAAGCTTGCCTTTGGCGACCTTCAAATTCTCTTTCGCACGCACCGATTCGACGATACGCTCGCATTTCGAAACCGTGCGCGACGCGAGGCAGATATCTCCCAGCTCGTCATTGTGCTGTGCGCATTTGTGAGTTACTGCACCGCCAACGCCGCCGGCCCCGATGATAAGTACGTTCTTCATTCCGGATCTCTTTTCCTTTGTCTCAGGAGAGACGATTTCGGTAGTCGTCGTAGTCGAATCTTCGGATTTCCCGGATACGGCCGGTGGCCGCTTCTTTGATTGCAATGTGCGGGAGCTGCACGCCGTTGAACGTGGTGTTCTTGACCATCGTGTACGGCGCCATATCTTCGAATACCACCTTGTCACCGACTTTCAGGGGTCGAGCAAACGAATACTGGCCGAAGACGTCGCCCGCCATGCATGTGGGTCCGCCAAGCCAATAAGTGTGGTCGAGCTCGCCGGGCTCGCCGGCGCCCTGGATGTCGACGCGGTAAGGCATCTCGAGCACATCGGGCATGTGCGCACTGGCGGATACATCGAGAATAACGGTGTCGTTCGGCAGAACGTCGAGCACGGAGGCCACCAGCACGGCTGCGTTCATGACGATGCCTTCGCCAGGCTCCAGGTAAACCTCGACATCGTGGCGCGATCGGAAATCGCCGATAATGGTGCAAAGGCCTTCGATGTCGTAGTCGTCGCGTGCGATGTGGTGTCCCCCGCCGAAGTTCACCCAGCCCATCGCCGGGAGAAACTCCCCGAACTTCTCTTCGAAAAAGACCAGCGTTCGTGCCAGCGCGTCGGCGTCGTGACCGCAGAGCGTGTGAAAGTGCAGTCCGCTGATACCCTCGAGACAATCGGCTTCGAAGTCCACGCGTCGAACGCCGAGGCGCGAGTTCGGCGCACACGGGTCGTAGATCCGCGTGTCGACCTCGGAGTGCTCGGGGTTAACACGAATAGCACAGCGCACTTCTGGCGCAAGAGCTTGCACGCGGGGTCCGAAATGCCGCCACTGGGCGAAGGAGTTGAAGACAACGTGATCACACAAAGCCAGCATTTGGTCGAACTCGCCGTCCTTGTACGCGGGTGCGCACAGATGGACCTGACCGCCGAATTCCCGTGCACCGAGCAGCGCTTCGTTGAGCGAGCTCGCGGCAGTGCCTGCGATGTACCGGCGCATCAGCGGGAACGTGCTGAACATGGCAAAAGCCTTCAACGCCAGCAGCACGACACAGCCGGTGCGTCGTTGCAGCGACTCCAGCCGCTCGAGGTTTCGAATCAGTCGGGCCTCGTCACAGACGTAGCAGGGCGTATCGATGTCACGCGTATCCATAGTCCTCTCGACGCCGCATCGTCGGTCACGCCTGGGCGATCGGTTTCAATTCGGCACGGGCCCGGTGCGCCGTGTGACCTTCACGGCGACCGGCATCGAGGGGGTTACTCTATAGGATGATCGAACTGCGCCCAATGGTCTTCCCATTGGACGTCTTCCCGCGAGGGTGGCAGCGCCCAGAGCGCGCGCTGGATGATGGCATAGAGATGCGGCGCCCAGGCGGGTATGTCGTGGTTCAGCGGATCGGGAGGCGCCACTCGCCGCAAGTCGGCGGGGCTCAGGATGATGGAAGCGTTTTCAACGCCGGTTTGCGCCACCAGGGTGAAAATCTCTTCGGCCACCGAGTCGCTCATCGCCAGGCAGCCCGCGGACTCGCTGCCTCCATGGATGTAGATGCCGCCCCCGAGATTGCGACGGTTCTCCACCTTGCCCATCATGCGATCGAACGCATTCGGGTAGTCGACCTTCAGCGACAGATGAAAACTGCTGTTGGGATTGAGCTGGGTGAACCTGTAGATGCCTTCGGGCACCTGTCGGTCCCCTTCTCGCAGCTTCGGCCCCACCTCGCCGCTGGCAGCCATGACGTCGTAGTAGCGAATGAACTTCAGATCGTCCGGTGAGTTACCCGCATAAAGCTCCAGGCGCATCTCCCACTTGAATCCCACCAGCAGAACCGTCTGCGGCGGATAGTCGACGCCGGCGGCGCGGAAGTACGGCGCCAACCGACGCTTCGCCGTGTAGCCGTACTGCACGACGCGGTCGTAGATGGAAAATCCGTTCTCGATCGGGTCGGCGGGCGGCAGCGCCAGCGCCGCCCGAGCGCCGCCCAGGGCCGCGAGGACCATGAACACGGGCCAAAGGCGGGCGCACGCTTGGATCACCGAGAAAAGCATCTGCTAATCATAGACCTACGCCCCGTGGCGTGCCGTGATTTCGGGCCCGGATCGGCAACCGGGTGGCTGCCGGAGGCTCCGGTCACGGATACAGCCGTGTCAGCTCATCGCGGGCAAAATGCGGCAACGGCTCCAGGGAGCCGTCGTCGGCCCTCAGGTGACGGCCCTCGCCGGCGCTCACCAGGCGGCCGATGGCGGTCGCCGGGATGCGCGCGCCGGCGAGGCTCTCGACGATGGCCGCCGCGTCGTGCGGTGGCGCGGCGATGAGCAGGCTGCCGG
>JBFICP010000042.1:0-17695 GCA_041581935.1 Gammaproteobacteria bacterium | reverse complement strand
TGGGAAGCCGCGCTCGGCGCTACAGTCAAAGTGCCGACACCGTCCGGACGTGTCGACCTTCGCATACCTCCAAATTCCAATCAGGGAGCCAGGCTGCGTTTGAAGGGCCGGGGAATTCCCGGTAAGAAACCCGGGGACATGATCGTCGTGCTGAAGATCGTGCTGCCGCCGGTCAACGACGCGTCTCGCGAGTTGTACGAGAAGATGGAAGAGCAGACGAAGTTCAACCCGCGGGCCGGCATGGGGGTCTGACAGTCATGACTGAATCGAATGGCGAAGTCGTGTCGGGAAAAGTCGTCGAGGAAGAGAGCGACGTCACACTGGCGGAGCTCTGCGAGGCATGCGCGGTGCACGCGGAAGCCGTCGAGGCGATGGTCTTGGAAGGCATTGTGGCCCCCATCGGCGGCGAAGAAAGCCGATGGCGATTTTCCCGCAGCAGTGTCGTTCGTGTTCGCACCGTGGTGCGCATCCAGCGCGACCTGCACGTGAACCTCGCCGGCGCGGCGCTCGCCCTCGAGCTTCTCGAGCGCATTGAGCAACTGCGCGAGCGACTGAAGTCCGTCGACCCCGAATATCGCAGCTGATTGCTCGTACTACCGGGCGGCACGCTGAGCTTCGCTGCGCTCGGCCGAACTCAACGTTAATTTGACTAATAACCGTCGATTGCGCTGAGCGTCGCCAAACTCAGCATCTCACGTCATAGCTGCTCGGCCAACGCCTGGGGATCGGTGGTGGGCGCATCGCAAACGAAGCGCCGGCACACATACGCGGTGCCCGCGCCGTCTTGCTGCGGCCGGTTGGCGAGCAGCGGAACGATTGCACCGTCGCTCTCCTGGCCGGCGGCCACGACCTGCAGCGGCCGGTAGCCGGTGCGAACGACTTCGAGCAACCGTGTCACCTGCTCCTCGGTGCCGACGAGCGCAATCTCCCGGGTTTCTCCCGCGATGAGGCTCGCCGCGTTCAACCACTCGCCGAAGCCCGTCGGGTACCGGGCCATGAGCTTGCCGACGGATTTCGTCGTGCGTTCCGCCGTATCCCAGTATCTCGCTTCTCCCGTCAGCAGGCAGAGTTTGAGAAGCACCTGTGCCGCCATCGAATTGCCGCTGGGAATGGCATTGTCCTGAATGTCCTTGGGGCGGTGTATCAGCTGCTCGTGATCGTCGCGCGTATCGAAGAAGCCGAAGTTCTCCGCATCTGGAAAGTGCGCAAGCATCGCTTCGGCAAGCTCTCGTGCCCACGAGAACCAGCGCGAATCGAACGTCGTCTGATAGAGCGCGAGCAGCCCCTCGGCAAGAAACGCGTAGTCCTCGAGATAGCCGTTGTACTTGGCGTGTGAGCCCGCCTTCCAGGTGCGCAGGAGCCGTCCGTCTTTCGCGCGCATGGTGGCATGCAGAAACTCGGCATTGGCAGTGGCAATGTCCCTGTAGTCCGTGCGACCGAGGGCTTGCGCAGCGTCCGCAAAGGCAGCCAGCATCAGTCCGTTCCAGGAAGTCAGAATCTTGTCGTCGAGCCCCGGCCAGACGCGTTTCGAACGCACCTCGTAGAGCCGGCGGCGCGCTGCCTGGATTTTTCGCTCGACCTCCGACTCGTCGACACCGGACTTTGCCGCGACTTCGGACGCCTGCAGCAGCAGGCGCAAGATATTGTGACCTTCCCAGTTGCCTTGATCCGTGACGTCGTACATTTGCTTGAACAGATCCGCATCGTCACCCAGAACCCGGCGCACCTCGTCGGCGGACCAGACGTAGAATTTCCCTTCCACGCCTTCGCTGTCGGCGTCCTGACTGCTGTAAAAGCCGCCGTCCTGGTGACGCATTTCACGGCTCACGTAATCGAGGGTCTCTTCGGCGACGCGCCGGTAGAATGGGTTTCCGGTCAGCTGCCATGCGTGCACGTACACCCTCGCCAGCTGCGCGTTGTCATAGAGCATCTTCTCGAAGTGGGGAACGAGCCAGTACGCATCCACGGAGTATCGGGCGAAGCCACCGCCCAGCTGATCGTACATACCGCCCTGAGCCATCCGGTACAGCGTGAGCTCCGCCATCGCCAAAGCCTCGGCGTTGCCGCTTCGCACACTCTCGCGCAGCAGGAACTCGATGGTCATCGGCTGAGGGAACTTGGGGGCCTGTCCGAACCCACCCCAGGTGCCGTCGAAATGCTTCTTCAGCTCCTCCACGGCCGCAGACAGGATGCCCGCTTCGAGGGCGTCCACCTCGGCGTCCACCACGCCCGACTCCTGCAGGTGCTGCGTCACCTGCGCGGCGCCTTCGCGCACCTTTTCCGGCTGGTTTTTCCACGCATCGGCAACGCCGGTGAGGATCTGCTTGAAGCTCGGCATGCCGTAGCGGGGCTCTTTGGGAAAATAGGTGCCGCTGTAGAACGGGCGGCCTTCGGCGGTGAGAAAAACGGTCATCGGCCAGCCGCCGTGTCCCGTCATGGCGGTGACGGCATTCATATAGATACTGTCGAGATCGGGACGCTCCTCGCGATCGACCTTGATGTTGACGAAATGCTCGTTCATCAACCTGGCGGTTTCTTCGTCCTCGAATGATTCATGTGCCATCACGTGGCACCAGTGACACGCCGCGTAACCGATGCTCAATAAAATCGGCTTATTCTCATTTTTCGCTACCTCGAGCGCCTCCTCGCCCCACGGATACCAGTCAACGGGATTGTCCACGTGCTGCAATAGATAGGGGCTGGTCTCGTTTGCAAGATGGTTGGTCACGTGAATCTCCTCGTTTGCCCATCCTTGCACAGGTGTCCGCCTGAACACCACCACCGATTCGGGTCAACGGGTGGCATCGAACTTGAACAGCTCTCTCAGCTCATCGGACGCATCCCGTGCCGATTTCACCATGGCGTCCTCGTCGTGGCGAAACGCATACTGCTTCTGAAGGGTCTCGGTATCGTGCTTCAAAAAGAACGAGGTTGCCGCCTCGGCTTCTTCGGACGACAGGCCGATGTCCCTCAGCACCTCACCGGCCAGCTCAATACTCGAAAGCAGGGTGTCTCGAATGATGTAGTCTGCACCCACGTCCATGAGCCGAAGCGCGTGCTCGCGATTGCGGGCCCGCGCCGCGAGGCGCAGGCCGGGGAAATGACGCTTGACGGTTTGAGCGACCCTCACCGACACGTCGACATCGTCCAGTGCCAGCACAAAAACCTTCGCACTGTCCACGTGGGCGGCCCGCAGCAGATCGAGCCGTCCCGCGTCGCCGTAGTAGACCTTATTTCCGTAGCGCCTGACGAAATCCACCTGGGAAGGGCTCGCTTCCAGCGCTGTGAACGGAACCTTGCGCATGGCGAGAATCCGTCCGACGACTTGACCGACTCGACCGAAACCTGCAATGACCACCTGATGGCTCGTGTCATCTACCTCATCGTACGGGCGCTCGGTCTTTTCTGACAACGCAGACGAAGACAGTTTCACGATCGCCAGATAAAGAAACGGGGTCGCTGCCATCGAGAGTGTCACGGCGAGAATCAATCGACTGGCCAGGACCTCGGCAATCAAACCCTCGGCGGAAGCGAGGTGAAACAAAACGAATGCGAACTCGCCGCCCTGGGCAAGCAGCGCAGAGAGGGCGAGCGCGGTCTGGCCCGTATGCCGAAATGCCCGTGCCAACGGAAAGAGAATGACCGCTTTCAATGCGATGAGCGCGGCGGTAATGCCCACAATGACGCCGGGCTCGTCGACGAGCAGGCCGAGGTTCGCGGACATCCCGACGGACATGAAAAACAGACCGAGCAAAAGTCCCTTGAAAGGTGCGATATCCGTTTCGAGCTGATGACGATACTCGGAGTCGGCTACCAGCATGCCGGCGACAAACGCTCCGAGACCCATAGAAAGGCCCAGCGATTCCATCAAAAGAGCGGCGCCGAGCACGACGAGCAGCGCGGCAGCGGTGAAGATCTCGTGAATCTGCGCCGACGCAACCAGTCGCAGAACGGGACGAAGAAGGTAATGTCCCCCGACGATGAATCCAATGAGAACCACGACCGCCTCCAGTACCTGGTCGAGGTGCACAGCGTGCTTGACGCTCGAAGTGTCACTCGCGAGCAGTGGCACCAGTGCGATGAGAGGAATCACGGCGATATCCTGGAACAGCAATACACCGAACGCGGCGCGACCGTGGAGACTGTTGAGCTCTTTTCTCTCGGCGAGCATCTGCAGTACGAACGCGGTGCTCGAGAGCGAGAGACCAAAACCCACCAGGATCGCCGGCGCCCAGCCGAGGGAAAACCACCGCGCAACGCCGGTCAGTAACGCACCCGTCACCAGAACCTGCAGCGTTCCGAGTCCGAAAACCGACCGGCGCAGCACCCAGAGTCGAGCGGGCTGAAGCTCCAGGCCGATGATGAACAGCAGAAACACGACGCCGATCTCGGAGAAATGCAGAATACTTTCGACGTCGGTTATCAGCCGCAGTCCCCACGGGCCGACGAGCACGCCGGCAAAGAGGTAACCGAGTACCGCGCCAAAGCCGAGCTTGCGTGCAAGCACGACCGCAACGGTTGCCGCTGCCAGATAAATGGTGACGATTTGAAGTAACATAGTGACGCGCTCCGACGTGACGCCAGTTTGGGGATACCGATTAGAACAACTGGAGACGTCCAACTCCAGTGCTCGGCGAAAAACGGTTGAGGTCGGTGCGGCGGAACGCTAGCCCGGATCCGCTGCGAAAAAGCGCTGGTCGAGGAACCAGCCGAGCCAGCGATCCGTTTCTGCCGCGAAGCGATCGTAGCCTTTGAGATGCGCTTCGACGGGCTGCGCGCCCGGAAGTGCGAGTTTCGGCGAACCTCGTTCCGAGTGGCACCATCTATCGACCATTTCGCGGGTCATTTCCGGATGAAACTCGATCGCGTAGGTGCTGCCGTCGTAACGGAAGGCCTGGCCGGGGAAGTTCTCGTTATGAGCCAGATGCTCCGCATCGTCGGGAATATCGAACGTTTCCGTATGCCACTGGTAGAACACCGTGGGACAGTCGAGAAAGTCGCCACCGTTTTGCGTCGGTGCTACTTCGTAATAGCCAATCTCCACTAATCCGTCGCAATGCGGTCCGACCCGCGCTCCGAGGACCCGGGCAATCTGCTGGCCGCCCAGGCAGATCCCGAGCAACGGCCGCCCACTGGTCAGAGCGTGCTTCTCGAGCCAGTCGAGCTCCGCGCGGATGCCGGGCAGATGGTCGTCATTGGCGCTCATGGGGCCGCCGAAGATGACGCTGGCAGCGTATTGAGACAAGTCCGTCGGGAGCGGATCGCCCATGCACGGACAGCGCTTGTCCAGCGCGTAGCCGCGCTCGCTCAGGAACTCGCCGACGCGTCCGGCCGTCGAGTGCTCTTGATGGAAAATGGTGAGTACTTTTCGGCTCATGAAATCTATCCACTCGCGCGGATCCGACTTTAACCAAACGCAAACGATCTGAAAAGCCGTGTTTTCGAATAGCGCGCAACGCTTCGCATTTCACACGCAATCCTGCTGGATGTCGTGCCGATCCGGACTTAGAATCCTGCCGATACCGCAGCCCGGTTGCCGCCGCGGCCAGGAGAGATCGTCAGGGAAATGGCTGAATCCTACGACGTTGTCATCGTCGGTGGCGGTGTGACCGGTAGTGCCACCGCCTATTTTCTCGCCGCCGGCCGGTTCGACGGCTCGATTGTGGTGGTGGAACGCGACCCCGGCTATACCGACGTGCCGTCTGCTCGCGCCACCGGCGGGATCCGACAACAATTCTCCACGCCCGAGAACATTTGCATCGGTTTGTTCGGCGCCGAGTTCGTTAAGAACATC
This sequence comes from Gammaproteobacteria bacterium, assembly GCA_041581935.1. Classification (GTDB taxonomy): domain Bacteria; phylum Pseudomonadota; class Gammaproteobacteria; order HK1; family HK1; genus JAABYT01. Next base: position 11,901 of record JBFICP010000042.1, on the reverse strand, counting down.
GACCGATATCTGTCCGTCGACGGCGAAGCTCCGGCGGTCGGATTCAAGGAACGTGGTTACTTGATTCTCGCTTCCGAGCTCGCGCTGCCCGTCATGCGCGAGAACCATGCGGTGCAGCTGAAAAACGGTGCCGACGTCGTGTATCAGACCAATGAGGAGCTGAGCACGCGATTTCCGTGGATCAACTCCCGCGATCTCGCCGGCGGTTTTCTCGGTCTCAGCAACGAGGGTTGGCTGGATCCCTACTCGCTGCTCCAGGCGTTCAAGAAAAAAGCGATATCGCTCGGCGTTACCTACAAGGCGGATGAGGTCATCACGCTGCGTTGTGACAATGGCCGTGTTACCGAGCTCGGGCTCAGAAGCGGGGAATCGATGACCGCCGGGACCGTATTGAATGCGGCCGGTGCGCGCGACGCCGCGAGTCTGGCGGCTCAGGCAGGCGTTCGATTGCCCGTGGAGCCACGCAAGCGTTGTGCCTTTCTGTTCGATTGCCGGGAATCGATTGGACCAACGCCGCTGGTGATCCTCCCTAACGGTGTCGCCTTCCGAAACGAGGGAGAGCGTTATCTCACGGTCGTGTCGCCACCGCCCGAGCAGGATCCGGCTACCGACACATTCGATATCGACTACGCGCTCTTCGAGGAGATCATCTGGCCGGCGCTTGCAGACTGCGTGCCCGCCTTCGAGGCAATCAAGCTCTCGAGTGCGTATTCGTGTCACTACGACTTCAACACGTTGGACGAGAATGTCATCCTTGGACACGTGCCCGGCGTCGAAAACTTACTGGTCGCCGCGGGCTTTTCCGGCCACGGGCTCATGCAGTCGCCGGCGGTAGGGCGTGCGCTGAGCGAATTGATTGAATTCGGAGAGTACCGAACTCTGGACCTTTCACGCTTCGGCTACGCACGTGTATTGACTAATTCGCCGCTTCTGGAAACCAACTGCTACTGAGTGAACTTTCGACGTCTTTCTCCATGACGTTTAATTAATCCTCCGGACATCGCCGGTTAATCGCCGGCTGCTTAATATCCACGTACGAAGCTCGATAGGGCCTCTCCCAGCCAGCGGGAGACTCTCGGTTTACTGACGTCACCGGATATGCGTTTACGCCCTACTTGCACAGGAGCAAGCGGATGGCCAAACATCCAAGGCGCCTTTTTGTCGTAATTGCCGCCGGCATCGTAGTCAGCGCGGTTGTGGTCGAAATCGCGACCTATATTGGTCGCATAACCGGTGGGCAACGCGAAACGAGCGAAGTCGTTCGAGTCATCGATAATCATACCCGCCCCGCGCAGTGGGCTATCAACGCCTCCTACGGGCGAGATGCTCTCAGCAATCTGAGGGCGGCGCTCACCGAGATCGCCAACGATCATCCGGAGGAGGCGAAGAAAGATCTCGCGGTCGCAAGAACCCTGCTATCGAAAATCGTCTCCGAATCGCCAAAGTCACTCGACACCGCCGATATCTACGAGGCGACGGATTCCAGCACGAAACCGGCTTCAGAGGCGGATTTCGTGCTGATTCACTCGGAGGTTCGATTGCTCGGTGAGGCCGGTCCGGAAAATTACGTCCAGGAGAAATTGGATGCATTTCGTCGTGACATCGAAATGTCCGACCAGGATGCGGTCATCTCCGCGCTCGATTCACTGGATGTTCCACTCGTTTACACACGAGTGGATATGCCTTTGAAGAAAACTTGGGCTCACGTCAACGAGGCTCTCAGGGCCCTCGATTCGAACGATTCGGAGCTGGCCCGTACGAGGCTGATGGAAATCAGCAACGGGCTACGCATCAATTCTGTTCGGGTCGGAGTCGGCGGCTCGTCGGCGGCCCCGGTGTCCGAGCACGCGGCCGGGTGAGCGGACCATCGGCAATCTCGCAACCAAGCCTGCGACCATCAGTCTCTCGGAGGAGTCATGTTGATCTTGAGTAGAAAAATGGGAGAGTCCATCTACGTGGGCGACTCCGTGACTGTCACGGTGCTCGGAGTCACCCGAGGCCAGGTAAAGATCGGCATAGATGCTCCTAAAGAGCTCACTGTGCACAGGGAGGAGATCTACCGACGCATCCAGGAGGAGAAATTTACTGGTTGCGCCAAGAACGGAAAAGCCAACGAACGTCGAAAGAAGACGACCGGCCGCGGGCCGGTCTCGCGGGCGAAAGCAATCGATTCAGACGAAGACGAGTCAGCGCGATAACAACAGGGATGGAGGTCTGCCAGGGAAGGCACTTCTGGCCTTGCGGCCCGCGGGTTCGCGTCTTTTCACGCATCGATACGCACCATTTCCCTGGGCGCGCGCCGTGAAAGCAGCTCGGCTGCGTCGCGCGTGACGACAACATTCTCCTCGTGAACCAGAATCTTGCCGCGGCCGAACAGGGCATTGGGTTCGATGGTCAATACCACGCCGGGTTCCAGAGGCGTGAGGTCACCCGGCTTGTTGGAAGGCGGCTCGGTCAGAATCTTGCCGAGACCGTGTCCAAAGCGCCCGACGTTTCCGAGCGCCATGCCGGCGTCGACGAGCACTTTTGCCTGGGCCGCGAATACGTCCGCCGCTGTGTTGCCGGGTCTCGCCGCCGCGATCCCTGCATCGGTGGCGCGATACAGAATTTCGTGAACGCGGTGCACCTGATCGCTCACTTTGCCGAGCGCATAGTTGCGGTCGAAATCGCAGAAGTAGCCACCGTATCGCGAGCCGGTATCGATGAGAAACACGTCTCCGGATCGCAGGCGCCGACTCGTCGGGCCCGCGATGATACTTGTGTAACCACCCCTTCCGGAACCGATGGCAGTGTAAGGCGTCTTGTCCGCCCCGCGCAGCAGAATATCAGCCTGGAATTTGCGTACGAGGTCGTGCTCGGTATCGCCGCTTTCGAAGAAATCCGGCAGGGCGTCGAAGGTGTCGGAGGCGAGCTCGCAGATGTGGCGGATTCGGGCAACCTCCGCTTTTGATTTCACCAGCCGGAGCTCGCGCATCAACGACGACCCGTCGACCATTCGCACCGGTCGAACCATGCGTCTCAAGCGCATGAAATCGCCGGCCGGTATGCCGAGACGGGATTCGGCTCCGAGCTCCACGCCGAGTGTGCCGAACCGGCGCCGGATGGCGCCGACGGCCTTGGCAACCAGATCCAGACCTTCGTTCTCCGGTCTTGGAGACGGCCAGGTCAGAACGTCGTCCACCCAGGACGTCGACTGCCAGTTGCTGAGTCCTATCTCGGGAATAATCGCCACGGCGCGGGCGTTTCGGGCGAGCAGAAAGTACCAGGGCCGCGCCGGCGTGTTCCATGCAAACTGGGTCGTGAAGCCGGAGAGATACTCGACGTTGGTCTCCGAAGTGACCAGCACCCCATCGAGCTTGTCGCGGGTCATGAGCCGACAGGCACGCTCTACCCGCCGCTCGAATTCGCGGCGCGTGAATGCGCCGGGCTCCGCGCGGCGCTTGGGCTTACTCACGATCGTTAAAGCTCCCGATAACCGAAAAGCGTATCCTGCACCGGCATGCAGCGTATGTCCAAAGCCGCTAGAATTTCGATTACCCGCAGCTTCGCGCCCCGCCGACCGGGCTGTTGAATCATGTCTAATTCGAAAATTCTCGCGCTCGTGCTGATAGTTGTCGGCGGCGTGCTTCTGTATTTTGGATACACCGCTTCCGGATCCCCGCTCGAATCGGTAACCGAGACGGTAACGGGGCGCTATACCGACCAGACAACAATGTATCTCGTCGGCGGTGCGGCTTGCGCCGCCGTCGGTGTCGGATTGCTCCTGTTCGGCAGGAAATAGGCGCTCAGCGGCGTCCTTTATCCGTCACCTCGACGAGCGCTGGCAACACCACGACGTTGCAAAGCAGCACCAGCGCGATACCGAGGGTCAAGAGCTGGCCGAGGCTGGCCATTCCCAGGTGAGACGAGAATCCAAGGGTTCCGAAGCTCGCCATGGTTGTCAGCGCGCTCAAGAGCACCGCGCGAGCTGTTCCTGTGCGCAGCAAGTTGCCATCGGGAAGCTCGCCCGCGCGCACCCGATGCACCATGTGAATGCCGTAGACGATCCCCGCGCCCAGCAACAGCGGAATGATGATGACGTTGGCGAAATTGAAAGTGATCCCCAGAATTACCGAGCAGGCCACGGTAAGAATCGTTGCGAGAACCAGTGGTGCGGCCACCAGTGAAGAGTCGCGAAGATTCCGCCATAGAACCGCAAGAAGCACAATAATGACGACGCCGGCGGTGATCAGAGCCTGCACCAGGGATTGAATGACGACACGCCCGGAGTCCACGATCAGCAACCCTTCACCGAACGCGTCCATGTCGACGGACTGAACGTCAGCCACGTACTGCTCCAGCGCCGACTGATCGTTGAGATCTTCCGCTGGAAAGACCTCGATTCGTACGTGCCCGTCTTTTCCCGTCATGCGTTGCTTGAGCTCGTCGGGAATACGCTCGAGGTCAACCGAGCCCGTCTGCAGCCCGACGCGCAGCAGGCGCAGCCGCTCCGGGAGCGAGTCGAACAGCATCCCGCGAAGCTTCTGGAGGGCGGCGGCGTCGTGGGCTCCGCCTTCCAGCTTTTCGCGCAGCCGGCGCAGCGACTCGAGGAGACGGCGGGCTGAATCGACCAGGGCCGGGTCGTGATCGCCCGCCGCGATGGCGCTCAATGTCTTTTCGAGCTTGCCGATGTCCGCGCGCACCTGCGCTTCGTCGGTGTCGGTGACGCTCGGCTCTTCGTCGAGGCTCGGAAGCACCATTAGAGCGGCTTCATCGAGAATGACGAGCTTCGCGTCCTGGTCACTCGGCACCAAATCCGAGAGCGTCAATGCGAGCCGTACGCTCGGGAGCTCCTCCAGGCGCGAGGCAATTTTGCGTGCGCTTTCGCTATCATCGGCGACGACGTTCAGGTTCCATGGATAGGCGTCACCTTGCTTGAGAATCTCGTTGAACACTTGTACCGAATCGGTCGACGGGTCACGAACGCGCAGCGGGTTGGTATCGAAATGGATATCTGGAAGCAGCCACAGGCTGCCAATGGCGAGCACGGCCGTCACTGCGAGCACGCTCCGGGCGTAGCGAATCGGCAAAGCGAATGCGCCCACGATCCATTCGGGAACGCTACCGATGGTGCTGATTCTCGAATGCGCCGCGAATTTGAGAATCATGGCCGGTAACAGTGTGAAGTTGGTCAAAAGGCCGATGAACATTCCCGTTCCGGCGATCAGGCCCAGCTCCCCTACGCCGGTGAAGTCCGTTGGCACGAAGGAGAAAAACGCCACGGCAGTGGTCAGCGCGCACATGACCAGCGAGCCGCCGACGCTGGAGGCCGCGCCACATAACGCGTCGCCCGGAGACGCGCCTTTTCCGAGCTGATCGCTGAACTGCACGCAGACATGAATCGCGAAATCGATCCCCAAACCGATGAACAGCACGCCGAAGGCGATGGAAATGAGGTTGAGATGGCCGATGGCGGCGGCCGCGAAGCCCGCCGTCCACACGAGACCCACGAGCAGCGTGAGCACCGAGCAGAACACCAAACGCAGCGAGCCCAATCCGACCAGGAGAATAATGGTCACCAGAGTGAGCGACGCGAGCCCGGCCCACGATACTTGCTCGAGAATGTGTTTCGATTCTTCGTAGGCGAGGGGAAACGTTCCCGTCGTACGCACGCGAACAGCGTCGTTGTTATCGAGCCCCAGCTCCGAGACGACTTTGCGCAGACCGAGCAATGTGTCCTCGGCCGGACGTATGCGGCTGAAATCCACGACCGGCTTGACGAGCAGAAAGCGTCGATACGGTGTCTCGCTGGACCGGCCAACGTCCAGAAGCTTTTGCCAGGAAAGCGGTGTGTCGCGCCCCGCGAGGTAGTTGTCGATGACTTGGCTGACCGAATCGAAGGTATCGCCAAGCATCGATTGTTCCAGCTGACCGGAGTCCACGGCCGTTCCCGCTTCATCGAGCAAGGTGAACAGCCCTCCAATACTCTGGTTGCGCGAGAGCCTCGAAAGAAAAGGTTGCACCTGGGACAAGCGATCGACCGTGTCCTGGAGCTCGGTAGTGCTGAGGTAGAGTAGTCCATGCTCTTCGAAAAACTTTCCACCATCGGGCTGATAGACGCCGGGAAAAAGCTTGGGCTCCATGCGCAGTCGCTGCGCGAGCCTTTTCGTGCTGTCGTGCGCAAGGTCCGGTGTTGCCGCATCGACGACCACGACGATAGGGTCACGCAGCTCGGGAAAGTTATCGAAGTAATCCGCGCGCAGCTTCATGACGCGCAGATCGCCGGAGAATATGTCGATCTCGCTGGAATTGATCCTGAGGGTTGCGGCCGCGTAGGCACCGATGACGGCCGTGGCGATCAGGAACAACACGATTACGGTGCCGGCGCGGCGTTGGACGCGCGCCACAAATGCCGCGGCCACGCGGCCGAGATACTCGTCGATAGAGCCCGTCAGAGGTCGAAAGCCGGTCTCGGGCGGCGTGGGGGTCATGTGAAATTCAACGCTCGGCAGGTCCTCACAGCGCGAGAGTCCGGATCCCCGAGCCACGCGCGCGGAGCAGAATATAGAAATCGCAGGCGCAAGAAAAGCCGACGCCGGCTTCGTTTTCGCCGCACGCGGATTGTTTCATTTGACCGTTGCTGGTGGCAGGATCGCCACAGGCCATCGGTGACGGCGACGCGGTCGGTCCCGGGGCCCCGAACGATCCTTCCAAATGTGGAAATCGATGACGACGCTAGTGACAGGCGCCACAGGCTTTCTGGGCTCCGCGGTGGTCCGGGCGCTGCTGGAGCGGGGCGACGCGGTCAGGGTGCTCGTGCGCCCTAATAACAACCTACGCGACAATATCGACGGCCTCGACGTCGAGATTGCGGATGGGAACCTCCACGATACGGCATCGCTGCGCGAGGCGTTGAAGGGATGCAGCGCTCTCTATCACACGGCGGCCGACTACCGGTTGTGGGCCAGAGATCCAACGGAAATATACCAAACGAACGTCACGGCCACCGGCGAGCTTCTGCGCCTGGCCTCGGAAGCCGGTGTCGAGCGCATCGTATACACGAGCAGCGTTGCCACTCTCGGCCGTGAACCTTCCGGGCGCCCTGCGGATGAGGAGACGCCGGTGACCATTGACGATATGACGGGTCACTATAAGCGCTCCAAGTTTCTGGCCGAGGAAGACGTCAAACGTATGGTGCGCGACGAAGGCATTCCGGCTGTCATCGTGAATCCATCGACCATCATCGGCCCGCGCGATATCCGGCCCACGCCCACGGGACGGGTGGTCGAAGAAGCCATGCGCGGAAGAATTCCGGCCTTCGTCGACACCGGCCTCAATGTCGTGCATGTCGACGATGTCGCCACCGGTCACGTGCAGGCATTCGAGCGCGGAACGATCGGTGAGCGCTACGTTCTCGGTGGCGAGGATATGATGCTGCGCGAGTTTCTCGCCGAGATCGCCTCGCTGGTCGGCCGGCGGCCTCCTCGCATACGACTACCGCGCGGTGTTGTGCTGCCGATGGCCTACATCGCGGAACTCGCCGCGCGTATGCGTCGCTCGAGCCGAGAACCACTTCTCACCGTCGACGGATTGAAGATGTCGAAGACACTGATGTTCTTTTCTTCCGACAAGGCGAAGCAGGAGCTCGGTTATGCGCCACGTCCAGCCCGCGAGGCGCTGGCCGACGCCGTCGCCTGGGTGCGTGCGCATAGATTGTGACCCCGGTCGGCGATTCCGTAACGGGCGCTAAAGGATGCCCACGAGGCGACCGAGACAGCTTAGAAGCCCATTCCCTCACAGGATGCCAGCGTGAGATTCCGGTCGGCTCGTGGCGCCGTCAGCTTTCCCTTGTTTCTGGCCGTGCTCGGTGTCAGCGCGTCACTGGCGGTTGCTGCGCTGCCGGTGGGCGCCGCATGGACGCCCTCGCCGCAGGGCGGCGACGGGCTTTCCGTGAAGCGACACCATTTCGTGCTCAACGGGCTCAGGCGGGTGCCGGGTCAGTGGGGCGAGCTCAGCGTGCCCGAGAACAGGCGCGATCCCGACAGCCGCCGGGTGACGGTGACGTTCGGGCGCATTCCGGCGAGCGCCGGAAGCGCGCGGACGGCGTTGTTCTTCATCGCCGGCGGGCCCGGAGCGTCGGGCATCGGCTCGTTCGCCGGTAACGCCGCCTGGCTGCTGCCCCTGCGCGAGTTCGGCGATCTCGTGCTCGTGGAGCAACGCGGCACGGGCTTCAGCCGGCCACGGCTGGACTGCGCCGAGCGCTGGGATTTGCCCATTGACGCGCCGTTGAAGCGCTCCCGGCTGATCGAGGTCGCCCGCGAGCAATTCGCGGCCTGCCGGCGTGCCTGGCAGGCCGAGGGTGTCGATCTGGCGGGATACAACACGGTGGCCTACGCCGAGGACGTGGTCGCGGTGGCCGACGCACTCGGCTATCGGCGTTTCGGCGTGGTTGCGTTCAGCTACGGCACCCAGATTGCGCTCGAGCTGCTGCGCTCGCACTCGCATCGCCTGTCCAGGGCCGTGCTGCTGGGTGTCATGGGTCCATCGGACTCGTTGCGCAATCCCATGGACCATGACGCGGTCCTCGGTCGCGCGGCCGAGCTTCTCGAGCGTGACGAAGCGTCCGAACTGTATCCCGATCTGGTGAATTCCACGATCGCGGCCATCGAGAAGCTGCGACACGCTCCGGTCCAGGTATCGATCCCGGGCACCGACGGCGGTGAGCCGGTGGAGTTCGTCTTCGACGAACTGGCCTACCGGCGCCAGATGGTGACGCGTCTGGGGATCCGCGACGAGCTCGCCAAGCTGCCGCGATTCAATCGTGCGCTGATCGACGATACCGATCGGGAGTGGCTGCAGTCGGAGCTGCGCAATCGGTTGCAGGGTCTGTTGTGGATGCGCAAGGGACCGCTGGCGATGCGCAGCGCCGCCCAGCACTATGCGACCGTGTGCGCAGGCGCGGATCCGGCGCCGCGCGATCGCGTGCCCTCGAGCTGCGTTCTCGGACACACCTTTCACCCGGCGCTGCCGGAGGCCTGCGATGCGTGGCAGGTGCCGAACTTGGGCGATGCGTTTCGCCAGCCTCCGCGATCGGACGTGCCGGTGCTCATGTTCAGCGCCGAGCTCGACACCAAGACCCCTGTCAATCAGGCGAAGCGCCTGCTGCCCCATCTGAGTCGTGCCCGCCACGTGGTCCTGATGAACGCCGGGCACGACGACCTGCTCGAGGTCGTCGAAGACGTGCGCACCCGAATGCAGGCATTCTTCTCGGGCGAGGAGGTCAGCGCGTCGCCGATCGTGCTCGGACCCATCCACTTCTCGATGCCGTCGATCCGCTCGACGCCCTGCACCGAGGGCCAATGCCTGGCGCCACGCGAATTCTCACCGTTCGCGGGCCGCGACTATCCAACACAAGCGCCCGGGCAATAGAATAGGCTCATCTCGAAATACCGGAACCGTGGTTCCGGTCTCGTACTCCCCGCAGGGGGCTCATCTCTCGGGGCGGATGCCCCGGTAGCCGCATTGCAATGAAGTCCTCCCCGACACCCGATGGCGTGACGCAGGCCGAAGCGCTCCCGGTCGAGCCGGTACCTACCGTTTCGTCGCTCGCCCGCGCCATGATTCTGGTGACGGTGTCGGTGTGCACCATGCTCTACGCGCTGACGGTGACCATCGTCAACGTGACCCTGCCCCAGCTTCAGGGCGCACTCTCTGCCACCCCGGATCAGATTGCCTGGGTCGTAACACTCAACGTCGTGGCGACGGCGGTGGTCACGCCGATGACCGGTTGGCTGGTGGGGCGTCTCGGAGAACGCCCGTTGCTGCTCTGGGCTATCACCGGATTCGCAACCAGCACGCTGCTGTGCGCGACCGCCACATCGCTCGAGACGCTGCTTCTTTACCGGGTTGCCCAAGGTGCGTTCGGCGCACCGATCGTGCCGCTCTCGCAATCGATTCTGCTCGTCAACTTTACCGGCAAGGACCGACCCATGGCACAGGGTTTCTTCGGCATGACCGTGGTTGTCGGTCCGGCGGTGGGCCCGGCCCTGGGCGGCTATTTCGCCGAGGCCCACGACTGGCGTTGGGTTTTCTACATGATCGTGCCCTTGTGCGTCGTCGCTTTTCTACTGGTGGTTACCTTCATTCGGCCTGCCACCAAGGAGCAATCTGCAAAACTCGACTGGACGGGTTTCCTTGCGCTGTCGTTTGCCATCATCTGTCTGCAGCTGTTCGTCGATCGCGGCGAGCGCCTGGACTGGTTCACGTCACGTGAATTGATTCTGTACGCCTGCGGTGCGGGACTCGGTCTTTATCTCTTCATCGTTCACACCGCGACAAGCGACGCCCCGTTTCTCAATCCGCAGATATTCAAAGATCGAAACTTTGCCCTCGGGCTCGCGCTCGTGTTCGTGTACGGGATGCTGAATTTCACGCCGATTACCCTGCTGCCTCCGCTGCTGCACAATTTGAAAGGTTATCCGGATTCGCTCATCGGCATACTTCTGGCCATGCGCGGTTTGGGAATGGTTGCCGGCTTTTATACGGCTGGGCGGCTGGGGTGGCTCGATCCGAGACTCACGTTTTTCATAGGCATGGTTCTCAATGGAATCAGCGGCCTGCTCCTTGCGTCGTTCAATGTCGACGTGCCCCCGGACACCATTGCCTGGGCCGGAATCATTCAGGGGATCGGCAGTGGAATGATGTGGGTGCCGCTCGTCACCATGACCTTCGCGACACTTCCAGAGAAGTTCATGCCCGATGGCTCTTCAATCTTTCATCTTCTGCGTAATTTCGGCACCAGCATATTCATTTCATTGAGCTTCGTGGTGGTGGTGCGCACGGCGCGAATAAGCTACGCGGAGCTTGCCGAGAACATCAGCCCTTATAAGGAGGCACTGCGTTTCCCCGCAGTCACCGGGGGCTGGAACCTCGAAACCGTCGACGGCCTCGCCCGGATCGGCACTGAGATCGATCGCCAGGCGCGCATGGTCGGATACGACAATGCCTTCCTCATGTACGCGATAGTATGTTTCGCGTCTTTGCCTCTATTACTATTGGTCCGCGTCAAACGCGCCTGACCAGAACGGGAGAACAAAAATGGCCTCGTCAGTGAAGATTGCCCTGGTTACGGGAGCGGGATCCGGCATCGGCAAGCAGGCGGCCCTCGCGCTTTGCGAGGCGGGCTACGCGACCGTGCTCGCGGGGCGCCGCAAGGAGCCGCTGGAGGAAACCGCCAAGCTCGCCGGCGAGTCGGATGCCGGGACTCTCGTCGTTCCGACCGATGTCAGCGATCCCGCATCGGTGAACCGCCTGTTCGAAAAGGTCCGCCAGGAGTTCGGACGCCTCGATGTCCTTTTCAACAACGCCGGCGTCAACGCTCCGGGAATTCCCATCGACGAGCTCAGTGTCGAGCAGTGGAAAAACGTGGTGGACATCAATCTCACGGGCGCGTTTCTCTGCGCCCGCGAGGCCGTCATGCTCATGAAGAGCCAGACGCCGAAGGGTGGGCGCATCATCAACAACGGATCCATCTCGGCGCATGCGCCGAGGCCCCACTCGACGCCCTATACAGCGACCAAGCACGCCATCACGGGGCTCACCAAGTCGCTGTCATTAGACGGACGTCCGCACGGCATCGCCTGCGGCCAAATCGACATCGGCAATGCGTTGACGGAGATGGCGAGGCGGATGACCAAGGGCGTGCCGCAGGCGAACGGGTCGGTCGAGATCGAGCCGACCATGAACGTCAAGCACGTTGCGAGCGCGGTGGTGTACATGGCGAGCCTGCCGATCGAGGCCAACGTGCAGTTCATGACCATCATGGCGACCAATATGCCGTTCGTCGGGCGCGGGTGAGCGCAACGCAGCTTTCGGACTGAAACGTGGAGCGCGTTGAGTGCATCGTCGTCGGTGCCGGCGTCG
>JBFICP010000041.1:0-17906 GCA_041581935.1 Gammaproteobacteria bacterium | reverse complement strand
GATCTGCCCAGGTGACCTTCTGCTACACGACGCAATTCGAAGCGACGACGCACTTCTACGAGTCGCTGCTCGCGCTGCCGCTGGCGCTCGACCAGGGCGCCTGCCGGATCTATCGAATTTGCGACCGCGCCTTCATCGGCATCTGCCGGCGCGACAAGCAACCACAGAGCGACGGCATCATCCTGACGCTCGTGAGCGACGACGTCGACGGCTGGTACACGCGCCTCAAAGCCCGCGGTGTCGAATTCGAAAAACCACCCGCCTTCAATCCGAAGTTCAACATCTATCATTGCTTCCTGCGCGATCCCGCCGGCTACCTGATCGAGATTCAGCGCTTCGACGACCCGGACTGGAAAGCGCGCGCCGATGACTGATGAGCGGCATGCACGTTCGATGCTGCTGGTGGTCGACGTGCAAAACGGTTTCATCAACGAGCACACCGCGCATGTCATCGAGCCCATCAACACCTTGATCGGTGCATTTTCGGATCGCGGCATCGGCGTCGCGTACACGCGCTTCGTGAACACCCCGGACAGCGGCTACGCGCGCTGGATCGGTTGGACGCGTTTCATGCGCGAGCCCGAGACCGTGCTCTACGATGCGCTCGACACGAGCGCGGGGCCGGTGTTCGTCAAGCACGGCTACACGGCCTTTACACACGAGTTCTCGGAGCACGTCGTCGAGCAGCAGATCGAGCGGCTGATCTTGTGTGGCATCGCCACCGACGGCTGCGTGCTGAAGACTGCGGTCGATGCGTTCGAGCGCGACATCGAGCCGGTGGTGGTCATAGATGCCTGCGCGAGCCACGCGGGGCGCGAAGTCCACGATGCCGGGCTAATGCTGCTGGCGCGCTTCATCGGCGCGGGGCAGCTTAAGTCGGTGTCGGAGTTCGTTTAGACTCTTGCGCGTTTTGCCGATTGCTTTGTAGGAACGAGCATGCTCACTTCCACGGGCGGCGTGGTGACGACAACGAGTGATTCATTGCATGCGATTGGAAGATCATCGTTTTCTCACGGGTAAGGGTCGCTTCGTCGATGACCTGTCGTTTCCCGGCGCGCTTCACGCCTTCGTGCTGCGATCGCCGTATGCGCACGCACGCATCGTGTCGCTCGATGTGCAGGCGGCGCGCGCGGTCGACGGGGTCGCGGCGGTGTACACGGCGGCCGATCTAGCGCGCGACGGTATCGGCGCGCTGCCGTGCCGCACGCCGGTGACTTCCCGGGACGGCAGTCCCATGCAGGCACCGGAGCGGCCGGTGCTGGCCGAGTCCGTGGTGCGCTACGTCGGCGACGGGGTCGCGCTGGTGGTGGCGCGCACTCTCGACATTGCCCGGGAGGCGGCCGAGCTGATCGCGGCGGAGTTCGAGGCGCTCGAGGCGTGCACCGACGTGCGCACGAGCCGCGAGCGCTGCTTCGACTGGGAGAAGGGCGATGCCGCGGCGGTGGAAGCGGCATTCGCCCGCGCAGCGCGGGTATGCACCATCGACGCCATCAACAACCGCGTCGTCATCTGCCCCATTGAGACCCGCTCGGCGGTCGGCGATTACGACGCGCGAGCCGACCGCTATACGCTCTACACGCAATCCCAGGGCGTGCATTCCTTGCAGAAGGCATTCGCCGAATCCGTGCTCGGCATCGACAAGGATCGCTTGCGGGTCGTCACCTACGACGTGGGTGGCAGCTTCGGCATGAAGATCTTCACCTACCCGGAGCAGGCGCTGGTGCTCTATGCCGCTCGCCGCCTCGAGTGTCCCGTCAAATGGGTCGGCGATCGCAGCGACGCCTTCCTCACCGACGCGGGTGGGCGCGATCACGCGCACCGCGCCGAGATTGCACTCGATGCCGACGGCCGCCTGCTCGCGCTGCGCGCCCACGTGAAGGCCAATCTCGGTGCCTACCTTTCGAGCGCCGCCCCGTCCATTCCCACTGACGGCCTGCAGCGGGTGTTCGGTCACGTCTACGACATCCCGGCGCTTTACTTGCGCGTCGAGGGCATGCTCACCCACACGACACCGGTGGATGCCTACCGCGGCGCGGGCAAGCCCGAGATCATCACCACCGTCGAGCGTCTGATGGATCGCGCCGCGCGCGAGACCGGTATCAACCGCATCAAGCTGCGCCGCATGAACCTGGTGCCGACCTCCGCCATGCCCTATACGACGGCGTTCGGGCGCGTGTACGACTGCGGTGATTTCGAGGCGGTCATGGACCAGGCGCTGGCGCTCTCGGACTGGGCGGGCTTCGCCGATCGCAAGAAACTCTCGGAAGCTCGCGGCGAGCGGCGCGGCATCGGCCTCGCGCTTTATCTGCACGCGACCGGCGGCAACCCGGTCGAGGTGAGCCAGGTGGCGCTCACCGACGCGTGCGTCGTGGTGCGCACCGGCACCCAGTCCACCGGTCAGGGTCACGAGACCGCGTTCGCCGAGCTGGTCGCCGCGCGGCTGCAGATCCCCGTCGCGCAGGTGCGCGTCATCCAGGGCGATACCGACGCGATCGCCACCGGCGGCGGCACCGGCGGCTCGTCGTCGCTGCCCATCGGCGCGAGCACCATCGTGCGCGCCACCGAGCACATGCTCGAGCAGGCTCGCGAGGCGGCGTCGGAGAGGCTCGAAGCGGCGGCGCTCGATCTGGAATATGGACACGGGCAGTTCACGGTTGCGGGCACCGACGTTGCGGTGGGGCTTTTCGACCTGGCGCGGCCGCTCGGCGATGCGCAGCCGCGCGCATGTCTCGGCGAGGCGGCTTTCGAGGGCGAGCACGACACCAACCCGAACGGCGCCTATGTGTGCGAGGTCAGCGTCGACGGCGAGACCGGCCGGGTGCGCATCGAAGCCTTCACCTGCGTCGACGATCTCGGCACGGTGCTCAATCCCGCCATCGCCACCGGCCAGGTGATCGGCGGCGTCGTTCAGGGGATCGGCCAGGCGTTGCTCGAGCGCACCGTCTACGATGAGGAAAGCGGTCAGCTGTTGACGGGATCGTTCATGGACTACGGGCTGCCGCGCGCCGACGACGTGCCCGATTTCAGCTACGCGTTGACCGGCGAGCCGAGCCTCAACAACCCGCTCGGCATGAAGGGCGCCGGCGAGGTCGGTCCCATCGGCGCACCGGCGGCGGTCATCAACGCGGTCGTCGATGCCCTCGATGGGCGGGACTTCGAGATGCCGGCGACCCCGGAGACGGTGTGGCGGGCGATGCGGCGACCCGGTTGAATGGGTCGACTGTGGGAGCGCGCATGCTCGCCAATGAAGCGGTATTCGCGAGCACGCGCGCTCCGTCAGGGTTAAGCAGTACCGGGAGAGCGCGCGACGAATCGAGGGCATTCAATCATTCATGACTGAGCAAAGCGACATCAACAAACGGCCGTTTCGTTTCTTCGACAACCGCGAGAAGTACCTCATGTTCGTCACCACCTGTGGCGAGAAGTGGGCCATCGCGGAGCAGGTGGGCGAGGAGATCGGACATATCCGGCCGCGGCCGCCGGCGCTCCAGCTCTTCGACGCGGGCACCGGTGATGGCACGGTGCTCGCGAGCTCGCTCAGGCGACTGCACGAGGCGTTTGCGAACGTGCCGTTCCTGGTCATCGGCAAGGAAATCAGCGTCGAGGATCTGCGCCTGACGCTCGAGAAGCTGCCCGATCGGTTCGCCGAGCATCCGCAGATGGTGGTCGTCATGACCAACATGCACTACTCCGAGGCGCCGGCGCTGTGGCCGAACAGCAAGCACAAGCAGGACGCGCTCAACTGGCGCGAGGTGTCGCTCGATGGCGCCACCTCCCACGAGTTCGAAACGCAGATCAACGAGCTCCGGCCGCTGCTCAGGGACTGGTGGCAGGTGCGCACCAGCGAGAAGACCGGCAACCCGCTCTACGTGCAGCCGTCGGTGCTGGTGCTCTTTCGCGGCGATCAGAAATTCGTCCTCGACGCGGTCATACCCCGGCGCGGCGCGTGCGATCTGGCTTACGACCTCGTCATCGCCGCGCAGCCTTACCGGGCACGGCACCCGGTGGAGGTCAAGGTGCGCACGGTGCTCGAGCCGCTCGCGGCGGCGCTCGCGCCCGGCGGGCGGATGATCACCGTCCAGGCGACCGGGCAGGATCCGGGTATGGAGATCATCCGCAAGGTGTGGCCCGGCGAGCAGCCGTTCCAGACCCCGGGGCCGATGCTGCTCGACGCGCTCATGCCGCGCCTCGAGAAAGCGTTTCCGGACAGGCGCTATCACGCCGATCCGCAACGCACCAACCTGTTCCGCTACGGTCTGCACGTCATGCCCACCGAGGTCGGCGAGCACATCGGCACCTCGACGCTGCTGGCGGCGTGGAACGCGGCGGTGTACGTCGCCCAGATCGACGACCGCCAGATGACCGAGGCCATGACCCGCCGCGACTATCTGGAAGCCACCGCCGAGGTGTTGGCGCGCCACGGGGGGCTGTGGTTCATCGACGAGTCGTTCGTGGTGGTGCGCGAGTCGTGACGACGCTTTTTCGGCCGGCGTCCTGCCGTCGGCCGGGCTGAGCGTAGCGAACCCCGACATTCTGACGGCCGGTCCGGGCTTCGTTACGCTCAGCCCGACCGACGGGTCCAGGTCCGAGTTTCGGCGCGCATCGCCCCCTCGCTCCCGCATTGGAAATCAATTAGAGTCGAACGGTCGACCCGAAGGAAGCGAGAATGCAAAAATCACTGCTCATCGACCCTGAGAAATGCACGAGCTGCCTGCAGTGCGAGATGGCCTGCTCGTTCGAGCACGAGGGCGTGTTCAACCCGGCCAAGTCGCGGATAAAAATCTTCGAGTTCGAGCACGGCCGGACTGCCATACCCTATACCTGCACCCAGTGCGCCGAAGCTTGGTGCCTGCACGCCTGTCCGGTGGAGGCGATTACGCTCAACGCGCTCACGGGCGCCAAGGAAGTGGCCGACGACGTCTGCGTCGGATGCAAGGTCTGCACCATTGCGTGTCCCTTCGGCACCATCAATTACAATCAGGACACCGGCAAGGTCATCAAGTGCGATCTGTGTGGCGGCGATCCCCAATGCGCGGCGGCCTGTCCCACCGGCGCCATCACCTACGTGGATGCGGACTGGACGGGCTACGATCGCATGCGCGAGTGGGCACAGAAAACCCACAATCAACCCTCGGCCTGACAGGAACACGCACCATGAGTTGGCAAGAGAAAATCCTGCGCGTCAATCTGACCAAGGGCGAGGCGTCCATCGAGCCGCTCAACATGGAGTGGGCGAGGGACTATCTGGGCGAGCGCGGGCTCGCTAGCAAGTACCTGGCGCAGAGCATGGACCCGAAAGCCGATGCCATGAGCCCGGAGAACGTGCTGATCTTCGCAACCGGTCCGCTCACCGGAACCATGGCGTCGACGAGCGGGCGCTACGCCGTGGTCACCAAGGGGCCGCTCACCGACGCCATCGCCTGCTCGAATTCCGGCGGCAAGTTCGGCGCCGAGCTCAAATTCGCCGGCTACGATCTTCTGATCGTCGAAGGCCGCGCAGCCGAGCCCGTTTACCTGCACATCGTCAACGACGACGTCGAGATACTGCCCGCCGACGAGCTGTGGGGATCGAGCGTGTGGCAGACCGAGGAGTGGATCAAGGCACGCCATCAGAATCCGCTGCTGAAGATCGCCTCCATTGGCGTCGCCGGCGAACGCGGCGTGCGCTACGCCTGCGTCATCAACGATCTGCACCGCGCGGCAGGACGATCCGGCGTCGGCGCGGTCATGGGCTCGAAGAATTTGAAAGCGGTCGCCGTGCACGGCAGCGTCGGCGTTCGCGTCAAGGACCCGAAACGCTTCATGCAGGTGGTGGCGGAGACGAAAGATCAGCTCGAGAACAATCGCGGCCGCAAGGGACTCACCAAGTACGGCACCAACGCGATGATCGACACCATGCAGGAGTTCGGCGGGCTGCCGACCCGGAACTTCCATGCGGTCCAATTCGAGGGTGTCGAGAAGATTAACGCCCGCGCCATGATGAAGCCGAAGCCCAACGGGCACGTGAATCTGCTCACGAACAAGGCCTGCTTCGGCTGCACTATCGCTTGCGGGCGCATCGCGCACATCGACGAGACCCACTTCACCATCGTCAACCGCAAGGAGTACTGGCACGCTTCCGGTGGCCTCGAGTACGAGACCGCGTTCGCGTTCGGGCCGCTCTGCGGTATCGACGACATCGACGCGCTCACCTTCGCCGGTTTTCTCATGAACGAGCACGGCATGGATCCGATCTCCTTCGGGGGCACCCTGGCAGCCGCCATGGAGCTCTACGAGATGGGCGTCATCAGCGACAAGGACACCGATGGCATCGCGTTGAAGTTCGGTAACCCGGAGGCCCTCACCGTGATGGCGGAGAAGACCGGCAAGTACGAGGGCTTCGGTCAGATCCTCGGGCTCGGATCGCGACGCATGTGCGAGAAGTACGGGCATCCGGAGCTCGCCATGGCGGTCAAGGGTCAGGAGTTCGCCGGCTACGATTCGCGCGCGCTCCAGGGCATGGGGCTCGGCTTCGCCACCTCGAACCGCGGCGCCTGCCACCTGAAGCACGATGTTTTTGCCGAGGACATGGAGGATCAGAGCGGCAAGGGCAAGGCGGTGCCGACCAAAGAGTCTCAGGATCGCATCGCCATGATCGACTCGACCGGCCTGTGCCTGTTCACCACCGCCGCCTGGGGGGTGGAAGAGTTCCGCAAGCAGATCGACGCGGCATGCGAGGGCGAGTGGAGCGAGGAGCGCTTGCTCGCGTGCGGCGAGCGCATCTGGAACCTCGAGCGTCAGTTCAATCTGGCGGCGGGACTGACGGCCGCCGACGACACGCTGCCGAAGCGCTTGCTGGAGGTGCCGGCGCCGAGCGGCACCGCCAAGGACAAGGTCTGCGAGCTCGACATCATGCTGCCCGAGTATTACCAAGCCCGCGGCTGGACCAAGGACGGCGTGCCGACCAAGGAGACGTTGAAACGTCTCGGGTTATAAAGGAACTCGTACGTCGGGTTGAGCGCAGGGAATTCCGACACGATTTGGCCACTTCATGAACCACGTCATTATCGGCGCAGGCCCCGCGGGTGTGATTGCCGCGGAGACGTTGCGCAAGGTCGACCCGCACGCGTCGGTCACGATCGTCAGCGACGAGCCGGAGCCTCCCTACTCGCGCATGGCGATCCCCTATCTACTTACCGGCGGCGTGGGTGAGGAGGGCACCTATCTGCGTCACGGCGCCGATCATTACCAGAGGCTCGGTATCGACGTGCGTCGCGAGCGGGTGACGCGGGTGCATGCCAAGGACGCGCGTGTCGAGCTCGAAGGCGGTGGCCATCTCGACTTCGACCGTTTACTGATTGCGTCCGGCTCCCACGCCGTGCGCCCCCCCATCGCCGGCATGGATCTCCCGGGAGTCGAGAACTGCTGGACGCTCACCGACGCACGGCGCGTCGCAGAAGGCGCCACCAAGGGTTCGCGGGTGGTGCTGATGGGCGCCGGCTTCATCGGTTGCATCGTGCTCGAAGCGCTCGCCAAGCGCGGTGTCGAGCTCACCGTCATCGAGATGGGCGAGCGCATGTTGCCACGCATGATGGACGAGGTCGGCGGCGAGATGATCGCGCGTTGGTGTGAAGCCAAGGGTGTGCGCGTCATGACCGGGACCAGGGTCGCGGCGGTCGACGCCGCGAACGGCGAGCTCGCGCTCGCGCTCGAGGATGGCGGAGCGGTGCCGGCCGATCTGGTCGTTTGTGCCACCGGCGTGAGCCCCAACGTGGATTTTCTCGCTGGCACCGGCATCGAGGTCGAGGACGGTGTGCTGGTCGACGCCCAATTGCAGTCGAGCGTTGCCGGCATCTACGCCGCCGGCGATGTGGCCCAGGGCCCCGATTTCTCAACCGGCGAACGCCAGGTGCACGCCATACAGCCCACCGCAAGCGAGCACGGGCGCGTCGCGGCACTCAACATGGCGGGGCGTCGAACGCCCTTTCGCGGCAGCCTGTCCATGAACGTGCTGAACACCCTCGGATTGATCTCCAGTTCCTTCGGTCTGTGGATGGGCGCCGAGGGCGGTGAGGGCGCACGGGCCGCCGACGCCGATCGCTTCCGTTATCTGCGCCTGGAGTTCGACCGCGATTGCCTGGTGGGCGCGCTCGCGCTCGGCCTCACCCAGCACGTCGGCGTCATCCGCGGTCTCATTCAAACGCGCGTGCGCCTCGGCGATTGGAAAAAACGGCTGATGCGCGATCCGCTGCGGGTCATGGATGCCTACCTGGATTGCACGCAGAAGCGCGCCTGAAGCCATACAGCGACCATGAAGATTCAGTTCAAAACCGGCGGGATCTTTGTCGAGCACCTGCCGCCCGGGACCGACGGAAGCAGCGCCGAGATCGACGTGCCGGAAGGTGCGACACCCATCGACGTCATGCGCCAGCTCGGCATGCCGCTCGGCGAGAATTACCTGGTGTCGTTGAACGGCGAGGTGGTGGTGATCAGCGAGCGTGGCACGAAAAAGCTTTCCGAGAACGATCACCTCGCCGTGATGCCGCCGCTCAAAGGCGGATAAGGGCTGGTTCCCGACGGATCCGTGTCGGAATTTTTGCCGAGTCCAACGAGACGCCCCTGAGAACGCTTATTGTCCCGCTGACGCCTCCCAGCGCTTCTGCTCGAACACCGGATCCCGATAGTCGCCGTTGACGATGCGCTGACGCGCTGTCTGCCAGAGCGCCGCCCACGCGCGCGCGTCGCGAAGCTCCGAAGCCGGATCCCTGCGGCTGCGTGCGACGAACCCCGGAAACGCCGGCCGGCCGGTGGGTTGCCCGGTTGGGTTGTAGCGCAGATCGAAGCTCCAGCGCAGCCCCTGGGATCGATTCGGTAACGAGGCGTGGTGAGTGAACTTGTCGAACAGGATGACGCCGCCACGTGCGATGGGCAGCGGGCGCACGTTGTTTTGGTCGATGGTCTCGGGCGGAATGTGGGGCTCGGACGCCATGGTGACGCCGGCGCGGTGCCGCGCGAGGCCGTTTCGATGACTGCCCGCGACGCAGACCAGACAGCCGTTCTCGAGCGTCGCGTCCGTCATCGCCACCCACACGGTCAGCAGCCGGGTGTGTTCGACCTCGTCGAGGAGCGAGACATAGTCCTGGTGCCAGGTGGTGACGCCGATATTGGAATACTCGGCGACGTCGTCGGGTACCTCGGAGGCCGGCGGCTTCAAGCGCACGTGCTGCACCGGGTTCGAGAAGATCTCGGGACCGATGATGGATTCGACGATGTCGAGAATCTTCCCATGGCGCAGCAGCGCGAACACCGCGGGGCCGGCGTGCATGTCCCAGTCCGACGATTGCGAAGCTTCGTTGATGAGTGGCAGCGAGATGTTCAAATGTTTGTAGAGCTGCGGGTACTGCGCCAGGATGCGTGGATAGCGCAATTCGAAGGGTAGGCTGGCGCCGCAATCGAATATGAGTCGCTGCGCCTCGAGACGCCGGGCGAGCGTATCGAGCAGGTTCGTGTACTCCGCCCACACGGGCGCGAGATCCGCGTCGTCGAGAACCCCTTCGACGCTCAGGTATCCCTGGTCGTGGAATCGGGCGACCTGCGCTTCGCTCAGTGCACCGGCCATATCATGTCATGTCGTCCGTAAGAGCGCGCTTGCGCGCGAGTGAGGCCTCGATCGCGTGCATGCTCGCGCGGGAAGGGTCTCATGGGATCCGTTGACCCATGGATTCTCACTTCCAAATGGCATCGGCGAGGCCCAGTTTGCGCCGATCCCACTCGGTTTTCGATAGCACCTCCACGCCGTAGCGCTCGATGAGGCGCTCGATGGCGCCGCTGCGCTGCTCGTGGTATTGCGTGAGACGTCCGTCGCCAGGGTGGACGATGAGATCGTCTGTGCACGCCATGTGCGCGAGCGCCGCGCGCGCGCCCTCGGGGCTCATGACCGTGAGCACGCGGGCCGCCCCGTGGGTCATTCCGAGCAGGCCGTAGATCTTCATGGAGCGAATTCTGGCAAAATGCGGGCCTGCCGGCACCGGCGATGACGGGTCGGTCCGATCGCTGGAGGGAGGCCGTGATCGCCATCGACACTTTCCTGACGCTCGCGCGCTACAACCGCTGGATGAACGAGCGGCTCTACGCCGTGTGCGCCGAGATCCCCGATGCCGAGCGCAAGCGGGACCGCGGCGCGTTCTTCAAGTCCATTCACGGCACCTTGAATCACCTGCTGCTCGGCGACAAGCTGTGGATGGGACGCTTTGTCGATCGCCCGTTCAGCGTCGACGGTTTGGACCAGGAGCTGTACGCGGATTTCGATGCGTTGCGCGCGGAGCGCTCCCGCATGGATGAGGAGATTCTCGAGTTTACCGCGAGCCTGGACGACGCGGCGCTCGACGCGGATCTCCGGTTCACCACCATCGTCAATCCCGATGAGCACGTGTTTGCGCTGCGCCACGTGCTGCTGCACTTTTTCAACCACCAGACCCATCATCGGGGTCAGCTTACGACCCTCATAAAGCAGGCCGGGCACGAGCCCGGAGTGACCGATCTCATGTGGCTGCCCGGCGTGGAACGATGACCGACGGGACTCCGTACTCGGCCGGATTCAGCCGCGTCACGGTCGGCGATCCGGCGAGCGGCGAACGCATCACGGCCGGCGTCTGGTATCCCACCGAGGCGCGCGAGGCACGGGTCTCCGAGCAGTCGCGGGCGTTCCTCGTCGCCCGGGATGCGATGCCGGCGCCGGGGAGCTACCCCCTGGTGTTGCTCTCCCACGGCTCGGGTGCCTGGTACGGCGCGCACCACGACAGCGCCGAGTTCCTGGCCCGTCGGGGGTTCGTAGTGGCGTCGGTGACCCACCCGGGCGACAACTTCAAGGATCTGGGCGGCTATCTGGGTGCCAAGCAGCTGCTGGGGCGCCCGTACCACATGCGGTTGCTCAAGGAGTACATTCTTGGCGCGCACAAGTACCGCAGCATCATCGACGAAACGCGCCTCGCCGCCATGGGTTTCGCCGCCGGCGCTTACACCATGACGGTGCTCATGGGCGGTCGTCCGGACTTTTCGCGATTCACGAGCCACGCCCGCTGGAATCCCGACGACCCCATCCTGCTGCCCCACTGGGAGCTCACGCTCGACTCGCTTCCCGAGGAGATTCCGGACTACGCGGAGCGTGTCGTATCCGCCGTGCTCATGGCGCCGGCTTTCGGTTTTCTCTTCGACCGCGACCGTCTCAGCCGGGTCACGGCTCAGGTGAGGCTTTATCGCGCCGAAATGGACAATCTGCTGCGTGCCGATACCCACGTGGAGCCCTATCTTCGATGCCTGCCGCTGGTACCCGAGTACCGCATCGTCAAGGGCGCCGGCCACTATGCGTTCATCGCGCCGTGCCCCGAGGCGCTCATGGAAGAAGACCCTGATGTGTGCCGCGATCGCCCGGGATTCGATCGCATCGCGTTTCACACGCGCTTCAACGAGCAGATTCTCGACTTTTTCAACCGCTCGCTCGGTGTCCGCGAGGAGGCAACGCCCTATGGCTTTGAGCGCGCCGCCGATTGAGCCCCGGCGCCGGGCTCTGAGAGGGGAAGCTGCGCGGTCCACCCGTGCCGCTGAACGGGGAATATATCCAATCCGCCACCGGTCATAAGCGATAGGCGTGCACACGCGTGCACGCTGACGCCTGAGCAAGAGTTTGAGGGTCTGGCGAGAGAAAAAACGGACCCGACACCAGGAGGAAGGAAATGTCAGACATCCCACAGCCGAAACATTTCAATCGCAAGCCCATCGTCGCGGCCGTACTCGGGGGTATCGTGGCCGTGTCGTCGACGCAGGTGCTGATGGCCAGTGCCACCGCCAGCAATCCGCCGGCGGTCAAACATCCGACGCTGATGTTGGCGGCGACCTGCAATCCGTGCAATCCGTGCGCGGCCAAGAAGTGTAATCCTTGTAACCCATGTGCGGCCAAGACTGCCTGCAACCCGTGCAACCCGTGTGCGGCAAAGAAGGCCTGCAATCCGTGCAACCCGTGCGCGGCCAAGAAAGCCTGCAATCCGTGCAATCCGTGCGCGGCCAAGGCCTGCAACCCGTGCAACCCGTGCAATCCGTGCGGCGGTGTCAAGGTTTCGGCCAAAGACTTCGTTCGCCCGGCCGGGGTCGGGGCCCCGACCGCGTCCAGCGCAGCGCTGGTGAGCGAGGGCCAGGCGCTTTGGAACGACACGTCGATCGGCACCAGCGGGCTGGCATGCCAGTCCTGTCACGTGAACGGCGCGGCGCTCAATCCCACCTTCGCTCAGCCGTATCCGCACAAGGTCGCCATGCCGTCGCAGATGGCCGGCGTCGGTCCCATTCATCTGGACGAGATGGTGCAATTCTGTATGGTGGTGCCCATGAAGGCCAAGCCGTTGAAGTGGGGCTCGCAGGAACTGGCCGCACTCACGGCGTACTCGGCAGAGCTGCAGAAGGGATTCAATCCCTGCAAGGTGTCCAAGGGTGCTTGCAATCCGTGCAATCCGTGTGCGGCAAAGAAGTGCAACCCGTGCAACCCGTGCGCGGCCAAGAAGTGCAATCCGTGTAACCCGTGTGCGGTCAAGAACCCGTGTAATCCTTGCAATCCGTGCGCGACCAAGAACCCGTGCAAGACCAGCTAGTCTGAGTCACGCAGCCACGTGCCCGCGCGCCGCGCGGGCGCGGTGCAGGACAGCACGGGCAAGCGTTTCGGCCATACTACGCACGGCGCCTCTGTGGTCTTCCCTGACCATGGTGGCGCTCGGCTTTCATGCTCCGAGCGCAGGCGCCGACGAAGTGCCGGCGCCCGCGCTCGTCGCGAGTCCCGCCGGCCCCTTCATCATGGGTTCCGACGAAGCCGAGCGAGAGGCGGCATATCGCCTCGACGAGCGCGCCTACAATCACAGCATCACCCGCGAGCAGCGCTGGTACGCCGGCGAGCCCGAGCGCCAAACCGTCGCGCTCGGCGCCTACGCCATCACCCGCACGCCGATCACCAATCGTGAATATGCCGCCTTCATCGGCGACACCGGACACCGCGCGCCGGACGTGGACGCAGCGACCTGGAAGAGCTACGGACTCATTCATCCTTTTGCGCGCACGCGTCGTCATGCCTGGCCCGACGGGCGGCCTCCGAGCGGGCGCGAGGACCATCCGGTGGTGCTGGTGAGTCATGGCGACGCGGTCGCCTATGCCGACTGGCTGAGTCGCCGCACCGGGTCGCGCTGGCGTCTGCCCAGCGAAGCGGAGTGGGAGAAGGCGGTGCGTGGCATCGACGGCTGGCGTTTTCCGTGGGGTGACGAGTACCTATCCGATCGCTTGAACAGCCACGACCAGGGTCCCTTCGACACGTTGCCGGTCGGAACCTTTTCCAGCGGCGCCAGTCCCTTTGGCATACTGGATGGCGCCGGGCAGGTCTACGAATGGACCGCGACCCGCGCGGGCGCGGGAAGAGCCATCGTCAAGGGCGGCTCCTGGGACGATAAGGGCTGCGGCGTGTGCCGCCCGGCTGCCCGGCACAGCCGTCCGCTGGCGCTCAAGCACATATTGATTGGATTCAGACTGGTGCGTGAATGAACGATGTCGTTGAGTCTCGGATCGGCCCGCCGCGCGTGGCCGCCATCGACACGCTCGGCGCCGATCGGCTCGAGACCATGCGGGCGGCCGGCGACGAGATCCTCGAGTGCTACCGGGTGCTCGGCAAGGCGGGACTCAATATCGTCGGTGAGCTGCTGAAGGGGCAGGGCACGTTCTACGAGTACGACCACTATCCGAAGGGCGACATCTACGACGAGGAGTACGGCTCCCAGTACTACTACCACGCGCATCGGGAAGATCAGGGCGAGCACGGCCACTTCCACACGTTCCTGCGCGCAGGCGCCATTCCCGACGGTGTCGAGCCCGTGCCCTACGACGGCGACGAGCCCTGGCCGACGGGCGACGAGGCGCTCTCGCATCTCATCTGCATCTCCATGGATCAGCGGGGATTTCCCATCGGGCTGTTCGCCACCAATCGCTGGGTGACGGCGGAGGCGTGGTACCGGTGCGCGGACGTGATCGACATGGTAGATCGCTTTCGCATCGACCACGCCAACCCGTCATGGCCGACGAACCGCTGGATCACGGCCATGATGACGCTGTTCCGGCCGCAAATCGCCGCGCTGCTCGAGCACCGGGATGCGGTAGTCGAGGCCTGGGCCGGCGACCATCCCGGTGTCGACGTGTACGAGGACCGGGCGCTCGAGGTCACCGGCTGGCTGGGCATATCGGTCGACGACCAACTCGCCGCGGTGCGTGGCGCCCTCGCCTGATGCCGCAAAGCATCGACGCCGTGTCTGAAACCAAATGCCGCCCGGGCCGGTCCCCTATTGATGTGAACTTTCCGTGAGGATTGGGTCTCTCACTTGACGAATACTGGTCACTGGCAAATTCAGGAATTGGATCCCTAGAGGAACACGATGATGGAGAAGGAGAGAGCTGTGACTGCGGGTCGTCATCACCTGGGTGCCGCTGTAAGCGCGGCGGTTTTCGCAATCGCGAGCTTCATGGGAAGCGCCTGGGCGGCGGAAGCGCCGACGGTGATCGAGCTCACCCAGACCGGATGCCAGTTCGTCGAGAGTGAGAACGGGATGGATCACGGGTTCACGACCACCAAGAAGGCGGACTGCGAGGCCATCAACTCCAAAACCGGCGATGAGCGCCTCGCACAAGCCAAGACCCTGCAACTGAAGCCCGGCAAGTACATCTTTCGCGTCACCAACAAGAATGTGCCGTACATGCTCGGTTTCTACCTGCGCGGCGAGGGCGTGATTAATTACGCGACTCTGCCGCGCGTTTCCGGCGGCGGGCTCGACGTCGGCAAGAGCCGCGACTACGAGATCGAGCTCAAGCCCGGAAGTTATGTTTACTCCTGTCCGCTCAATCCGACGCCGGACTACCGGCTGGAAGTGTCGGCCGGTTGAACGGTCAGGTTCGGGTGGAGGTCCGAGTGACGTCTACGGAATCGTCGAAGTCAATAAAACTTCAAGACAACAAGAGAGAGGAAGAGTCAATGCAAAAACCTGTGCACATCAATCGCAAGCCACTTTATGCAGCCGTCGTGAGCGGCGTATTCGCGGTCTCCGCGTCGAGCGTGGTGGTTGCGGATGCCGTCAATCCGACGGCGCAGCAGAATCCGTTGATTCTGGCGCAATCATGTAATCCGTGTAATCCATGCGCGGCGAAGAAGAACCCGTGCAATCCATGCAATCCATGCGCGGCGAAGAATCCTTGCAATCCGTGCAACCCGTGCGCGGCCAAGAACCCGTGCAATCCGTGCAATCCGTGCGCGGCCAAGAAGAATCCCTGCAAGAGCAGCTGAGTCGGTTTTGGGATTGATTACAACGGGGCCGGAGTCTGTCCGGCCCCGTATTTTTTGTACGCTCCGCGTATTTCGCCTGCGGGTAATCGTTGCTTGTGGGAGCGGGCTCGCGCGAAACTACGCTCAGGACGACGCGTCGGCCGCGATCTGCGCGAAGATGACGTCGAGCTCTTTCGCCATCTTGTCCAGATCGGCGTTTTCATAGGGCGCGAAGACGCTGCTCGGATCGCGATAGGTGAGCGTTGTCGTGCCGTCGGAATTCTCGGTGATGTAGAAACGCAGCGGCGCTTCGATGCCGGCCGGAACGCTGGCCTCGAGCATCCTCACGGCGAACTTCGGGTGAAAGACCATCACCACCATGTTGCCCGGAATGGTGACGCCGATTTTTGCAGCGCCCAGCGTCGCGCTCGCCTTGGCGACAACGCCCATCTTGTTGTTCTGCACGGCCTGCGGGAGCTTTTCCACCATCGCTTGATAGGAATGCCCCGTCTTGATGACGTGGGTGCCCGGAAACGGCGTCGGGTTGTCCGCAGCGGCGCCGAGTGCGATCAGCATGGCAAGCATTCCGGCGGCAATGGGCAGCCGGAAGTGGGTCCAATAGTCCATTAGAGTTGTCCTCCTCATGTCGGATGGCCTGTGGGCGAACGCATACGTTAGCATGATCGCCTGTAGGAGCGAGCTTGCTCGGCAATGAGTCCGCCCTACAGGAGACCATTGATTCGATGGGAATGTTTCACGAGACCTACGACTACGTGATCATCGGATCCGGCTCGGCCGGGGGCGTGCTTGCGAGCCGCTTGAGCGAGGACGCCGACGTTTCGGTGCTGGTGCTCGAAGCGGGGCCCCGGGACCGCAGCCTCTATATCCACATGCCCGCGGCTTTCGCTTGGCCGCTGAAGGACGACAAGTACAACTGGTACTACGAGAGCGATCCGGAGCCGCACATGGATGGGCGACGCATGTACTGCCCGCGTGGACGCGTGCTCGGAGGGTCGTCGTCCATCAACGGCCAGTGCTACGTGCGAGGCCACGCGCTCGACTACGATCGCTGGGCGGGCAATGCACTGCCCGAATGGTCCTACGCCCACGTGCTGCCGTATTTCAAGCGCGCCGAGTGCCGCGCCCGCGGTGGCGATGCGTACCGGGGCGACGCGGGTCCGCTGCACGTTGCGACCGGGGCGTGTCGTAACCCGCTTTACACGGCCTTCATCGAAGCCGGCGTCCAGGCGGGCTATCTCTTCACCGAGGACATGAACGGCTTTCAGCAGGAAGGCTTCGGTGTCATGGACATGACCACGCGAAACGGCCGGCGCTGGAGCACCGCGCAGGCGTATCTGAAGCCGGCGCTTGCGCGACCCAATCTCTCGCTCGAGGTACGCGCGCTCGCGACCCGCATCCTGTTCGAAGGTGATCGCGCGGTCGGCGTCGAGTATGCGCGCGCGGGGCAGTTACGCAGTGTGCGCGCCGATCGCGAGGTTCTGCTCTGCGGCGGTGCCATCAACTCGCCGCAGCTGCTGATGCTCTCCGGGGTCGGCGACGGCGATGCGCTTCGCGCGCTCGGCATCGAGGTGCGCGCCGATCTGCCCGCAGTCGGCGCCAACCTCCAGGATCACCTGGAGATCTATGTGCAATACGCGTGCACGCAGCCGATTTCTCTCTACGGTGCAACGCGACCCTGGAACAAGCTGCGCATCGGTCTCGAATGGCTGTTACTCGGCAAGGGACTGGGCGCGACCAATCATTTCGAATCCGGCGCCTTTATCCGCCGCAACGACAGCGTGCGCCATCCCGACCTGCAGTATCATTTCCTGCCGATGGCCGTCAGCTACGACGGTCGCGCGGCCGCCGACGGCCACGGCTATCAGGCTCACGTGGGGCCCATGCGGCCCACCAGCCGCGGCCGGGTGGCATTGCGCTCGTCCGACCCCCGCCAGGCGCCTTCAATCCTCTTCAACTACATGGCCACCGCGGGCGATCGCGAGGAGATGCGCGATGCGGTGCGCATCACCCGCGACATTCTCGCCCAGAGGGCCTTCGCGCCGTTTCGCGGCCCGGAGCTGGCGCCGGGGCCCGGGGTGCGCAGCGACGCCGAGATCGACGCCTTCGTCCGGGCCAAGGCGGAGAGCGCCTATCATCCATCCTGCACCTGCAGGATGGGCAGTGACGAGGGGGCCGTGGTCGACGGCGAAGCGCGGGTGCACGGCACCCGGGGCTTGCGGGTGGTGGATGCCTCCATCATGCCGAGCATCGTGAGCGGCAATTTGAACGCGCCGACCATCATGATGGCCGAGAAGCTGGCAGATGCGATCCGTGGCCTGCCGCCTCTTGCCCCCGAGTACGTGCCGGTCTACGAGCCGCCAAGGCAAACGAGCAGCGCGGTTGCTCGCGATTGAGGCCCCAAGAATGGATATGGCGCGAGCAAGCGCGCCCCTAGCGGAGATAGGGGATGCCCCGGCGATGGCCTGCTTGCAATAGGCTCGGGCATTGGATAGCGTCATCGGGATGACAGCGTCACGGGAAGCATCAGCATGAGTGCAGCGGCGGACAAATTTCTGAGCCAGACGGCGA
Source organism: Gammaproteobacteria bacterium (assembly GCA_041581935.1). Classification (GTDB taxonomy): domain Bacteria; phylum Pseudomonadota; class Gammaproteobacteria; order HK1; family HK1; genus JAABYT01. The sequence continues at coordinate 4 of JBFICP010000041.1, read as the reverse complement.
AGGT
>JBFICP010000040.1:0-17971 GCA_041581935.1 Gammaproteobacteria bacterium | reverse complement strand
CCTCACACCAGCCTGCTGGCATTGAGCCGCATGGATCGACGCCAATCGCGCGCCATCGTCGACCAGGTCGCAAAACGCACCCAGCTCCCCGAATCGCTGTTGACCGAGATCGTCGAAAAGACCGACGGCATTCCGCTTTTCATCGAGGAACTCACGCGCGCCATGCTCGATTCGAGCGAAGACGGGCTCAAAACCAGGGCGGATGCCGAGAAACGCTCCGGGTCATCGCTCGGCATTCCGGACACGCTGCAGGACTCGTTGATGTCGCGACTGGACAGGCTCGCGGTGGGTAAACCGCTTGCGCAGGTCGCGGCCGCACTTGGACGGGAGTTCTCCCACGAGCTGATAACGGCCGTCTTCGGACAGACAGACCGGGAAATCGAAGCGGCCCTCGACGAGCTTGTCGACGCGGGGCTGGTGCTGCGCCGCGGCGCCGGATCCGAGGCGTCCTACATGTTCAAGCACGCCCTGGTGCAGGATGTCGCCTACCAGAGTCTGCTGCGTTCGGCCCGCCAGGAGCTTCATTCACGTATCGCGTCCGTTCTGACCAAGGATTTTCCGGAATCCACAGAGCTGCAACCGGAGGTGGCGGCCCGGCATTTCACCGAAGGCGGACAGGCGGACCGGGCGATCGTTTACTGGCGCCGTGCCGGAGACCGTGCCTCGGCACGCGCTGCGCACGCGGAGGCGATCGGTCATTACTCGCGCGGCATCGATTTGCTAAAAAATATCGACGACGAAGGCCAGCGCGTCGATGCAGAGATTGCCTTGCATCTGGGCATAGCCTCCAGCATGCGGGTCGTCGACCGACTCGACGAAGCGCTGGAGGCGCTCGACCGCGCCGAGAAAGTGGCCCGAGAACACGACCATGCAGCGGAACTGGCCGAAATTCACTATCTGAGAGGGAATCTCTACTTTCCGCTCGGAAAGTTCGAGGAGTGTCTGCAAGAGCACGAACGCTCACGCGATATCGCCCGCGGTGCGGGGCTTCTCGAGATGGAGGCCCGCACACTCGGCGGCCTGGGAGACGCTTACTACCAGCGCGGACGAATGCTGACCGCCGAAAAGCATTACAGTCAATGTATCGCAATTTGCCAGGAACATGGCTACGAGCAAATCGAAGTGGCCAATCTGGCGATGCGCGGCATTACTCTCATGTACGAATTAAATTATCGTGATGCATCGCAGGATGCGATTACCGGCGCTGCTCACGCAGAGAGGGTTCGCAACCTACGGGCCGAAGCAGTATCTCAGCAGGTCGTGAGCTACGTATTGACGGATATGGAACGCTTTGATGAAGCCCGCTCAGCCAGCCAGCGTGCGGCCTGGCTCTGCACCCAGCTGGGCTCGGTCAATCTCGGCGCTGCAGCCCACGCTCACTATGGCAGAGTTCTCTTCGAGCTGGGAGAACGGCAGCAAGCGCTATCAATGCTCCGGCACGCATACGCCAGTGCCAAGGAGTCGGGATTGAATTTCGTCGGTCCTTCGATTCTTGGATATCTCGCCCGCGCCACCGATGATCCGCGGGAGCGATCGCAGGCATTGCATGAGGGAGAGGCATTGCTCCACCAGGAAAGCGTCAGCCACAACTACCTGCGGTTCTATCGATTCGCCATAGAGGCAAGTCTCGAAACGGAACGCTGGGACGAAGCGGAGCGTTACGCCGCGGCGCTCACCGAGTACACGCGCCGCGAACGGCTGCCCTGGGCAGACTTCATTATCGAGCGGGGACGTGCGCTCGCGGCCTACGGTCGCGGCGACCGAAGCGCGACAACGATTAAGACGATCTCGCGTTTACGCAAGCACGCACAATCGTGCGATTTCAACAGCGCCGTTCACGCTCTCGACGCCGTGCTTTCGGAAATGACCTGATCTCAATCGGGAACGTGAACGTGCATGACGCTGAACACTGCTCCCGCATGATCGGCCACGACGGCGAAACGCCCGGGCTCGATATCCGTCGGCGGTAGGATCAGGCGCCCACCGAGCTCCTCGACGCGCTCGACGCTGGCGTCGCAGTCACTCACCGAGAAGTACACACCCCAGTTCGGTGGCACGTCACCCATGTCTTCCACCCACGAAAGCATGCCGCCGTTCATTCGGCCCGCGTTGCTGATCACGTGGTACTCGACGGGGGTGTTCTCGGCCGCGCTTATCTCCCAGCCGAAGAGAGCGCCATAGAAAATTTTGGCGTTCTCGAGGTCTCTCGTCAGAAGCTCGTTCCAACAAAAGGAACTGGGCTCATTAACGAAAGCGGCACCGGCGTGCTCACCGGGTTGCCAGATGGCAAAATGCGCGCCCTCGGCATCGCTGAGGAAGGCCATGTGTCCGGCGGTCATGACCTGCATCACGGGCATGGTGACCTGGCCGCCGAGCTGCTCGGCGGTCGCGGCGATCACCTCGGCGTCGTCGACCGTCACGTAGCTGTTCCAGAACGCGGGGCCTCCCGCCGCCTTCATCTTCGCGCTCATTTCAGCGAGTCCCGCCACCGGTAGATCCTGCGACTTGAACTGCGTGTACCCCCCTCCCTGGTCGGTGGGAAAATCAACGTGTGACCAGCCAAAGAGAGCACCGTAGAATTTTTTCGCCGCTGCGGCGTCAGGTGTCATCAAATCGACCCAGGAGAACTGTCCATGCTGGTACTCTTTCAGTTTGGCCATGGCCGGATCTCCGGTGACGAAGGGCGATGTCCCGACGGCCACTATGGCCGTTAGCGAGTGCCAAATCCAGGATCGATCCGCTGGTAGCGCACCGGGATTTGGACGAGATGCCCGGACTGGATCACCGTATACTCGGTCGTCTCGAGGCAAACGCTCAGGATCAACCGAACCGTATCGATGACTATTCAATGGGACCAGTACCAGGCGACCGGGTGCTACGACGAGCTCATGCAGGAAGCCGGCAAGCCACGGGCAGTAGCCGACGCACTAACCCGCTATCTCGCGAGCCTGAACGAGGGCGAGCTACGCGCCGTGCAGACAGCCGCCGAGCTTTCCATCAAGGAGCAGGGGATCACGTTTACGGTGTACTCCGATGAAGGGGGCTCCATCGATCGTGCATGGCCACTCGACATTATTCCGAGAGTCATGGCGCGCGCGGAATGGAACCGCATAGAGGCAGGGCTCAAGCAGCGGGTGCAAGCACTGAACCTGTTCATCGACGACATCTATCACGAACAGAAGATCATCAAAGACGGCGTGTTTCCCAAGGAAATTCTAGCCAATTCGAAGAATTTCCGTCCGCAGTGCGTAGGCGTGAGTCCGCCATTGCGAATCTGGGCACATATTTGCGGAAGTGATTTGATTCGAGGCAACGACGGCACGGTATACGTCCTTGAAGACAATCTACGCGTGCCTTCCGGCGTCTCCTACATGCTCGAGAACCGCCAGGTCATCAAACGCGTGCTCCCGGATGTCTTTGAAAATCACGCTATTCTTCCCGTGGACGATTACCCGTCACAACTCTTCGACACTCTTGCTTCGGTTTCGCCCCGCGACGCGGAGTATCCCGAAGTCGTGGTGCTAACCCCCGGAATCTACAATTCGGCCTACTTCGAGCACGCCTACCTTGCCCAGCAGATGGGTTGCGAGCTCGTGGAGGGCCGCGACCTGGTCGTTGGTGAGGATGATATCGTTTATATGCGCACTGTCGACGGACTGGCGCGCGTCGATGTAATTTACCGCCGAATCGATGATACGTTTCTCGATCCCGAAACTTTCAACCCTGAATCGACGCTCGGCGTCCCGGGTCTCATGCGATCGTGGATCAAAGGTAACGTGGCGTTGGTCAATGCTCCCGGGGCGGGTGTCGCAGACGACAAGGTCGTCTATGCCTACGTCCCCGAGATGATTCGCTACTACCTCGACGAGGATGGGATTATCCCCAACGTGCCGACCTATCTCTGCACCGACACAAAGAGCCGCGAGCACGTGCTGGCGCATCTCGATGAGCTTGTCGTCAAGCCGGCGAACGAGTCGGGTGGTTACGGCATGCTCGTCGGGCCGAAATCCACCGCCGAAGAGCGCGAGCAGTTTGCCGAGCGGATCAGTCGCGATCCACGCAACTATATCGCACAGCCGACGATTACACTGTCGACCGTTCCTTCGGTCGTCGACTCCCATGTCGAGCCTCGCCACGTCGATATGCGACCGTTCATTCTGTCGAGCGATGGGATACAGGTGACGATGGGCGGTCTCACGCGCGTCGCCATGCGAAAAGGCTCGTTGGTGGTCAATTCGTCTCAGGGTGGTGGCAGCAAAGACACCTGGATCGTCGAACAAGGCAACGCGTAATGCTGTCGCGAGTCGCCGAGACTATCTATTGGCTCGGACGCTACATGGAGCGCGCCGAGAACTCCGCGCGACTCATCAACGTCAATGCCAATCTACTTCTCGATCTGCCTCATGATCTGACCCCTGGTTGGCAACCGCTGATTGCCATTACCGGCAGTGAAGATAGCTACCGCGTAAAGTATCCTGATTATGAAGAGCACAACGTTGTCTCGTTTCTGGTCGGCGATCTGAGTTATCCGAACTCGATCCTCGCCTGTTTGAATCTCGCCAGGGAAAACGCTCGAACGATACGTGACATCGTGCCGAGGGAAGCGTGGGAACGCGTCAACGAGCTGTTTCTATACGCCGAGGAGAACCTCGATTCTGGCGTTTCGAAGCGCGGTCGATTCGCATATCTGCGCGAAATTATTCAGGGCTCGCAGACGATTTCCGGTATTCTTTCGGGAACGATGAATCACGATGCCGGCTATGAGTTTCTATGCATAGGGCAGATGTTGGAGCGCGGGGACATGACGACACGCATCGTCGATGTCCGCTCCGCGTCGCTATTACCGGATACCGCTTCGGACTTGCTCCCGTACGAGAATATTCAGTGGATCAGCGTCCTGAAGTCGCTCACGGCTTACCAGATGTACAGACAGAAGATGCAGATACGTGTGAGACGCGCAGATGCTCTCAAGTTTCTGATCCAGAACGAGCAATTTCCGAGATCCTTTTACTTTTGCGCATCCTCCGTTGAAGCGAGCGTCGGCCGTCTCCCGCGGGGTGACGCCGTGCGCCGCACGCTCTCTCGACTCAAGCGCAATGCGAAATCGGCCAGCATGCCCGAACTAGCCGACGACAACGTCCAGCTCCACGATTTCATCGACAGATTGCAAATTGGCCTCGGGCGCGTGCATGAGGCAATTTCTAACACTTACTTTCTGCTACCTGAACCGGTATTGGAGCAGGACGGCCCGATCGCGGCTTGTTAGAGGAGATTGCCGCAAGTGACTTACTGTCTTGCCATTGCCGTTGAAGATGGGCTGGTGTTTGCATCCGATTCGCGCACCAATGCCGGCGTCGACCAGGTTTCGACCTACAGCAAAATGCACGTTTTCGGCAAGGACGGCGACCGTCAGATTGTGCTGCTGAGCGCGGGAAACCTTGCAACGACGCAGGCTGTGATCGCGAAAGCAGAGCGGGACATTCGTGACGACGCCGATACCCACCTGATGTCCGTGGCCAATTTGGAAGATGCGGCCGAGTATGTGGGCCGCATTGTTAAGAATCAGGACGAGCGACACGGAGCTGCGGTCAGCGCTGCCGGCATCAGCGCCGAAGCATCGTTCATTATCGGCGGTCAAATCGACAAGCGGCGTACGCGTCTGTACCTCGTGTATCCGCAGGGAAATTACATTACGACGTCGGAAGAAACACCATTCTTGCAAGTGGGCGAGATAAAGTACGGAAAGGCCATTCTCGATCGCGTCATTCAAACAACCACGAATCTCGACGAGGCAGCGTTATGTGCGCTGGTTTCGATGGACTCCACGATGCGCAGTAACGCAGCCGTCGGGCCGCCCATTGAGCTACTGAGCTACCGGAAGGATTCGTTGATCATCGATCATTATCTTCGCCTGGAAGAAGATAACGACTATCTGATCGAGATCAAGCGCTCCTGGAATGAAAATCTCCTGGCCGCATTTAGAAAGCTGCCAGGCATCAAGTGGGGAAGCGTGAGGAAAAAATCAGCTCGCGAATAAACTGGAGCTTCTCTATGACAGCGTCGAACAAGACGAAAGGATAAGCATCTCGACGCCCCATGCTGCGATTGAGCTCATTGTGCACAACGGTGAGCTGTGTCCATGCACGCAGGAACTCATCGAAATTCTCGTCGAGCCCTGGGGACTCGAGCACCCCCTGAGCGTCGGCCGTCTCCAGCGTATCCACCATCTGCAGCATATGCGCCCAGCATTCTGCAAAGTCCTCGAGGGGGTGTGCGCAGGCATAGGCGCTGATGTGTGTGCTGCGCCACGCATCCGAGGGTGGTTGGGCGTAATAATTGGCGAGCGCGGCCGCATAGTCCTGTCTCTCGTCACCGAAAAGCCGGCGAAATACTTCGAGCTCGGTTGAACCGCCGACCAGTCTCTCCCAGTAGTAGTGGCCACTCTCGTGACGAAAGTGGCCGAGCACGGTGCGGTAAGGCTCGCCCATCGCTGCCCTCATCTGCTCGCGATACACCGAATCCGCCTCTGCAACATTGATCGTGATTGTCCCGTTCTTATAACCGGTGAGCACGAACTCCGGTTCTACGTCCGGATTTCGTTGTTGGTCTTCGAGAAACTCGAACCTCAATGGCGATTTTCCATTGTCGGGACCGCCATCATCGATGGGCAAACGAAGTTGCAGAAGCGTATAAATCAATCGCCGTTTACCGCGTTCGAGTATCATCCAGTGCTGGCGATTCTGCTCGGTGGAAAGATTCGGAATCGTGGCATTGAGTCGACAGGCCAGACAGCGCGCGACACCGCTTTCGACGGGAACCAGCCAATTGCACGCCTCATGCGCAACGCCGTTTTCACAAGTTCTTAACTCCCGGCCCTCTGCCGCCGGCCCGAGGCTCATCCAGCTGTGCTCGCCCCGCGCTTCGAGAGTCTCGATGCTGTTGGTTTCGGGCGCAAAACCCACGCTACGTCCACAGGCGAGACAACGTGAGTTCTCGAAGAAAAGCTGCTGGCCGCAGATACAGTGAAAGTTCTTCACGAGTTACCGGCAATTGATCGCGTCGAGGACAGATACGCGGCATGCATGAAGGGATAGCGGGATACGGTAGCTGCCATCAGGCGATGCCGGTGAGGAAATTATGATAGATATAAGTGTTGTGGGACTCGATGTCGATGAATCCGGCCTCCTTCATCTGCCGGACCAGGACCGCCTCGGGCACTCTGCGCCCGCCGGGGGGGCAGAGGGCGTTGTCCTCGTCTTTCCAATCGATGATTGCAAGCCGCCCCCCCGGAATCAGCAGCCGGCGACATTCCTCGAGCAGCGCCGGCGCGTCGTCGAGCTCGTGGTGCACCTGCGCCATGATGACCAGATCGGCTCCGGCGTCCGGCAAGGGCACGTGGGATGGCTCCATCAACAGGGGGCGCACGTTGGCGAGCCCTTCCGCTGCGGCGGCTTCGCCGACCAGAGCCAGCATGCCGTCGAGGATATCGCAGGCATACACGACGCTTCGGGGAAAGCGCCGGGCGAAAGGCAGCGCCAGGAAACCCACGCCGGTGCCGATATCGGCGATGACACCGGCCTCGATAGGGGCCAACACCTCCCATACCCGCTCGGGGTTCAGATAGGTGAGCCGCTCGGGACTGCGCAATCGGTCGACGCGGTCCGGATCCATGCCGAAAAGATCCGCCATGCCGGGTCTTGTCGCACAAGCGCCGGCGGATGACAAGGACGCGAGTGGCGCACCCGCCACCACTGCCGTAGAATCCGGCGTCCGTTTCTCAATGCAGATTTTCGGGGACTGTATTGCGAGATCCCGCCATATCGAGGGGCCAGGAAAGCGACGGCTCGCGCACGCCGGTCGACCAGCCGCTAATCGGCTTCGGGAGCCGCGTGCGCGCTTCGCCGTTCTTCGCTGCGACGCGCCGTCACGGCTGCAAAGCCTTCTCCATCTATAACCACATGTTCATGCCGCTTTTTTACGAAAGTCCGGAAGCGGACTACTGGCGGCTGGTAACCGATGTCACGCTGTGGGACGTGGCGGCCGAGCGACAGGTGGCCATCAGCGGTCCCGACGCGACACGCTTCGTTCAGTACCTGACTCCACGTAATCTCTCCAACTGCGCGGTGGGGCAATGCAAGTACGTATTGCTCACCGACAACGACGGCGGCATCGTCAACGATCTTTTGCTCTTGAAGCTCGCCGACGATCACTACTGGCTGTCGATTGCGGATTCCGACGTGCTTCTATGGGCGCGGGGTGTTCAGCTCCATTCGGGCATGGACGTGCGCATCGAGGAGCCGGACGTGTCGCCGCTTCAGGTACAGGGCCCGCGATCCACCGAAACCATCCAGGCCGCGTTCGGTGACCGGGTGGCGAAGCTCGAGCTTTATCGCTTCGAGGAGACGCAGCTCGACGGCATTCCGCTGGTCGTGTCGCGAACCGGCTGGAGTGGCGAGCGCGGCTACGAAGTTTTCCTGCGCGACGGCCGTCACGGCGATACGCTCTGGGAGCACATCATGGAAGCCGGGCGCGCGTTCAATATCGCGCCCTGCGGACCGTCTTCGATTCGACGCATGGAAGCGTGTCTGCTCTCCTACGGCGCCGACATCACTCTCGAGACCAACCCCTACGAGGCCAATCTCGGCTGGCTGGTGGATGTGGACCAGCCCGCGGATTTCATCGGCAAGACGAGTCTGAAGCGCATCCGGGCCGAAGGCGTCAAACGCCGCCTGGTGGCCGTGGAGCTCGACGGCGATCCGCTGCCGGCGCCCAACCTCGCGCCCTGGCCGGTGTTCGCAGGCGCGGAGACCGTCGGTCAGGTGACGAGCTGCGTCTACTCGCCGCGTCTCGATAATAATATCGGGCTTGCCATGGTCGGCATCGAGCACGCGCAGATCGGCACCCGTCTGCAGGCGAGGTCACCCGACGCAGAGCACGCCGCAGTGGTGGTGCCGATGCCGTTCGTTCCGCATCGACTCAAATAATCCGCACGAGGGTCATTCGAGTGACGGACGCAGCGAGTCCCTGGTCGGCCAGCCTGTGGACCGCGACAGCCGCCCCGCAGCCGTCATGCCCGCCACTCACCGGTAGTCATCGCACCGAGATCGCCGTCATTGGCGCCGGCTTCACCGGCCTTTCGGCCGCGCTGCATCTGGCCGCCGCCGGACGTGCGGTGCGCGTGCTCGAGGCCATGGAGCCGGGCTGGGGCGCCTCCGGGCGCAGCGGCGGTCAGGTCAATCCGGGCCTCAAGGTGCTGCCGGACGACATCGTGTCGCGTTACGGGGACGCAATCGGGCGCCGCGTCAACGCGATGGCGAACACCGCCTGCGATCTGGTGTTCGATCTCATCGACGCTCACGCCATCGAATGCGACGCCGTGCGCCCCGGCTACGTGCAGGGCGCCGAGAGCCGTCGCGGCATCGCCTGGCTCGAGAGCTGGGTGAGGCAGTGGTCGACCCGCGGTGCGCCGGTCGAGCTGCTGTCGCGCCACGCGACCGTCGAGCTGCTCGGGACCGAGGCCTACCTCGGGGCAGCGCTCGACCGGCGCGGGGGAAACGTGCAACCGCTGTCATACGCGCGCGGCCTCGCCCGCGCGGCGCTGGCGGCGGGTGCGGACATCCACGGCGATTCGCCGGTGCGCTCGCTCGCCCGCGATGGTCAGGGCTGGAAGCTCACGACGGCGAATGGTTCGCTGCGCGCCGAGCAGACACTGATCTGCACCAACGGGTATACGGGACGCTTGTGGCCGGGACTGAACGCCGTGGTGGTCCCGGTGCCGAGCTTCGTCGCCGCGACCGAGCCCCTGGACGCCGGTCGGCTTGCCGGCATACTTCCCGGGCGCCATGCGGTATCGGAAACCCGGCGGGTGCAGGTCTATTATCGGTTGGACCGCGACGGGCGCTTCGTCATCGGCGGCCGCGGCCAGCTGTTCGACGCCAGGCAGAGCGGAGACGCGTCCCACCTGCAGGTCGCGGCCTGCCGGCTCTATCCCGAGCTCGCCGGCGTGAAATGGCCGTTCCACTGGGGCGGCTACACGGCGATGACGCTTTCGCGCACGCCGAAGCTGATCGCGCTCGCCTCCGGGCTGCATGCCGGCCTGGGCTACAACGGCCGCGGCATCGCCATGGCCACCATGATGGGCAAACAGATGGCGTCGGTCGTGGCGGGCGAGGAGCCGGACATGCCGCTCGAGCCCATGTCGCGGATCCCGCTGCACGGACTTCGCCAGGTGGGACTGAGCGCGCGGCTCATTGCCGGCAGCCTGCTGGACCGGCTAGAGCACCTCCGGGAAAGGCGCGGAGGCATGCGCTTGCTGGAAGACTGACGGGTCACCGCTGGGGGCTCGCCGGGGCGCGGCCGAGTCCGCGCCAACCCATGATTGCGGCCAGACAGTACAGCGTCACCGACATCAGTATGACGGCGGTGAAACCGAAGTACATGGCGAGCACGATGGCGAGGACCGCGCTCACCACCGACGCGCAGCCGTTGATCGCCCACGCCCACGGGATCAAATGCGCCGACCCGCCTCGAAGCGCGCGTAACCCGAGAGGAAACGGCATGCCCATGGCCACGGCCAGCGGCGCGACCAGCAGCACCGCGACGCCGGCGCGCCACGCAATGCCGGCGCCCGCGAAGTGCGCGAGCACCATCGGCAGCATGACCACGTAGGCGACACACAGCACCGCGATCACGCCGGTGGCTGCGACCAATTTACGCCGCTCGTCGATGGTATCTCGCAACACAGCCGTGAGCTGGCTACCAACCGCGGCAAACAGCAAGAAGCTCGCAAGCATGACCGCCACGGCGTACACGGGGTGGCCGAGGAAACGGACGAAAATCTGGATGAAGGCGATCTCGATGAACAGGAAGGCGAGCCCCACGGGCAGGAAGTAGCCAATCACCCTGACTCGTGACCAGGCGGAGCCGGAAACGGTCCCTGGCTTATGGCGCATCCAGATGAGCGGCAGGACGATCAGAACAACGCTCGCAATGATGGCCTGGATCAGAGCGGCGATCAGCACCACGTAGCCCAGCTCCAGCAGCCCCATACCGCCGCGCAGGCGAAGCGCCAGCATCTCCGGAAAGTGCCGCCATTTGAAAAAGTGGGAGTGGAAAGGTCGATCGTCGCTGCTCGGTGCGATCCGGAACTTGTAGTTGGAAATGAACGCCTTGTGCTCGGTGCCAAGAAGGGCGTTGGCGGCATTGAAGAAGTGCGGCACGGAGAGAATGTTGTAGCGATTGGCCTCTTGTCGCGTCATGCCGGGATAGAACGCGACGTCGAAGCGGCGGTCATCGGCGAACGTGCGCAGCGCCTCGATCTGATCCGCACTCAGGTCTCCGTTTTTGATGACCAGCGTATGGCTGTTCCAGCTGCGCACCCACGCAAGCCGGCGCCCGGGTTGGTCGATACCGCGTGTGCGAAGCGTCGAGACGGCGGTCGCGAACAGCTTTATTCCGTCGCGCGGCGGCAGATCGATCCAGCGTGTGATGGCGACGAGTCCATCCGGACGCAATCTGTCCAGGTAGCCCTGCAGGGCTTCCACGGTAAGAACGTAGTTCTCGTTCAGCGCGTGCAGACCGCTGGTTGCCGCGCCGAAGGCGTCCAGGCCGGTCATCTGAACGAGGTCGTAGCGTTGCCGGTCCCGGGTCACGAAGTCCCGCGCCTCGCCGATTCGCACACTGACACGGTCGTCGCGATAGATATTTCCGGAAAACGCCGCGTACTCGTCGCGCACGAACGCGACCAACTGGGCATTCATTTCGACGGCGGTGATACGTCCGGCGCCATGATAGATCGCCTGCAGCACGTCGGCTCCTGCGCCGGATCCGAGCACCAGGACGGAATCGATGTTCGCGAGATGATAAGGCAGGGCCGAGCTCACCCGGTCCAGATAGGCAATCGAGCGGCGATCGCCGTCGTAACGGTTGATCATCGTCGCACTGTCGGCATCGGTGTAGATGGCAACCTGATCGGGGATCGATACCGGGGCCGCGATGCTCAGGCCGGGTGCGTGACGAAACGGCACCTCGGGATTTGCGACCACGGTCAGCAAGCCGAGAGGGCTCGCGCGAGAATCAATCACGGTTGCGCCGGCCACCCGCTTGGCCTGGGCGAGTCCCTTGTACTCGGAGACTTGCAGCGCGAACGGCGCACCCTGCAATAGGTATCCGGCGCAGCCCAGCACGAGCGCCGATGCGCTCCAGCGCAGCCAGCGTGTCTCAATACCAGCGACGACGGCCGCCAGAATGCCGGCGCCAGCGACCGGCGCAAGCGCCGCACCGGGCTCGGCCACGTGCAGCATCCACACGACCGCTGCGCACCCGAGGCTGGCGCCCGCCAGATCGCAGGCGTAGGTCGTTGCGAGAACATCCGGAAAGCGCACGAATGTGAGCGCGATACAATTGGCGGCAAAGAAGAACGGCAGCATGAGTGCCAAATACGCGAGCGCGAGCCAGCGAAGCTGATCGGCACTCCAGGAGATCTCGAGAAGATTGAGCGGCAGACTTTGGACGAAGAGAAAGCACGCGAAGGACGACACGGCGAACAGGCCGGCATTGACGACGAAGGCTACGTTGAATCGCCGTGCCAGTCGCTGCCCTGCAAACGTCAAAAAGGTTCCGCTGGCACCGAAACCGAGCAGCGCAAGGCTGATAATCATGTAGGCGAAGTGGTGCCACTGAACGATTGACAGCAGCCGGGTGAGCAATATTTCGTAGCCGAGGACCCCCGCCGAAAGGACCGCGATGGAGAAGAAAATCCGGCGCATCGATCAGGCCGAGAAACGTGCGCGGTGTTCCTCAGCCATGTCCACCGGTCAGCGGGACGAAACGCACCGGCAGGATCTGTCTGATTTCGATGCGCTCGTCGTCGATCTTGTGCACCAGCAACAAGTGCTGCACGGCGAATCGCTCGCCGACCGGCACCACCAGCCTTCCTCCGGGACGCAACTGCGCGACCAGCGGCGGCGGAACGTGATTGACCGCAGCGGTCACGATGATGGCGTCAAACGGCCCTTTTTCAGGCCAACCGTAATAGCCATCGCCGAATTTGACCTCGACGTTGCGATAACCGAGTCGCGCGAGGCGTTGCTGCGCGGCGATTGCCAGCGGTTCGATGATCTCCATCGTATAGACGTTGCGAACGAGCTCGGCCAGCACCGCGGCCTGATAGGCGGAGCCGGTGCCGACTTCGAGGACAACGGCGTCACTGTCGACCTCCAGGAGATCGGTCATGAGGGCAACGATGTAGGGCTGCGAGATCGTCTGGCCGTGACCGACGGGAAGCGGCCGATTGGCGTAGGCGATCGCATGCAGCTTTTCGGGCACGAACTCGTGGCGCGGTACCGTACCCATCGCCGTCATAACCCGGGCATCCAGCCGTGACCTGCCGGTTGCGCGACGGGTGTCGATGACGGTTGCTTCGATTTCCGCCAGCATTTGCTGGCGCTCAGCGGCGAAGCGATCTTCGACGGCACTAATCGGCGTCGCCAAACACAGGCCGACGGCCAGAACAATTCTGAGAGCATGCCCCATGCGAGTACTTTAACTCGGTTGTCGCGCCGTTGCCCGCTCTGCCCGCTGCTCAACCCGAACCGGGACCTCGCCAGGCTTCTGACCGAGCGCTCCGCGTTCACGATAGCCGAATGAGCAAAACATTCGCTTCGGTGAGGTCGGGCATATCGAAGCCCTCCGTGAACGATTGGTAGATGGGCGAGAGAAGCACGCAATCGCGCTTGCGGGCGCCGTGTGCCTCGGCAAATCGAGTAACTCGAGTCGGGATGCCAGGTTCGCTTCTCGAAATCCGCGGTATCGAACCGTTTACCGCATTGGCCTGCTGATCACCTGCCTACGCGCTGGTAACGAACAGCTCGCGACGCACGATGCCCTCGGCTACGGCCTCCACGTTCCTGTGCCTTCTTTGCAGCATGTCGTCGAGCGCCGCACCGCCGATGAGCTCGCGAATCGCGTCGGTGCGGGTCAGCACCTCACGAATATGCCGTCGCCCGGTCGTCTCGTAGGCCGCCGAGACATCGATAAAATCGATGATCTTCCAGCCGGTCTGCTCGAGCAGATCCGGGTATCCACACTCGGCCTCTATATACGGTGGGCCGGCTTCCACAGCACGCGCGTGGTCGGCTTCGCAGAGGCCCGGCGCGACGGAAATAACCGTGAAGACCATCGGTCCCCGGGGACGAATCACGCGTCGGCACTCCTCCAACACACGGCGTTTGGGCGCGAGACAACAGAGCACGTCAGAATGGCTGACGGCGTCGAAGTGCGCCGCGCTGAACGGCAGACAGGCGCCATCGGCAACCGTCAGTGAAATCCGACACCCAGGCGGCTCCCGCGCGACGCGATCCGCAGCGATGTGAAGGGCTTCCTCGGGCACGTCCGTGAGCGTCGTATCGCAACCGAACTTCGCCGCGAAGTAGAGCGCCGGCCATCCGGAGCCGGCGCCTACCTCGAGAAGCCGGGTGCCGCGGTCGAGCGCCAGTAGCCGTGCAATCTGCACGGCTTCCTCCAGGGTCGTCCAGCTGGTGCCACCGTAGTCACATCCGCAGACAGCCCGCTCCAGGTCCAGCATGATGGGCGTCTGAGCGCGCGTGTACTCTTCGGCGAACCGCCCCAGAAGCTCCTGTTCTTCGCAGCTGCGCGCCATCCGGAGCTCAGCGGTTCGCCCGTTCGAGCACCGCGTGCAGGAGAACGTTGACCGCCGGGGTCGTGTACGCGAGCTCGATGTGCTCGTTCTCGTTGTGGGTGATGCCATCCTTGCAAGGTGAAAAGAGCAGTGCCGTCGGCGTGATGCGCGTCATGTGATAGGCGTCGTGACCCGCCTGGCTCAGCATCTCCTGATACGGAACCTGTAACGTATCGGCCGCGTTCTTCACCAGCGCGATGCACGCATCGTCGAAGACCTCGTTGCCGAACTCCCACGTCTGCACGACCTCGGCGGCGACATTGGCCCGCTCGCAGCATTCGCCGATAGCGGCCCTCATGTCCGCTTCCATGGCGAGCGTCGTCGCCCTGTCCGGATGCCGGAAGTCCACGGTCACCTGAGCATAGTCGGGCAGGATGCCAGGCTTGTTGGGCCAGACCTTGATGCGCGAAGACGTGGATTTCCCCGGAGGATGCCGTTTCCAGCCGATGTCATTGGCGGCGACGATCATCATGGCCGCCCCGACGAGTGCATTCTTGCGCTTGTCCATCGGCGTCGGTCCCGAGTGGGCGTTCTCGCCGTGGATATCGATCACGATACCGCGGGTAAAGTACCCCCCGGATACGATTCCGAGCGGAATCCCTCTGGCCTCGAGCTCGGGTCCCTGCTCGATGTGCAGCTCGAAGTACGCATCGAGCGCGCGCCCGCCAACCGGCGCGCTGCCATCGTAACCGATGCGCGCGAGCTCCTCGCCGAATACGAGCCCGTCGTCGTCACGGCAGTCGAGAATCCACTCGACGTCGTGGACACCAGCGAACGCACCCGAGCACATCATCGGCGGCTGAAAGCGCGCACCCTCCTCGTTCGTCCAGCAAACCACCTCGATGGGCCTGCGGGTCTCCAGCTGACTGTCATTGAGGGTCCGCACCACTTCGAGTCCGGCGAGCACTCCGAGAATGCCGTCGTATTTGCCGCCCGCCACCTGCGTATCCAGATGACTGCCGATGAGCACTGGAGCGAGTGTCTCGTCGGTACCGTCGCGCCGGGCGAAAATGTTTCCAAGCCGGTCGACGGTGACGTGGCATCCCGCGTCGGTGCACCAGCTCACGAACTGATCGCGCATCTCCTTGTCGGCATCGGTCAGGGGAAGCCGGCACAGCCCCCCGGCTCGGCCCGGACCGATCTCACCGGAGCGCATCAGTGTCTGCCACAGACGCTCGCCGTTTACCTGGAGAAGATTGGACCTCGCGCTCACTAACTACTTTGTTTTCTTTGCGTCCTTTGCAACGGGTTTTTCATCGAGTTTGATTGCTGCCTTCCCTGCATATGGAATCTGATCGCAATTTCCCTGCGGAGAATCACCGTCGCATACGAAGCAGATTTGTGTTTTATCGTTTCTCAGTATGCCCGATGGAACCTTCAAGCAACACCTCCACCAGCTGGCACCGCGGGCCGACGGCTCCACGGTGCCACCTTCGGCGATACATCCCTGCTTGGTAACGCCCGCCGCCGAGCTTGCGACCATTGTAAGAATTACGAGTGTAACCGCACGTCGGAGCATGGTTGAACACCTCCAAGGCCCGCCGAAGTCGGATCGCGCGTTCAGAGCATCGTCGAAAATACCGCCGCCAATCCGAGGAAGCTGAAGAATCCGAACACATCGGTGACCGTAGTCAGGATAATCGAGCCGGATTGCGCCGGATCCTGTTTCATCGACGCCAGTATGAGCGGAATAGCGGCACCCGCGACACCGGCAATGGCCATTGAAATGATCATGGCGAGGAAGATTACCAGGCACAGCCCCAGAGAGCCGCTCCAGAAAAATACGGCAATGACGCATACGACTGCGATAGCGACGCCGTTGACCGACCCTGCGATCGCCTCCTTGATCAATACCGGCATGAAGTCACTCGATCGAATCTCGCGCAGCGCGAGCCCGCGTATCGCCACCGCGAGCGCTTGCGCTCCTGTGTTACCGGACTGACCCGCAACCACGGGAAGCAGCACGGCAAGAGCGGTGAACTGAGCAATGGTGCTCTCGAAGATCCCAACCACTGCGGCCGCGAGAAACGCCGTCAGCAGATTGATGTTCAACCAGGGTAAGCGCTTTCGCACGGCGAAAAAAGGCGGGGACAGCGCCAGCTCGTCCTTGCTCGCTCCGACCAGCGTAGCCAGATCGGCCGTCGCTTCCTCCTTGACGGCCTGAATAATGCTCTCCTGTCGGATGACCCCGAGCAGCCTCTGCTGGCCATCCACGACCGGTAACATGCCGACTCCGAACGTGGTCAGGACGTTCAACACATCCTCCCGCGAAGCCATGGCGTTAATCTGCGGTGCCGCCCCCTCGAGTAACTGCTCGAGCCGTTGACGGGGTGCGGCGAGGGCCACGTCGGTCAACGGCAATACTCCGAGCAGCTGGCCTTCATTGCTAGTGACCAGCACGTACCTCGTATCGCGCCGGTGCCAGGTTGCGAGGCGCGCAAGCACATCCCTGACGGTATCCCGGGGGCGAAAGCTGAGCACGCGCGTGTCCATGAGCGAACCCGCCGTATCGGCCGGATAACTCATGAGCTCGCGAATTTCCGCCGAAAGGCCGGATTCGAGACTCTGCAGTAACACTTCGCGCTGTTCGGGTGACAGGCGGCTGATCAACAGTGCCGCACGGTACGGATCCAGTCTCGGAGCGATGCGAATCCAGGCGGCCTGGTCGAGGATTGCCAGGCAATCCGATGCCGTCAGCTCGGAGAGCTTCTCCAACACGTGTGCTGCGCGCTCCGGTTCCAGCTTTTCCAGGAATGTCGTCAGCTCCGCGGGCGACAATGTGCCCAGGACCTCGACCGCTTCGCCGGGGAAACGATCCAGGTACCGCTCGACGAGCAGCTCAGCCGGAGTGTGCTGTCTAGTCCTTGGCGCTCGAGCCATGGTCTCGATCCCCTCTTCTTCGTGCGGCAAGGCCACCGCCAGCCAGTCCATCCAGAATTCCGGAGAGCCCGAGCCAGTAGAGCTCTCCGAGCGCGAGTGCGGCCTCGAGCCCACCCTCGTCGCTGCGCGCCGCACGCAGCCGCTCTCCCGCGCGGGCCACGGCTCGATGATCGACGACGCCGAGGAGCACGTTGTCTTCGTCGACCACGGCTACGCTGTTGTGCTCGGCCCAAAGCGGATGGAATACGAGATCGCGTTGTGGTGTACCCGCCAACACCCGCGCGCAGTCGCTGCTCGCGGATTCGGATATCAATTGATCGGGTGGTGCCTTGAACAAGGCGTGCATGGTCGTCACGCCGAGCAGCGTGTGCTTTCTGTCGAGCACGTAGATCT
>JBFICP010000039.1:0-17980 GCA_041581935.1 Gammaproteobacteria bacterium | reverse complement strand
GGTCTGAGCAAACGTAATCGAGGAAATCTTATGCCCATCAGAGTTGCGATTAACGGCTATGGACGCATCGGCCGGAACATCCTGCGCGCCGTGTTCGAGAGCGGGCGCACCGATGAGTTCGAGATCGTTGCCGTCAACGATTTGGGCGACGCCGAGGCCAACGCGCATCTGACCCAATACGACACGGCCCACGGCCGCTTTCCCGGCGAGGTGAGCGTCGATGGCGATTACCTGGTGGTCAACGGCCAGCGTATTCTGGTCTGCGCCGAGCGCGATCCCGCGAACCTGCCCTGGAAAAAGCTCGGTGTCGACGTGGTGCACGAGTCCACGGGACTTTTCACAAGCAAGGAGAAAGCCGGCGCGCACCTGAAAGCCGGCGCAAAAAAAGTCATTATTTCCGCGCCCGGTGGCGCCGACGTGGATGCAACCGTCGTGTACGGCGTCAATCACCAGAGCCTCAAGTCATCGGATACGGTGATTTCCAATGCATCGTGCACGACCAATTGCCTGGCGCCGCTGGTGAAGCCGTTGCACGATCGAATCGGCGTCGAGGCCGGGCTCATGACCACCATTCATTCATATACCAACGACCAGGTGCTCTCGGATGTCTATCACAAGGACCTTCGCCGCGCACGCTCGGCCACCCAGTCCATGATTCCGACGACCACCGGGGCAGCCAAGGCGGTCGGTCTGGTGCTGCCCGAGCTCAACGGCAAGCTCGACGGATTCGCCGTGCGCGTACCCACCATCAACGTGTCGCTCGTGGACCTGACATTTACCGCGTCACGGGACACGAACAAGGACGAGATCGACGGGATCATGCGCTCGGCCTCCGAGCAGGAGCTGAAAGGCATACTGAACTACAACGATAAACCGCTCGTGTCGGTAGACTTCAACCACGATCCGGCCTCGTCGACATACGAGTCGTCGCTGACCAAGGTCATCGACGGAAAGCTGGTCAAGGTGGTGTCCTGGTACGATAACGAATGGGGCTTTTCCAACCGCATGCTGGACACGACTCTCGCGCTCGTCAACGCGCCCTGAAGGGCCGGCGTCCACGGCACAGTATCAACATCGAGAAATCACCAAGGATCGCAGTCATGAGTTCACAGTCCATCGAAACCATCGCCAGTGCCATGGTTGCCGAAGGCAAGGGTATTCTCGCCATCGACGAGAGCAGCCCGACGATCAAGAAACGCTTCGACTCCATCGGCGCCGAGTGCACCGAAGACAATCGCCGCGCCTATCGCGAGCTCCTGATCACCGCCGACGGCATCGACGAGTTCATCAGCGGCATGATTCTCTTTGACGAAACCATTCGCCAATCCACCGCAGACGGCCTTCCGTTCGCAGAAGTGCTCTCATCGCGGGGTATCATGCCGGGTATCAAGGTCGACGGCGGCGCCAAGGACCTCGCGGGGCACGCCGGCGAGAAAGTCACCGAGGGCCTCGACGGCCTGCGGGATCGCCTGGCCGAGTACCGCGAGCTCGGGGCGCCGTTCGCAAAGTGGCGCGCCGTCATCACCATCGGCGACGGTCTGCCGAGCCGCGGCTGCATCACCGCTAACTGTCATGCGCTCGCGCGCTACGCGGCGCTTTGTCAGGAAGCCGGCATCGTGCCGATGGTCGAGCCTGAGGTACTGCTGGACGGAAACCACGACATCGATCGCTGCTACGAAGTGAGCGAAGCCACGCTGCGCGCATTGTTCGCCGAGCTCTACGAGCAACGCGTCGTGCTCGAGGGAACCATTCTCAAGGCGAGCATGGTCCTATCGGGAAACAAGTGCACCAAGCGCGCCGGTGTCGAGGAGGTGGCCGAACGCACCATCCGCTGTCTCGAGAACTCGGTGCCGGCGGCGCTGCCGGGGATCGTGTTTCTATCGGGCGGCCAGACCCCCGTGGAGGCGACCGCCCACCTCAACGCGATGAATGCCATGGCCGGCCGGCTGCCGTGGAAGCTCAGCTTCTCCTACTCCCGGGCGCTTCAGGAACCGGCGTTGAAAACCTGGAACGGCGATGCCGCCAACGGTAAGGCGGCGCAGGCCGCGCTTCGTCACCGCGCGCAGCTCAACAGCGCCGCATCCCTGGGACGCTACGAAGAAAACATGGAAAAGGCCGCGTGAATCGCGAGCGGAGCCGGTAGGTCGAGCCGCGCGCAACGAAGCTCGACCTACGCCCGAAATACGGATTTGCTTTGAGGCGCGCTATGCGGGGGCGACGGCGCGTTCCGCAAACAGCCGAGGTCGCGCCCGTCGCTCCGGTGTGAACGCGTCGCGGTCCTGGTTGTTTTCAAGCCACGCCCAAAGCGGACGCCACTCATCGACGCAGCGCTCCCGGCCGATACCGCCGAGCTCGATCACCCCGACGCCGCGGGCGCTGGCGCGCGGATAGCGGCGGGTTTCCCGCAAGCGCGTCGCGACGTTGAGGCCGACGCTCTCGAGCGCCTTCTCCAGGGGTTTGAGCCCGCTGCGATAGGCGGGAACGCGGTTGACCACGGCGGTGATTCGCACCCCATGCTTGCACACCGGCTCGAAGCGCCGCAGCACTTCCACCAGAGAAAGCACGGCGTCGATGTCGATGGGTGACGGTAGCACCGGGACGATGATGGTGTCGGCGGTTCGCAACAGGTTCGGCAGGTACGGATCGGCGAGCCCCGCGGGTGTGTCGACAATGACGCGCTCGGTATTGAGCGGCACGCGAAGCTGAAAGCTGCGGGTCACGCCGATGGGATATTGATAAGCAGCGACGCCATGAATGGCGGCGCGCGAAGGCGGTCGCGCCTCGAGCCAGCGCGTGCTCGAGCCCTGGGCATCATGATCGAAGAGCGCGGTCAGGAAGCCCTGTCCCGCATAGTAGGCGGCAAGATTGGTCGCGATGGTGGTTTTCCCGCACCCGCCTTTCGGATTGAGCAGCATGATGGTGTGCACAGTTCCCCCCTGGGCGCATGTCGTGCCCGTCAAGCGACCCGTCCCTGTGTCTGCAAACGAGCCGTTCAGCGTTCTGCGGTTCGAATTCTGCCTGTGGCCGGTCTCTCGACCGGGCGATTGTCGACGCCTGTCGAAGCCGGATTTATCGAATAGTGTCTTGGGCAGACCCGACGTTTCTACCACAATGGTCAGAGACCGTCTAGGAACAAACAAGGTAGTCTTCGAAAGCCCTCGAGGGAGCCAATTCGGCCGCCCGCCAAGCCGATTTCGGCCGCTCGGGAACTCCCCGCCGGCGGTGAATTTCTAACCTCGAGGGAACGCTAAAATTGCCCGCCACCATGCCCGAGCGCGATTCGACGAACCCACGAGGCAAGACCACCCGCGCTTATTACACGTGGATTTTGACCGTTCTGGCGCTCTCACCCGCGGTGACTACTGGCGAGCAACACCCGCCGCCCGCAGCGAGCGCCGACCGGCTGCTCGCGGCCGTCGTCGGCGTTCGCGCGGTGGTGCCGGACGATGCGCGCACCGCCGAGGCTCTGGGTACGCGACGCACGGGCTCCGGCGTGGTGATCGATGCCAACGGACTCGTCGTCACCATCGGTTATCTGATAATGGAGGCGAGCCACGTGGAAATCGTGGTCACCGAGGGCCGGGTCGTCGCAGCCGAGATCCTCGCCTACGACCACGAGTCCGGATTCGGGCTGTTGCGCGCCAGCGAACCCATCGGCGTCACCCCGATGCGCCTCGGCACCTCCGAGGGCCTCGTCCGGGGCGATCAGCTGCTGGTGTCGGGCTTCGGCGGCCCGCTGGCCGCGCGCGCTGCGGTGCTCGTCTCGCGCCGGGACTTCGCCGGCTACTGGGAGTATCTCCTCGAAGACGCCATCTTCACCTCGCCGCCCTACCCCATGTTCGGAGGTGCCGCGCTCGTGAACGCGGACGGTGAGCTGGTCGGAATCGGTTCGCTGGTGGTTGCCGACGCCTACGACGGCCAGCAGACACTTCCCGGGAACATGTTCGTCCCCGTGGACCGGCTCAACGACGTGCTCGCGGACCTGCTGACGGCCGGCCGTTCGTTGGCGACCCGCCCGTGGCTCGGCATCTACCTGAGCGAGATCGAGGGGCTGCTCACGGTGCAACGACTGGCGGCAGAGGGACCCGCCGCCGCGGCCGGCATGCAACGCGGCGACATCATTCTCGGCGTCGCCGGCCAGCCCGTGGCTTCGATGGCCGATTTCTACCGCAAGCTATGGGCTGTCGGCGCACCCGGCGACACCATACCGCTCACCCTTCTCAAGGGCGCGCGCATGCACGAGCTGAACGTCACAGCCGGCGACCGCTATCAATGGCTGCGGCTCCAGTAGGTCTGGCTTCGCCGCGCTCGGCGCAACCGACGGTCATGAATGGATTCGCACGACCGTGTCAGGCGATCAGCCGATCCCGCGCTTCGCGATACTTCTTCGACGTTCGTTCGATGACCTCCGCCGGTAGCGACGGTGCGGGCGGTTTCTTGTTCCAACCGGTGGACTCGAGATAGTCGCGCACGTACTGCTTGTCGAAGCTCGGAGGGCTGGTCCCCGCCCGGTATTGATCAGCGGGCCAGAAGCGCGAAGAGTCCGGTGTCAGCACCTCGTCGATGAGCACGACCTCACCCTCCGCGTCCAGACCGAACTCGAACTTGGTATCGGCGATGATGATGCCGCGGGCGGCGGCATATGTGACGGCTTCCTCGTAGAGCGCCACGCTCACGTCGCGCACACGGGCGGCGATAGCGCCACCGACCCGCTCGGCCATGTCGTCGAAGCTGATGTTCTCGTCGTGATCACCCACGTCGGCCTTGGTGGACGGCGTGAATATGGTGCTCGGCAGCCGCTCGGCCTGCTGAAGGCCCTCGGGCAGGCGTACCCCGCTCACGTGCCCGGTGGCCTGGTAGTCCTTCCATCCCGATCCGATCAGATAGCCGCGCACGATGGCCTCCACCGGCAGCGGCTCGAGCCGTTTGACCACGACCGCCTGGGCCGCTACCCGGGCACGCTCGGCGGCATCGGTGAGCACGTCCTCGAGGCGCAGCGTCGACAGGTGATTGGCGATCAGCTTCGCGGTACGCGCGAACCAGAAATTCGACAGCTCCGTAAGCACCGCACCCTTGCCCGGAATGGGGTCCGGAAGCACGACATCGAAAGCGGACAATCGATCGGAGGCCACGATCAACATGTGCTCAGCGTCAACCGCGTATATGTCACGGACCTTGCCGCGGTTGATCAATTCGAGGGACCGGAGATTGCTTTGGAATACGGGTTCGACTACTACCGCCATTGTTTGCCTGTCCTCATTGTCACTGGCTACGCGCAAGCGTGATGCACGTGCGAATTAGATCGAGTTCCCGCCCATGCGTCGCGAGTGGGCGGAGCCTGGGAAGGGGTCATCGACAACGAGCGCCGGGCAAATCCGAGTTTCGCGCGCATCTTCCCCCGCCTGTCCGGCACGCATTCTACTTTGCCGGGTGCGCGCGCTCATAGCGGTATCGCGCGAAAAACTCATGGCCATCGGGCGGTGCGCGCCATTCTCGGCCGGTCGCCGCCACTCCCGGACGCGTAGCGCATGAACAGGCGCTTCATCGACGGCCATCGGTCGACCGCGGAGAGCCCTAGATTGCGCGCCAGGCGCATCGGCTCGAGGCGGCTGCCGAAAAGCCACTGAAAGCCACTCAACCCTTGTTGCATGAGCCGGTTACGACCCTTTCGCCAACGCTCGTAACGGCGAAGGTTGGCATAGCGCCCGAGGTCACGGCCCCGCCACCAGCTCGCGTAGAGGACCTCTGCGAGTGCGGCCGCATCCTGCAGCCCGAGATTGGCGCCCTGACCGGCCAGCGGATGCACCGTGTGCGCCGCATCGCCCACCAGGGCGATGCGATTGGCAACGTAGCGACGGGCATGCAGATGGTGCAGCGGAAACGCCGCGCGCGCGCCCACCGTCTCGAGTCGTCCGAGACGCGATTCGAACGCCTCTTCGAGCGCGGCGGCGAATTCTTCATCGGATTGCTCGAGCAGCGATTGCGCGTGCCCGGGCAGGGTCGACCAAACGATGGAACAGAATTGTCCCGGCAAGGGCAGAAAGGCCAGCGGACCGTCGGGCAGAAAACGCTGCCAGGCGGTCTCCTGGTGCCAGCGCTCGGTGCGAACCGTCGCCACCACCGCACGTTGCCCGTAATCGCCCGCATCGCACTCGATACCGGCGAGCGCCCGCACTTGGGAGCGGCTGCCGTCGGCAGCCACCACGAGCTTCGCGTGCAGCCGTGTGTCGGCGAGGCGCAACGTGACCCGATCGGCCTCGAGCACGAGATCCTCCACCGCCTCGGGGCGAAACAGCTCGAGGGTGTCGAGCCTACCCATGCGCGCATCCAACGCACGCTGGATGGCACCGTTCTCCACGATGTGTCCAAGCGCGTCGGCGCCGATTTCCGCGCTGTCAAAGTGCACGCTGCCGCTGCCGGTCGAATCCCAGACGTGCATCTCTCGAAACACCCCGGCACGCTCGAGCGGCAGTGCATCCCACACGTCGATGGCGCGCAGGATTGACTCGGATGCACGTGTAATGGCGCTGACCCGCAGCTCCCACGCGTCACCGGTGGGGGGGGACGGATCGCTCGCCTCGATGACCGCCACCCGCAGGCCCGCCTTGGCGAGCGCGCACGCCAACGTCGCGCCGACCATGCCGCCTCCGGCAATCGCCACATCGTAGCTCACAGTGAAAGTCCGCGCGTCAGCCGACTCTGACGCCCCGCGAGCCCCATCGCGTGGTTGCCGAAACGGCGTTTGAGCGGCGGCAACAGATCGAACGCCAGGAGCCCCAGGTCGCGGGCCGCCACGACGGGCGCAAAACCGTTCGAGAACAGCCGTACCAGCGCATCGGTGACACCGGTGGTGAGCTTTTGATCGCCGCGACGCCACTTCGCGTAGCGCGCCAGCACGGCCGCATCGCCGGGATCGCCACCGCCGCGGACGCACTGGCTGACGATCTCCGCCAGCGCTGCCGCGTCGCGCAGGCCGAGGTTGAGACCTTGCCCCGCCACGGGGTGGAGATGGTGGGCGGCATTGCCGATGATCGCCAGCCGATGGTCGACCACCCGCGTCGCCGTGATCAGAGTCAATGGAAAGGCGCTGCGCGCACCCGCGGACCGAAACCCTCCGAGACGCGTGCCGAATCGATCGGTGAGCGCAGCGAGAAACGCATCGTCGTCGAGCGACACCAGCTGCTCGCTGGCGGCGGCGCCGACGCTCCACACGAGACCGCACTGCGCGGCGCGCATCGGCAGCAATGCCATCGGACCGTCACTGGTGAAACGCTCATAGGCGACGCCGTCGTGGGCGCACCGCGCCTCGACCCTCGCGGTCACGGCCCATTGGCCATAGTCGCGTTCGCTTACCGGTACGCCCAGCCGCTCGCGCAACGTCGATCGACCGCCGTCACAAAGCACCATGAGCGGCGCCCGCAGGCGCGATGCCCCTGCCTCTCCGCTATCGTCATGAGCGGCTATGACGCTCAAGCGCGCAACCGGGCCGTGGTCGCGCTCAACGTCGTCGACAACAGCCGGGCGCAGCACGCGTACCGCTTCAACGGATTGAAGCGCCGACTCGATCGCCTGCTCGAGCTCGGCCGCGGCGATGACATAGCCAAGCGCATCGACGCCGCAATCCTCCGCGCGCAGACGCGCGAACCCGAAATGGCCACTGTCGGAGACATGAATCCGTGTTATCGGGGTCACGCTGGCCGCGATCGAGTCCCAGACACGAAGCGCATCGAGGATACGTCGCGAGCCTTCGGACAGCGCGATGGGACGGGCACCGTAGCCGGCGGTGGGCCGGCGGCATGCCTCGCTCGCTTCGACGAGCGCGACGCGGATTCCGGCTCGACCCAGCGCGAGCGCCAGGCTCATTCCAACCGGCCCACCGCCGACAACGGCAACCTGGCAATTCTCCTCGGACACTTCCGCAACCCAAGCCTGCATTTTTCACCGGCCTCCCACGGCGACGCTCGCCGACGAAAAATGCACGTTAGCGCCGTCGTCGGCGCTGATGCTCATGACGATTCAACCGCTCCCGACGGTCGCCTCGATGTCTGCAACCGCTTTCGGCACCGCTGAGGTCAGCACCTTGTTTCCATTACGGGTCACCAGCACGTCGTCTTCGATGCGTATCCCGATGTTCCACCACTTGCGCGAAATCTGCTTGTCACCCGCCGTCACGTACAGCCCCGGCTCTACGGTCATGACCATGCCGGGCTCGAGGATCCGCCACTCGCCGCCAATTTTGTAGTCGCCGACATCGTGCACATCCATTCCCAGCCAGTGACCGGTTCGATGGACGTAAAACTTCCGGTAGCGCCCCTTCTTGATTATGGTGGCGGCGCGACCCTTTATGAGCCCGAGCGCCACCAGCCCTTCGGTCAAAACCTCGACAGCCGCCTCATGAGGCGCGTTCCAGTGGTTTCCGGGTTGCACCTGCTCGATGGCGGCTTCCTGGGCTTCCAGCACGATGTCGTAGATCGCCCTTTGAGGCTTGGAAAATTTCCCATTGACGGGAAAGGTCCGCGTAATGTCGGACGCGTAGTAGTCGTACTCGGCACCCGCATCGATGAGCAGAAGATCACCATCGCGCAAGGTATCGCGGTTTTCGATGTAGTGCAGCACGCAGGCGTTGGCGCCGCCCGCGACGATGGACGGGTAGGCGGGACGGCGGCTGCCTGCGCGCAGGAATTCGTAGTTGAGCTCCGCCTCGATCTCGTATTCGGTCATACCGGGACGGCATATGCTCATGGCGCGCACGTGTGCATCGGTGCTGATCTCCATCGCGCGCGCCATCGCTCGCAGCTCGGCCTTGCTCTTGAACAGGCGCATTTCATGCAGCATGTTATCGAGCGCGACGAATTCCGCTGGCGAGCTCACACCGACTTTGGAGCGCGTCCTTACGCGGTTGACCCATCCGATCATGCGCTGGTCGAATTCGGAGTAGTAGCCCATCGCGTAGTAAACACGGGACTGGTTCTCGAGCAACCCGGGGAGGATGTCGTCGATATCGCCTATCGGGAATGCATCGTCGGCGCCATAGTCGGCACAAGCACCCTCGAGACCGCTGCGCGCACCGTTCCACAGCTCCATGTCCGGATCGCGCTCACGACAGAACAAAATATACTCGCCGCGCTTGCGCTTGGGCACCAGCACCGCCACGGCATCGGGCTCATCGAATCCGGTAACGTAAAAAAAGTCACTGTCCTGGCGATAGGGGTATTCGACGTCACGGTTGCGCATCCGCACGGGCGCAGCCGGCAGGATAGCGATGCTCCCCTCCCCCATCTCGTCCATGATCGAGCGCCGGCGTCGGGCAAACTCTTTCTTGTCCAATGCTGGAGGGATCCCCGGGGCCGAATTCAGTGCAGCCGATGGACGCTGTCGCCGGGCTGCGGTCCACCCCGCAGCTCTTCGAAGATGAGCATGACACCGACCCGCATGTACTCCACGATCTCGCTGTAGTCGGCCTCCGATGCCTCCGACTCCTCCGCATCGCTCGTCAGGCGCGTGACCTCGGAAAAATCCGAGAGCACCTCCTGGGCATCCTTGGAAAGGCGCGCCTGGACATCACCGGCGCTGCCTATGCCGTACAGGAATCCGCTGCACCAATCGGCCAGCGCCTCGCTGCGCACGCCGAGCCCGGTATCGTCACCGGGAAGCAGGGGAACGAAATTACACTGCCCGGAACAGAGCGTGCGTACCGTCTCGGTGAGCATGCGCAGCAGCTCGCTGCGGCATTCATCCCTGGCTTTACGAACTCGCCCTTCGGGACCGAGCACTTCCTCGAGCCAGCGCTGCGGGGCCCGCTCGTCGACGCCGCAAAGCAGCCCGCAGAGCAATCCGTGGCATTCGGCAGCGCCCAATTCTGCTCGTGCACGCGCAAGTGCGCGCGAACAAAGGGTGTAGGATGTAGCCATTGCACTCACTCTCAGGTGCTTTTTCACAGCATTCCGGGCGATCCCCCCCGGCATCGCCAGCGACCGAACCGTGGAATGTGCCCGGCAACGCGTATGCTAACACCGTCGGTCTGGTCCTAGGAACAGGGCGCCAAGCGCCTGAAGCGGGATCGTTGACCGGTCAGATTTCGCACCCTATATTGGTGAGACTTGAGCTAGAATTTAAGCCAACTGCTCGCCGCAACCAGTTGACTCCAATGGAACGAAACCACAACTCCTTGAGCTTCGACCGGATGGATCTTCAGGAATTGGAAGCCCAGGTCGAGGACCTCATCCAGAC
Organism: Gammaproteobacteria bacterium; assembly: GCA_041581935.1. GTDB lineage: Bacteria > Pseudomonadota > Gammaproteobacteria > HK1 > HK1 > JAABYT01. The sequence goes on along the minus strand of JBFICP010000039.1, from coordinate 7,750 downwards.
CTGCGAGCAGCTCAGCGACGAAAACCGTGCGTTGCGCGATCAGCAGTCGACTCTGGTTGCAGAACGTGCCAGTCTCATCGAGAAATCCGAGCTCGCCCGGTCACGCGTCGAAGCGATGATCGCACGACTCAAGGCAATGGAAATCGGTACATGAACGACAAGGCCGAAGCGGTCACCATTGAGATACTCGATAAGCAATACACCGTCTCCTGCCCCGCGGAGGAGAAATCGGCTCTCCTCGAGTCCGCCAAAATTCTCAACCAGAGGTTGAAAGAAGTGCGCGGCGGAGGAAAGGTCCTCGGCACCGAGCGCATGGCGGTTATGACTGCGCTCAACGTCATACACGAGTACACGCTCCTTCAAAAGGCTCAGGCGCAATTGTCGGCCGACGTCGACGGCACGTTGAAGCGGTTGCGCGGAAAAATCAGCGACGCGATCAGTCGACGCGAACAGGCGGAAGCGATAGACTGAATCTCGATGCCCTCTGCGGTGTTCGCGAGCGGCCTGGTAATCGCTTGAGCCTAATCGTCCACCCATGGGAGCCGACCGCTGGTGTTGTTGTGCATGTCCGTCCTAGCAGCGGAAAGCCTGATACGCCGCAAAAAGCTCCCTAATGAACCAACCTGGTTCAAGGGTCATGGCGCGCAGCGGCATATGCGGAGGGCGTCACCGCTCGCCCGCCCGGCCAAATCCGCGCTGACGGATTCCCCCGCCTCGAGCATTCCGTGAAGTCCCGACAGAGGCTGCGTGTCGAGATGCGCCGGCGGCGCCGTGCGGTATCGAAGACCGAACGTGCCCGCGCGGCACAATGTCTTGCAAGAAACTTAGGTGCCTGGCTGCGCACGCGGCGCGCGCGAAGGGTCGCCTGTTATCTGGCAAGTGACGGAGAAATGGATCCGGCGCCACTCATCGAGCGCCTGCGAGAGAGCGGAAAAAAGATGTTTCTGCCGGCGCTGCACGGCAGGGAGTTGTGGTTTCTTCCCTATGACCGCGAGACTCCGCTCGAGCCGAATCGCTTTGCAATTCCGGAGCCCGATGTTGCCGTGCGCAACCGATGTCGTGCCCGGGACCTGGATCTGGTTCTGGTGCCATTGGTTGCTTTCGACGCCGCGGGAAACCGTCTCGGCATGGGCAGCGGATACTACGACCACACTTTTTCCTACCTGCAAAACCGCGTGGTCTGGACGAAGCCCCTGCTCATCGGTATCGCATACGAGTTTCAGCGCATTCCCTCCCTGCCCTCGCAGCCCTGGGACGTGCGATTGCACGGCGTCGCAACAGAACTGCGCCTGTATCAGTTCAATCGAATTTGAGTACCGAAGGGAGATTCCGCCATGCCGAATTACTGGTTGATGAAGTCCGAGCCCGGCGAATTCAGCATCGATGACTTGAGCGCGCGGCCGTCAAAAACGGAACCATGGGACGGCGTGCGCAACTACCAGGCCAGAAACATCATGCGCGATGAAATGAAGCCGGGCGACCAGGCATTCTTCTACCACTCCGCGTGCGAGGAACCGGGTATCGTCGGCATCGTGAGAATCGCCAGCGATGCCTATCCGGATCCGACGGCCTTCGATCCGCAGGACAAGCACTACGATCCGAAAAGTGACCGCGACGATCCCCGCTGGTTCCTGGTCGACGTCGAATTCGTACGCAAGCTGAAACGTACCATCAGCCTGCGCGAGCTCAAGCAACACGAAGCACTTTCGGACATGGTGCTTCTGCGACGCGGAAACCGGCTATCGGTGATGCCGGTCAGCGAAGATCACTGGCGCTACGTACTGGAATTGGAATAGAGGCGAAACGTCGCTCGATTGGGCCGCCTTGTGCAACAGCGCAGGCTTTCTAGCTCAAAAACAACTCGTAGGCAGGGTTTCCGGTTTCTTCGGCGTAATCGTAGCCAATCTCGGCAAGAAAACTCTGAAATGCCGCTGACTCGTCATCCGGCACCTGCACGCCGATCAGAACACGCCCATAATCCGCGCCGTGATTGCGATAGTGGAACAGGCTGATGTTCCAATGCTCGCCCATGTGAGTCAAAAACCGAAGCAGCGCTCCAGGACGCTCCGGGAAATTCAAACGGTACAGCAGCTCGCCGCCGGCACCGCCGGATCGACCGCCGACCATGTAGCGTACGTGTATCTTCGCCATCTCGTTGTCAGTCATATCGACTACGGGATAGCCGCGGCCCGTGAGGCCTTCGATGAGCGCCTTCTTGTCGCTTTCCACGTCTCTGAGCTCCACGCCGACAAATATGTGAGCATCGCCTTTGTCGGCAAACCGGTAATTGAATTCCGTAATCGAGCGCGCCCCTATTGCATGGCAGAACTCCCGCAGGCTGCCGGGCCGTTCGGGAATGGTCACCGCCAGCAGGGCTTCCCTGCGTTCACCCAGCTCGGCGCGCTCGGCAATGTGACGCAGACGATCAAAGTTGACGTTGGCGCCGCCATCCACGGCCACCAGCGTCGCATCCACGATACGCTCGCGCTCCACATAGCGCTTGAGGCCGGCCACGCTGAGGGCACCCGCGGGCTCGGCGATGGAGCGCGTATCCTCGTAGATGTCCTTGATCGCGGCGCAGATTTCATCGGTGCTGACCAGCAGCACCTCGTCCACGCATTTGCGTGCAATTCGGAATGTCTCCACGCCTACCTGTTTGACCGCGACGCCGTCGGCGAAAATACCCACGTGGTCGAGCACCACCCGTTTCCCGGCTTTCAGGGAATGATGCATCGATGGAGCATCTTCGGGCTCGACACCAACGATACGGATATGCGGCCACAGGGACTTCACGTAAGCCGAGATGCCGGCGATCAGACCGCCGCCGCCGACCGCGACGAAAATGGCGTGTATGTCGGGCCCGTGCTGGCGCAGAATTTCGAGTGCGACCGTGCCCTGCCCTGCGATGATGTCCGGATCGTCGAACGGCGGCACAATTACCATTCCAGTCTCGGCAGCCAGCTCATCGGCATGTGATCGCGCGTCGTCGTAGGAGCTGCCGTGAAGCACGATCTCGGCTCCCAGATCGCTGACGGCGTCGACCTTGATTCTGGGCGTCGTCTTCGGCATGACGATGAGAGCCTTCACGTTCAGCCGCTTGGCGGCAAGCGCAACACCCTGGGCATGGTTCCCGGCCGAGGAGGCAATGACACCCCGCGCCCGCTCGTCGGCACTGAGATTGCAGATTTTGTTGTAAGCACCCCGGACTTTGAATGAGAACACCGGCTGCAGGTCTTCACGCTTGAGAAGCACCTTGTTGCGCAGCCGGCGCGAAAGTCGGGGGGCGGCGTCCAGAGACGACTCGCGGGCGACGTCGTATACGCGCGCCTTCAGAATTCTTTCGACATAGTCTCTGGGCATGACTGCGATTGCTCGGCTGCTTCGATTACTCGCCCGGAACACGGGCCAAGCTGTATATAATAGCGTGCTATCGCACGGGCGAACCAGCGAGCTCGTGCCGGACGCGTGCCAGTAAAGGAGCCGCCAATGACACAGGACGAAAAGAAGCAGGCCGTTGCGCGAGCTGCCCTCGAATATGTCGAGATCGGCACCACCATCGGCGTGGGAACGGGAAGCACGGCGAACTTTTTCATCGAAGCGCTGGGCGGCATCAAGCACAGGCTCGAAGGTGCGGTGGCGAGCTCCGAGGAGAGCGCACGACGGCTCGCGACCCAAGGTATTCCGGTCACCGATCTGAACAGCGTCAGCGAGCTTTCGGTATACGTAGACGGCGCCGATGAATGCACCAAGCATCTGCACCTCACCAAGGGCGGTGGTGGGGCGCTCACCCGGGAGAAAATTGTCGCCGCCGTCGCCCGCCGTTTCGTCTGTGTTGTCGACGACTCCAAGCTCGTGGATCGACTGGGCGCCTTTCCCTTACCTGTCGAGGTGATTCCGATGGCACGCAGCTATGTGGCGCGTCAGATCGTTCGTATGGGAGGCAACCCGGAACTCAGGGAAGGATTCACCACGGACAATGGCAACGTCATTCTCGATGTCCACGACCTGGACATCCTCGAGCCGGCGAAGATCGAGTCGGATCTCAACCAGATCGCCGGCGTAGTGTGTAACGGATTGTTCGCGCGGCGCCCCGCAGATGTATTGCTGGTCGGCCGCGACTCCGGAATCGAAACCATGCAAGCCGGCTGAGCATGAACCCGATTCGTCCCATAAAGGGCCGAGGCGCCACCGCAAACCGCAGCGGTCGCTTCGAATCATTCGAGCGCGAGTCTCTCGATGACGGATGGGGCATTCTCGACGAAGAGCAGGAACGGCCAAAGACCACGCTCAGTGTGGATCACAGCCGAACCGTCATCAGCTTCAACAAAAGTCCAGATCTACCGTTCGATCGTGCCATCAATCCCTACCGAGGTTGTGAGCACGGATGCATTTACTGCTATGCGCGCCCATCACATGCGTGGCTCGGGCTCTCGCCAGGCCTCGACTTCGAAACCCGCATATTCCACAAGCCCGACGCCGTCGATTGCCTGCGAAGCGAGCTCGCCAACGACCGATATGCGTGCGCACCGATAACGCTTGGGGCCAACACCGATGCCTATCAACCGGTGGAACGCAAGCTCGGTATCACGCGTGCCATTCTCGAGTGCCTCGACGACTGTAACCATCCGGTGCGCATCGTCACCAAATCTTCGCTCGTCGAGCGCGACATGGATGTGCTCTCATCCATGGCCGAGCGCGGCCTTTGCACGGTTGCCGTCTCCATTACAAGCTTCGACACGGAAATTGCTCGAAAAATGGAACCGCGCACGACCGCACCCGCGCGCCGCCTTGAAACCGTGGCGCGGCTGGCGGCGGCGGGGATCCCCGTCGAAGCGGCCGTGGCGCCGGTGATACCCGTTCTCACCGATAGCGAGCTCGAACGCATCCTCGAACGCACCCGCGATGCCGGTGCCATCGATGCCTGGTACACGCTCATTCGGCTTCCACGTGAGGTGGCGGAGCTTTTCAAGAGCTGGCTTCGTCTGCATTTCCCGCTCAGGGCCGAGCACGTGATCGGTCGAATTCAGGATTCGCGCGGAGGCAGGGACTACGAATCCGGGTTCGGTACACGAATGCGCGGACGAGGTGCGTTCGCCGACCTGCTGGAACGTCGCTTCGAGCTCGCCCACCGTCGACTGGGGTTTCCCGGTTGTCCGGAATTGGATGTTTCGCACTTTCGCGCGCCCGCGAAGGTCGAGGCTCAGCTGAGATTGTTTTGAGAGACGACGAATATGCGCGCCGCGATTCACATCGGCACCTCCGGCTGGCAGTACAATCATTGGAGAGGGGTTTTTTATCCCGCGGATCTCAAGCGCCAGAGCTGGCTTGAGCACTATGCGCGGCATTTCGACTGCGTGGAGGTCAATAGCAGCTTCTACGGTTTACCGGCGGCCGACACGATAACCAACTGGTGCGAACGCGTGCCTTCGAGCTTCATTTTCAGCATCAAGGCACCGCGGCGAATCACGCATTTCAAGAAGCTCAAGAATTGCGATACGGAGCTCAGCGATCTGTTTGAGCGACTGCAAGCATTCGGTGATCGCCTCGGACCCGTGCTGTTTCAGCTCCCGCCTCGCTGGCGATGCAATCTTCATCGATTGGAGCGATTTATCGGCGCTCTGCCGAACGACCAGCAGCTGGTGTTCGAGTTCCGCGACCCGAGCTGGCATAACGACGACGTCTACGCGCTGCTCGCGAGCCGATCGGCTGCGTTTTGTATTTTCGACATCGGTGGCTTCACCACGCCGCTGGTAGATAGCGCGAACCTCGTCTACGTGCGGCTGCATGGCCCCAGCGCAGCATACGCCGGAAATTACCGGGCGCCGAGATTGCGTACCTGGGTCGATCGAGCCCAGGCCTGGTACCGCAGGCGCAAGCACGTCTTTCTGTTCTTTGATAACGACGAACGCGGATACGCGGTGAAAAACGGCACGCGCACCATCGGACTACTGAAAGCGGCATGAGCAAGGCCCCCGGCGAGCGAGGCCCGCGGCGGGGATGGCGAGACATCGCTAAATTCTGTCGAGGATACTGACGGATTCGAGGCGGTCGAGCAGGCTTTGCAGGCGCTCGCGGCCGAGACTGGCAAACCGCTCGGCGAGCTCCGACGCGTCGACATAGTCGCGCGCGATGATCCATGACGCGGGGCTTTCCTCGTCGGGTTCGAGGGGCAACTCACCGCCCGGGAATGAGAGCGTCGGTGAACCGGCGCGCGATACGGTCGATACCCCGAGCCCGCGCACCCGATAAAGCGCGGTTTGCTCACGCGACGGCAGTTTGAAGCGACCATGTCTGTCAGTGAGCGCACGTTCCCGTTGCCAGCTCCGAATCTGGTCCGAAAGCCCGCTGTCGCCGAGAATCTCGTGGAAACGATCGGCGATCGCTTTGAGATGCTTGCGGTGCGCCTGAGGACGATCGAAATGGGGAAGATTTTTACGAAATAGCGCCTCGTCGGGCAGAGAACGCAGAAGCCGCGTGATGACGTCGATGCCCGTGGGTTGTCCGATGCCGAAACTCAGGTGCAGGCTGGCATCGCTTGAAGCCAGTGCCTCGTGATACTGTCCCCGCGGCAGATAGAGAAAATCGCCAGGAGTCATATCGAACTCCTCGAGGACTCTTCCCTTGGCGCGCGCATGGTGCTCGGGTGAGAAGCTCCCGTAGTTGTGTCCCTCTACGTCGATCGAGCTTTCATAGCGTCCCTCGTACACCCGCCAGCGCTTGCTCCCCTCGATATGCAAGGCAATGACGTCGGTGGTATCGAAATGCGCCATAAAGCCCTGATGGGCGCGCCACGAGCAGTAAGCGTTACAAACGGCGACGCCGCCCGTCGCCGTCTGCAATGCGGCCGAGACACCGGCCACGGACGGCGAAAGCGATTCGATCAAATCGAGCGTCACGGTGGCGCCGCGTTGCAACAGTGACATTACCCGTTCCGGGTCCGGCACGGTGGCCTGATAGCCCTCACGGGTTTGCCCAACGCGGCCAAACTCGGCCGGATCCACATTCTCGCCATCCAGGACGAGCTTCATGGATCGCTCCGACCAGAGTTTCGACATGTTCAAAAGGCGATTGAATTCTTCCCAGGAAAAAACCTCTGCAAACTTGTCGGCCGCGCCCGGAATGTGCACGGGACGCTGCTCCCATATCGCCCCGAAAAAATCTTCGGATGGAATAGGAGCAATGATCTGGCGAAATGTAATGTCGTCGATCAAGAACCGCAGATCGGGGCGCGCGAATCGCAGCCCGTTATCAAGATTCAGTAAACCACGACACTGCGAATCGACTCACCTTCATGCATGAGATCGAACGCGCGGTTAATATCTTCGAGCGGCATCGTATGGGTGATGAGATCATCGATATTGATCTTGCCCTCCATGTACCAGTCGACGATGCGCGGCACGTCGGTTCGGCCCTTTGCACCACCGAATGCCGTGCCACGCCAGACCCGCCCGGTTACCAGCTGGAAGGGTCGCGTCGAGATTTCCTGTCCGGCGCCGGCGACACCGATGATGACACTTTCACCCCATCCCTTGTGACAACACTCGAGAGCCTGACGCATTGTCTCAACGCTGCCGATGCACTCGAAGGAATAGTCGGCGCCGCCGCGCGTGAGGTCGACCAGGTAGGGAACCAGGTCCCCTGCGACTTCCTTCGGATTGACGAAATGCGTCATGCCGAACTTTTCTGCCAGCACGGCCTTCGATTCGTTTATATCGACGCCGACGATCATGTCGGCACCGACGATTCGTGC
>JBFICP010000038.1:0-18092 GCA_041581935.1 Gammaproteobacteria bacterium | reverse complement strand
TGTCTGCGATCAGGCGTGCCGCAACGTATGCGATGCGTGCTCTCAGCTCGTCGCGCATCGACTCCATCCGTAAGCGCGGCGGCGGGCGCCGCCTTGAAGTTCGTGTGTGCGCACGATCCTCAGTATAGTCAAGCAGGCTGCGGCTCAGCGGACCTGCGAGGAAACACGCAATCGCCGGGCTGGCTGCGGTGCCGATCCCGGCGCCGGCGATTCGGCGGGCTTTCCTCCCCGGATCCGGCGGTAAGCGGCCGGCGGGCAGGGAAATCGGAAAACTGACGGCGCAATCCTCCCGGATCGTGGGCACGCCGGGATGACGACCCGCTGGACGCGACAACGACCTTTCGGGGAGACTATCCGGGCTCATGCAATCCTCCACCGGCACACACACCTACGTCGACGATCCGCGCAACGCCGAGATTCTCATATACGTCAACGGCGCGCTGGTGCCGCGCGCCGAGGCGGCGATCTCGGTGTTCGACAGCGGTTTCGTTCTGGGCGATGGCGTGTGGGAAGGATTGCGGCTGCACCGTGGTCGCATACTGTTTCTCGACGAGCATCTCGAGCGGCTCTACGCCGGTGCCCGGGCACTTGATTTCGACGTCGGACTCGACCGCGAGCAACTTACCGAGGCTCTTTACAAAACGGTAAAAGCGAACGATATGCACGAGCACGTGCACATCCGCCTGATGGTGACCCGGGGTATCAAGTCGACGCCCTATCAAGATCCACGCATGACCGTGGGTGCGGCCACTATCGTCATCATTCCCGAGCACAAAAAGCCGAGCCTGGAGGTAATCGAGCACGGCGTACGTCTTGCCACGGTGCACGTGCGGCGCGGGCCGCCAGACGTGCAGGATCCCAAAATCAACAGCCACTCCAAGCTCAACTGCATCCTAGCCTGCATTCAAGCCACCAAGGCGGGTGCCGACGAGGCGCTCATGCTCGATCCGCACGGCATGGTCGCGACGTGCAATTCCACTCACTTCTTTGTCGTTCGAGGGAAGGAAGTATGGACCTCGTCGGGGAATTATTGTCTTGCGGGAATCACGCGTGCGAAAGTCATAACACTCTGTCGCCGGCACGAAATCCCGATAAGTGAGCGGGACTTCAGTCTGTTCGACGTCTACTCCGCGGATGAAGCGTTCGTCACCGGAACCTTTGCAGGTGTGGTTCCCGCCGTCGAGGTCGACGGCCGGCGAATCGGGACCGGCGCGCGCGGACCGGTGACAAGACAGCTCCAGCAGCACTACCGGGATTTCATCGATGCCGAGTGCTCGGCGGCGTGAGTGCCGGCAAACGCATCGGCATGTGGTCAGGGCCGCGCAACATCTCCACGGCCATGATGCGGGCCTGGGAGAATCGCGGCGACACCGCCGTGTGGGACGAGCCGCTGTACGCATACTATCTCCAGCGTACCGGTATCGAACATCCGGGCGCCGACGAGGTGATCGCTGCCGGCGAAACGGACTGGAAGCGCGTGGTGGCGGCCATCACCGGACCGGTGCCCGCTGGCAAGCCAATCTTCTTTCTCAAGCTCATGACGCATCACATGCTCGATGAAGTCGACCGAAGCTGGCTCGCGGAACTCTGCAACTGTTTTCTCATCCGGGATCCGCGCGAGGTGATCGCCTCCTACGCGCGTACGCGGCCCGAGGTCACCCTGGCCGATGTCGGTGTCCTGCAACAGGCGGCGTTGTTCGAGCATGCGTGTCGAATCGGTGATGTCGCACCGGTGGTGCTCGATGCCAGGGACGTGCTCGAGAACCCGCGCGCCGTGCTGACGACGCTTTGCCGTGCGCTCGACGTGGAATTCACCGAGCGCATGCTTTCGTGGCCTTCCGGCCCGCGAAGCAGTGACGGAATTTGGGCCGGTTACTGGTACGATGCGGTAAGAGCATCGAGGGGATTCGCCCCCTACGTTTCCAAGGCGCACACGCTTCCCGCGGCACTCGAGCCGCTGGCCGAGTCGTGCGAGCCGCATTATCGAAATCTATACGAGCAACGGTTACGCCCATGAACGATGTCGCCGTGGAACGCTACGGGGTCGGACAGCCCATCAGACGCAAGGAGGATCGACGTTTTCTCACCGGAGAAGGCCGGTTCGTGGACGATGTGTCCATGCCGGAGATGGCCCATATGGCCATTCTTCGATCGCCCCATGCCCACGCGGGCATCGATTCCGTCGATACCATCGCCGCGGCGCAAACCCCTGGGGTATTGGCGGTGCTGACCGGTGCCGACTGGATTGCGGATGGCCTCGGCGGAATCCCGACCCGCACGGCGGCGAAAAACAGTGACGATTCGCCGATTCCCGTGCCCGAGCGCCAGGGTCTGGTCGCCACGCGGGCACGCTTCGTCGGTGATGCGGTGGCCGCGGTCATCGCCGAGACGCCGGCTGCGGCCCGCGACGCCTTAGAGCTCATCGAAGTCGACTACCGGCCGCTGCCCGCGGTGTTGAGCGCCGAACAAGCACTGGCCCCCGGTGCGCCGCTCGTCTGGGACGACATCCCCGGCAATCTGTGCGTGCGCTTCGAGGTCGGCGACGCCGCGGCGGTGGAGCAGGCAATTGCCGATGCAGACCACGTGGTGTCCGTCTACGTCGACAACCAACGAGTCACGGCGGCGCCCATCGAGACCCGTGGAGCCATCGGTCACTACGCGCCCGACGAGGATCGCTATTGCCTGGTGTGCGCCAGCCAGAACGTGCACGCCAACCGCAATCAGCTCGCCGATCAGGTCCTGCACATACCGGCGGAGCAGCTGCGCGTGCTCGCCCACGATGTCGGCGGCGGGTTCGGCGCGAAGAACCCGCTATATCCCGAGCATGCGTTGGTCTTGTGGGCGGCGCGTCGTGTCGAGAGGCCAATCAAGTGGATCAACGATCGTGGCGAGGGCTTCCTTTCCGATGCCCACGGCCGCGATCAGCAAAGCCACGTCACCCTCGCATTGAACAGTGAGGGCGACTTTCTCGCTCTGCGCGTCGATTCCGTCGGCAGCGTCGGACCGTATGTTTTGTCCGTAGGCCCCTTTACCTGCACTGCGGGCACCGCGCGCACCCAGGGTGGGCCGTATCGGATCCCGGCGCTGCACTTCCATGCCCGCGCCGCTTTCACAAACACCGCGCCCACCGACCCCTACCGGGGTGCCGGGCGTCCGGAAGCCACCTACCACATCGAGCGGGTCATCGACCTGGCAGCCGCCGAGCTCGGCATGGATCGGGTGGCGCTACGCCGGCGCAATCTGCTCAGGCGGGACGAGCTGCCACATACCACCGGGGCCGGCAGTCGAATCGATTGCGGCGATTTCGAGACCATCCTGGATCGAACGCTCGCGCTCGCGGACTGGGGCGGTTTCGAAGCCCGCGCCGCGGCCGCGCGGGCGCGGGGACTGCGCCGGGGAATCGGCGTCTGCATCTATCTCGAATGCAGCGGTGGCGGTCCGAAGGAGCATGCGGCACTGCGATTCTCGCGAGATGGCCGAATCACTCTGGCGGTGGGAAGTCATTCCACGGGGATGGGTCACGAGACGGTCATGGCGCAAATCGTTGCGGCACGCCTCGGCGTTCCCATCGACAACATCGATTTCGTTCAGGCGGACACCGACGAGACGCCGATTGGCGGTGGCCACGGCGGCTCGCGTGGATTGGAGATGGGTGGATCGGCCGTGGTGCGGGTGAGCGACGCGGTCGTTGACAAAGCACGAACGTTTGCCGCCCATTTGCTGGAAGCAGCGCGTGTGGACGTCGAGTTCGAGTCGGGTCGGTTTCGCGTCGTCGGCACCGACCATTGTGTCGACATGCAGGAGGTCATCCGCGCGTCGTTCGACGCCGACCGGCGACCCGAAGGCATCGATTCTCTCGATGAAGCGCTCGATTACGAGCGCAGCGGCATCACCTATCCCAATGGATGCCATATCGCCGAGGTCGAGGTGGATCCCGAGACCGGCACCGTGGCGCTGGTCGGGTACAGCATCGTCGACGACTTCGGCACCATCGTTAATCCGCTGACCTGCGCCGGGCAGGTCATGGGCGGCAGCGCACAGGGGATTGGACAGGCGTTGCTGGAGAAGGTCGTCTACGAGGGCGGCAGCGGGCAGCTGCTGTCGGGCTCGTTCATGGACTACGCGCTGCCGCGCGCCACCGATGTGCCCGATTTCCGTATCGAATTCTTCGAGGACGCGCCCACTGCGGAGAATCCTCTCGGCGCCAAGGGCGCCGGCGAGGCGGGCTGCTGCGGCGCGCTGCCGGCGGTTGTCGGGGCCGTCATGCACGCCCTCGAGGAATACGGTGTGCGGCACCTGGACATGCCGCTCGGTCCGGAAAAGGTGTGGCGGGCCATCGCGCGCGGGGAATAGCGGGCCGGAGCGCGACGCCGAAGGGCAGCTTATCGCGCCAAAAGTAAATTCTGGGCGGGCAGCGGTTGACGCACCGCACCATGGCCTTTATATTGCATTGCAACATCGTTGTTTTGAACGGTGTTTCTCCTCCAAACCCTCCTTTGGTGGTAATTCTATGCCGAGGCGTCCCCCGCCTCGGCTTTTTTTTGTCCCCCGTCGAGGGATTGTGGCGATGACGGCGCGTCCCCCGGGGCGGTGTGCGGTCTCGTCGCCGCCAGCGACTCGCGCGATTGCGGTGCCCACGGACCGCTCGACGGCTCGTAGAACACGAAGTACTTGCGGCCGGCGAAGTTCAGCGCGAGCCCGCACAGGATGGCCACGATTTTCGATGCGGCCGCGCTCGCCCCGGCGGCCAGCAGGCCGGTGGTGATGGCGAGGTCGAGGATCGCGACGGCCAGCACCAGAGCGACGTAGATCAGCACCTCCTTCGGTGTCGTCCACTGGGCGTTGTGGCGAAACAGCAGCAGGATGCAGAGAAAGTAGTTGAGGATCGCGGCGGCGATGAACGCAACCGGAGCCGCCGTATGCACCGGTTGCCCGGCGTGATACAGGGCAAGAAAAATGCCCAGATTGGCCGTCGCGGCAATGCCGCCGATGCCGAGGTAGAGTAAAAACTGCACCGGCAGCGGCGCCCGGTGCGCGTTGTATCTGAAGATCGCATAAAGCGCCCGTAGCCCGTCTCTGGCGCCGATTTTTTTGCCCTCTGCGTAGGTACGGCCGCGATAGGAGATCCCCATCTCGTAGATACGCAACCGCATGTGGGCGACCTTCGCGACCATCTCCGGCTCGACGCCAAACCGATCCTCCTCGATATCGATCGACTGGATGACCTCACGTCGGAACACCTTGTAGCAGGTCTCCATATCGGTGAGGTTCAGGTCCGTGAATATGTTCGAGACCAGGGTGAGAAAGGCATTTCCGAGGCTGTGCCAGAAATACAGCACGCGATGGGCGCCGTAGGACAGGAATCGGGATCCGAACACGACATCGGCGACGTCGTCGCGCAGCGGCTCCAGCAGGCGCTTCAGATCCTGCGGCTCGTACTCGAGGTCGGCATCCTGGACGGCGACGAAGTCACCGGTCGCTTCGGCAAACCCGGTGCGCAGCGCCGCACCCTTTCCCCGATTTTTGCCGTGACGGATCAGGCGTACCTCGGCATGCTCGCGCGCCAGCGCCTCGGCGACAGCCACGCTGTCGTCGCTGGACCCGTCGTCGACGATGATGATCTCGAGCGCCAGACGCGCATCGCGGATCGCCAACAGGCGCTCGATACACGCTCTGAGTGTCGCCTGCTCGTTGAAGCAGGGCACCACCGTGCTCAACGTCACCTGCTCGGTTTGCCGGAAAGCGTTCATGGGTCTCGCCGTTCGTGACGGTCGGACTCGGCGTCGAGCACGAGTATCGGCCGCGAGTCAGCAAAGCATAGGCGATCCCGGTTCGGCGTGATTCGTCGCGTGCGCCCGCCACCGGATTCGACGAACGAAAAGGGTCTGAAATCGGCTGCCGTGCGCGGACGCGTTTATGCTGGCGCAGCCGCTACCGGCCGCGCACGGACGTCCCGGGGAGTGCGGTCCTCAGAATGGAATGTCGTCGTCGAAATCTTCTACGGTCTCGGCTTTCTTCGAACGCGAGCCGCCTGAGCCCGCGCCGCCTGAGCCCGCGCCGCCCGAGGCCTCACTGTCGAGGTCGGGTGGTGGTGCAGACGGCGCGCCGCCACGGCTGCCGAGCATCTGCATCTCGTTGCCGACGATCTCCGTGGTCCAGCGGTCCTGACCGTCCTGGCCCTGCCACTTGCGGGTCTGAATGCGGCCTTCGACGTAAATCTGTGATCCTTTGCGCAGATACTCGGCGGCGATTTCCGCGAGTCGTCCCCAGAAGACGACGCGATGCCATTCGGTGCGCTCCTGCTGCTCGCCGCTCTGCTTGTCACGCCAGGAATCGGTGGTCGCCAGACGCACGTTCGTGACGGCACTGCCGCCAGCGGTATAACGCGTCTCGGGATCCGCTCCCAGATTACCCACGAGTATGACTTTGTTGACGCCCCTAGCCATGGTGCTTCGATCTCCTGGTCTCAAAATTTTTTTTGCCGCAGCGCGCGCGGCGGATTGAAGGCATTCCGCTTGCCTCGGGCTGTTGGTTCGTGTGCCATCCGCGCGCTCATTATCGCGCGCGCAGAGCCGCGATTTCCGCCGATTATGTTACGCCCGGGTTACTGAAAATGCACGCAGGGCCTCCCGGTCGAGGCGCTTGCGATCCACCTTGAGGTAGGCGACGCCGTCCTCTGCGATAACAACGGCTTCCGCGACGCCGGTGACGGCAAGCAGCTGCGCGGCGAGTTCCTCGGCTTTCTGCTCGTTCACCTCACCCAGATTGAGCAAATGCGTACTCAGCGGCAGCGGATTGCGCATACCCGAAGAGAACAAAAGCCAACACACACAGAGACTACCGCAGACGGCAAAAACCGACGTGATGCCGAAGTTTCCATACAGCCAGCCACCGAGGGCCCCTCCCAGGAAAGCGCCCAGGTACTGGGCTGTCGAATAGACACCGAGCGCCGTGCCCTTGAGCTCCGAGGGCGCCAGACGGGACACGAGGGCTGGCAGGCTCGCCTCGAGCACGGTGAATCCGGTGAAGTACAGAATCATGCACATGACCACCAGCCACCAGATTTCGTGAAACCCGTACATGCCGGCCTGTGACAGCGTCAGGATGGCGATGGAAACCATGAACACCTGCTTGATGCGATTGTAACGATCGGCGTAGATGACGAACGGCAGCATCAATGCGAGCGCGATAGCGAGAACCAACAGATAGATCATCCAGTGATCGTCGCTGGCGAAACCTGCGTAATCGCGCAGCACCAAGGGCAGCACCACGAAGGTCGCGGTCATGATGAGATGCAAAATGAGAATGCCGAGGTCGAGTCGCAGCAGCTGGCCGTTTCGCAGAATATTCTTGAACTGCGCAGGGACCGCCTCGGCATCGCGATGAAATCGAACCCGGGCCGGCGTCGGAACGAAGTAAAGCAGTACCGCTACACCCAGCAAAGCCATCGCACCGGTCATCCAGAACAGTCCCGCCAGACCCAGCAGCGGCTTGATGGCGGGGCCTGCGACCATCGCGAGTGCGAACGCCATACCGATGCTGACGCCGATGATGGCCATGGCCTTGGTGCGCTGCTCCTCGCGCGTCAAATCCGCGGTCAGCGCCAGCACGGCCGCGGCAATGGCACCGAGTCCCTGCAGCGCCCGTCCGGCGATTACTTCCCAGATGCTTTCGGCGCTCGCGGCCACGGCGCTACCGACGGCGAATATGAGCAATCCACCGACGATGACCTTTTTGCGGCCGATGCGGTCGGAGAGGCGGCCGAAGGGGATCTGAAACAGCGCCTGGGTGAGCCCGTAAACGCCGATGGCGAGCCCTGTGAGCGTGGCCGTGTTACCCGAGTACAGGTGTGCATCCAGGCTGAATATCGGGAAAATCATGAACAAGCCGAGCATGCGCAGTGTGAATATGCCCGCGAGCGCGATGCTGGCGCGCCGCTCGGTGGAGGTCATGGCGGCGCCGGGCGCGGAAGGTACCGTGTTCACATCGGGGCCAGGTTGTTTTGCGTCCCTATGGGCAAGCCGCGTAATATAAACAGTTTGTAATTCGCCTCCAAACGGTTATTCGCGTTCGGCGGGGGCATTTCATTCGCATCCGACTGACGGCTCAATCGTTAATGAGTGGGTAATGGGCGGGCTCTCCTACGGCTTCAGGACAGGTCCCGGATAATCATGGAATACATCCGTATCCGCGGCGCGCGCACTCACAATCTTCAGAGCATCGATCTGGATCTGCCGCGCGACAAGCTCATCGTCATTACCGGTCTGTCCGGGTCGGGAAAATCATCGTTGGCCTTCGACACGGTCTACGCGGAGGGCCAGCGGCGCTACGTCGAGTCCCTGTCGGCGTACGCAAGACAATTCCTGTCGATAATGGAAAAGCCCGATGTGGATCACATCGAAGGGTTGTCGCCGGCCATTTCCATCGAGCAGAAGTCCACCTCTCATAATCCACGCTCGACCGTCGGTACGATTACGGAGATTTACGATTATCTGCGCCTGTTGTTCGCGCGCGCCGGCGAGCCGCGCTGCCCCAATCACGGAATCACTCTCGAAGCGCAGACCGTCAGTCAGATGGTGGATCATGTGCTGGCACTGCCCCAGGGCGCGCGGCTCATGCTGCTCGCACCGGTCGTAGAGGATCGCAAGGGTGAGCACGTCCAGGTATTGGAGCGTATTCGCGCCCAGGGCTACGTGCGGGTCCGTGTCGACGGCACGGTTCAGGAGCTCGATGAGGTGGCCGACCTCGACCGACGCAAGAAGCACACCATCGAAGCGGTCGTGGACCGCTTCAAGGTGCGCGAGGACCAGGGACTTCGTCTAGCCGAATCGTTCGAAACCGCGCTTGCGCTCGGCGACGGCCGCGCGCGTATCGCCTGGATGGAAGAGCCGCTTGGCGAAGAGCTGCTATTCTCGGCGCGCTTTGCCTGCTCACGGTGCGGCTACAGCCTTCCCGAGCTCGAGCCACGCGTTTTCTCGTTCAACAATCCGGCCGGCGCCTGTGAATCCTGTGACGGCCTCGGTGTGAGGTCATTTTTCGATCCCGCGCGCGTCGTGCATCACGCAGAGCTCAGCCTTCCGGGCGGTGCCATACGTGGATGGGATCGGCGCAATGCCTACTACTTTCAGCTCATCAAGGCTCTCGCCGATCATTATTCGTTCGACCTCGATACACCGTTCAGAGATCTGCCGGAGCGTGTGCAGCAGGTCATCCTTCACGGCAGCGGCGGTGAGCGCATTCGCTTCACGTATATTCGTGACGGGCGCAACGCGTACGAGCGCGAGCACCCTTTTGAAGGCGTCATACCTAACATGGAGCGGCGCTACCGGGAAACCGAGTCGAGCGTGGTGCGCGAAGAGCTCGCAAAATATCTGGCAAGTAAGCCTTGTGACACCTGCGGCGGCACACGATTGAACAAATATGCGCGAAACGTCTTTCTAAACGATCATTCTCTTCCAGCGATCACCGCCAAGCCGGTGGGTCAGGCGAGAGAGTTTCTCGCGTGTCTGCAATTGCCTGGTTATCGCGGTCAGATCGCCGCGAGGATTCTGAAAGAGATCAACCAGCGGCTTCAGTTTCTGATCGATGTCGGTCTCGACTATCTGGCGTTGGACCGGCCCGCCGAAACGCTTTCAGGGGGAGAAGCCCAGCGCATTCGACTTGCGAGCCAGATCGGTGCCGGACTCGTCGGTGTAATGTACGTGCTCGATGAGCCTTCAATCGGATTGCATCAGCGGGACAACCGCCGGCTGCTCGATACACTGAAGAGCTTGCGAGACATGGGAAACACGGTCATCGTCGTCGAGCATGATGAAGAAGCGATTCACGCGGCGGATCATGTCGTCGACATGGGACCGGGCGCCGGCGCGCACGGCGGGCGCGTTGTGGCCCAGGGCACGCCGGCACGGGTTGCCTCCGACTCGGCGTCTCTCACGGGTCAATACATCAGCGGCCGGCGCCAGATAAGTATCCCGTCTTTGCGCACGCCATTCGATGAAAACCGTGTCATACGGCTTCGTGGTGCTCACGGCAACAATCTAAAGCACCTGGATTTCGAGATTCCGCTTGGACTCATGACGTGTGTGACCGGTGTTTCCGGTTCCGGAAAATCGACTCTCGTGAACGACACCCTCTACCGAATTGCCGCACGCGAGTTGAACGACGCGAATACCGATCCGGCGCCGTACGATGGTGTCGAGGGTCTGCAACATCTCGACAAAGTAGTCGACATCGACCAGAGCCCCATCGGACGAACGCCACGTTCGAACCCGGCCACCTATACTGGACTGTTCACTCCGATTCGAGAGCTTTTTGCCGGCACCCAGGAGTCGCGCTCGCGAGGGTACGGTCCCGGGCGATTCAGTTTCAATGTCCGCGGTGGGCGCTGCGAAGCATGCAGCGGCGACGGCGTTATAAAGGTCGAAATGCATTTTCTTCCGGACATCTACGTACCCTGCGATTTGTGCAAGGGTGAGCGATACAATCGTGAAACTCTCGATATTCGCTACAAAGGCAAAAATATTCACGAGGTTCTGGAGATGACCGTGGAAGAAGCGCATGAGTTCTTCCGCGCGGTCCCTGCGTTGTCACGAAAGCTGCGTACGCTCATCGATGTGGGGCTGTCCTATATCCGTCTGGGACAGCGTGCCACGACTCTGTCAGGCGGCGAGGCGCAGCGGGTCAAGCTCGCTCGTGAGCTTTCCAAGCGCGACACCGGGAAGACCCTTTACATTCTCGACGAGCCCACGACCGGTCTGCATTTTCACGATATCGAGCAGCTTCTGCGCGTGCTGCATCGACTGCGCGATCACGGCAATGCAGTTGTCGTCGTCGAACACAATCTCGACGTTATAAAAACCGCGGACTGGATCGTCGATCTCGGTCTCGAAGGCGGTGATGGTGGTGGAACGGTAGTCGCGGCAGGAACTCCCGAGGAAATCGCCGCGCATCCGCGGTCGCATACGGGGCGATTCCTCGCAAAAGTTTTGGCCCGTGGCAGGAAGCCCGGGGATCGTCCCGAGGATTCCAGGGAAACGGGAGACGAGGCGGCGATTTAGCCGCGGTCGTGCCAACTCAACCAATATTTATGGAGCGATTTCCATGACAGCTTTGATCTGCGGTTCGGTTGCCTACGACAACATCATGGTATTTCACGATCGCTTCAAGAATCATATTCTGCCGGACAAGGTTCATGTTTTGAGCGTTTCGTTCCTGGTGCCTGATATGCGCAAGGAATTCGGCGGCTGTGCCGGAAACATCTCATACAATCTCAAGCTCCTCGGGGGAAATCCGTTACCCATGGCCACCGTGGGCAAGGACTTCAAGCGTTACGGCGCATGGATGGATGAGTGCGATATCAACAGGCGTCACGTTTCGATGATCGACAACGAGTTCACCGCGCAGGCATTCATTACGACAGATCTCGACGCCAACCAGATTACGGCCTTTCATCCCGGGGCCATGAACATGTCGCACCTGAACGACGTCGCCGATGCGGAGGGTGTAACTGTCGGAGTCGTATCGCCGGATGGCAGGGAAGGCATGATCCAGCACGCGACGCAGTTCGCCGAGGCCGAAATTCCTTTCATCTTCGATCCGAGCCAGGGGCTGCCGATGTTCGATGGCAGGGACTTACGGCGCTTCATCGATCAGGCAACGTGGCTTGCCGTGAATGACTACGAGTGGGAGCTCATTCGGGATCGAACCGGGCTTTCCGAGAACGAGGTCCAGGAGATGCTGCGCGCGCTCATTATCACCCGCGGTGCCAAAGGCTCCGAAATTCACACCGACGGTAAAGTCATTGAGATCCCCGCCGCCCGACCTGCCGAGACCGTCGATCCCACCGGATGCGGTGACGCGTACAGGGCCGGGCTGCTGTTTGGAATAATGAACGATCTGGACTGGGAAACGACCGGGCGCATCGCGTCGCTGATGGGGGCAATAAAAATCGAGTGTCACGGAACGCAGAATCACCGATTCGAGTGGGCGGACTTCGAATCACGATTCCAGGAAAACTTCGGCCGGGCAATTTGATGCTCGATGCAGTTGCACGGGCGAGCGTGCTCGCGAATCAGGCCTGGTTCGCGCGCTAGCCCGATCCTGCAGGAAGCTGACGAGGGAGTAGCAACGCATGCACAAAAGCCGACTCGGAACTATCGTGATCGACTGCGAGACCGACGATCTCGCTGAAGCGGAAGCATTCTGGACTCAGGCGCTTGGATGTCCCGCCGAGCACTCCGACGACCCCGAGGATCAGAACTACGTCAAGCTCACCACACGCGAAGGCGAAGTCATGATGCTGCTGCAGAAAGTCAACCATCCGAGCCGCGTGCATATCGACATCGAAACCGACGATATCGAGGCCGAGGCGCACCGCCTGGAGCGGCTCGGGGCCAGGAAAGTCAAGCGATTGCCACGCTGGTGGGTGATGGAGGCGCCCAGTGGACACCGGTTTTGCATCGTGAGTCCTCAGCGCAGCACCTTCGAAGACGATGCGAATCGATGGAACGGGAATTCGTGATTACATCCTGCAGCGCGACCTTCGACGAGCGGCCTGCCTGGAGAAAGCCCTCGCGAGCCGATACCGGAATTCAGTAGCGGGTAAACTCGTCCGTGACGGTCGTGACGACCGGGTGGCCATCGAGCTCCGCCGGCAGCATCTCTGCGGTCTCGCGATCCCTTACGAAGACCTCCACCACCGGCTTTCCGTTGCGTTCTCCCTGGGCAACCCCGGTTACGCCCTCGAATTCGTCCAGCCAGGCCTCGGCTTTGAGAATCGTGCGGGAAATATCCATGGTTTGGTTTTGCTTGAAGTTCGTGAAAATCGGGTGACCGGCCGTCGACCGGCCACCCGCAGGATATCAGCTTATGAAGCTGACCCGATGCGGCTACTTCTCGTGCAGTCGCACCTTCAGCAGCAGCTGAACCATGAGAATGTTGTTGACGATGGTTCTTGTCGATGAGCCCGCGAATAGCAAGCCGACCGCGGCCTCGTCCCGATTCATGACCAAGCTGCCCGAGTCGCCGGGGGCGCCCATGCGGGTAGTGATGATCTGATTGCGGAACCGCGCGATTCTGCCTGCGCCGTAGTTGACATCCACCGTACCGTTGATGTTGGTGACCATGCCGGTCGTGAAGCCGGTGGTACGACCCGTTTTCTGCACCAGATCGTTCACCTTCGGCGCGGTGTACAGACTCTTCACGTAGCCGCCCCAATAGACTTCCCGATTCAAATCGTGAAAGTTCCCCTCGGCGATTGCCGCATCGACGTAGTTCAACGGCTTGGTGGTCGCGGTGTGGAACTTGATGGGCACGTAGCGAGTCAGGCGCGCTATCAGATCGTTAGGAAGCGTGCCGCCGTCGAAGCGCCCAGGCTGGAGTATCGGGTCGCCGATGCTGGCGTTGTTGGAGTTCGCGAGCACATGGTTGTTGCTCAGAATGTAGTATCGGCTCGGGGTGCTCGGAAACGGTGACAAATCGTAGCAGCAGGTAGCAATGGTGCCCGCGGATATTCTGTAGTGACCAACGCTGTAGCCACCCATCGCCGGACGTGTGCGCTTTTTCAGCGTAACCGATGTGGCGGCAAGAGCATCCGACGCGTCCATACGCAAAGGCGCGGCGTACTCGTCGCCTTCGACCGAATCTTCCCGTGTGAACACCGGATCACCTTCTGGCGCAATATCGCCTGCAAAAATGTACCCGGTTTCGACGACGTCGGTGGGAACGTCCTTGACTTTCTTCGGTACCAGCTCGTCTTTGGAGAGAAAAGCCGGGTCCAGCTTCGCGGCCACCATCGCCGTAAGGCAGGGCTCTCCGGTATCGTTGTCACCCTTGAATTTGGTGCCGATAGCGACGCCGACGACATTGGGAAGCTCGAGAAGCTTCGACTCGGATTCCGTCTGTACTGCCGCAATGCTTTCCATGTCACTGGGTAATGTGGGATTCATCGTAATACTCCTTTCTCAGATTGACTCGGACTCCTTGCTCGCCACCGATCCTCGATGACGTGTCCGAACGAGATGCTAGCGAAGGAGAATCACGATCTCTCGGCGTAAGTTGTGAAAAATCCGTCAGCAATTGGGAAGTCGTTCGACGAATTCAAAATCCGGGATGCCGCGCATGCGCGCAATCGTCTTTTGACAACTTTCGGGCTGAGCCCGGTGCACCTTTCTACGGCGCGCTCGAATGTTCTCAGATCTTGGAATCCGGCTTCGTAAGCAATCTCGGTAATAGGCGCGTCCCTTGCAATCATGATGTCCATGGCACGTCTGACGCGAACCGCGCTCAGCCAGTCGCGAAAGCGAATTCCGGTTTTTTCGTGGAAAAATTTCGAGAAGTATGTTCTCTCCAGACCTGCAACTCCGGAAACCGTCTCGAGACTGACAGGTTCGGAAAAATGCGCGTCGATAAATTGCTTGACCTTCTTGAGACGCGGGTTGTAGGTGAATGCCTGACTATTGATGCTGCGACGCTCGGCCATCCTTGCCGTCCTTGTTCCAGTCCAAAATTACTCGTTGTGCGTGTCGGTTCACTGCGCTCGCATCGATCGCGTCGAGCCCGACGCTTTCCGGAAACGGTCCCTGCGATGGTCTGGCGTTTGATTGAAACTCAATTAAACGCCGAGTTGCCGTGAGATTTCCCACTTTTCTCCGCCTTAACAACCGCTTAGTGCATCTGTTGTGTAAACACCGTGTAAGTCCTGTCTGAGATTGGTTTGCGACTTCGCCGCGCCATCGCTCGGCGCATCGATAGTGCAGGTTGCGTGGCCCGGCTCGACCGGATGCGCGCCGGCGCACGCGTTTCGCACCACCGGTTACCCGACGGTGCGAGCGTGTGTTCAAGCATCGTGAAGTGCGCGAACGTCAGGCATCGCCACGGTGCCGCGCGGCTGCGTGAGTCGGCGCATGCGGGTGACGGGCGGGTTGCCACGATCGCCGGCCCTGCCGAAGGCGTACCGCCGGCTTACACGCACGCCGGCTTTTCCGCCAGGCTAGGGGGCGAGCAGCAGGTCGGTCACGCCCCAGATCCATCCCGATCGCTTCACTTTGAAGTGAAGCTGGTTCGCCCCCGAGAGCTGCGCGCCGGCCGGGATGGCGAAGGTGTCGCCCGAGTTGAAACCGTTGTTGGGTCCGACCGAGAGATGGCCCAGGAGGCTGCCGTTCAGGTACACCGCCAGCTCGTCGACGTAGTCGATGTCGTAGCCGGTTACCTGCAGGGACAGATCCGTGCCGGTGCCGGCGAAGGAGGCGTAAAGCTCGGTTTTGTGCTGGCTGGAGCCGAACTTGTGGCCGTACTCGCCGGTGTCTGTGACCCCCGGCTCGAGCACCAGCTCGACGGTGCCGCTGGCGCCGACGGAGCTCAACGTGAGGGCCTGGTCGACGCTCGCGCCGGCGTCGTCGGTGACCCGCGCGGTGAAGTCGAACACACCCTGCTCGCTGGGTGTGCCGCTCAGGGTGCCGTCGGCAGCGAGCGCAAGCCCCGAGGGCAGTGCACCCGTGACCAGCGACCAGGTGTGGGGCGTGCGCCCGCCCGTCGCCTCCAGGCTCACCGAATAGCCCTCGGCGAAGGTCGCGTCGGGAAGCGCCGTCGTGGTGATGGCGAGCGGTGCCGGCTGATCGGAGAGCAGCAGGCCGGTCACACCCCAGGTCCAGCCCGCGGTTTTCACCTTGAAGTGAAGCTGGTTCGCCCCGGAGAGTTGCGCGCCGGCCGGGATGGCGAAGGTGTCGCCCGCGTTGATCTGGTTGTTGGGTCCGACCGAGAGATGGCCCAGCAGGCTGCCGTTCAGGTACACCGCCAGCTCATCGACGTAGTCGATGTCGTAGCCGGTCACCTGCAGGGACAGATCGGTGCCGGTACCGGTGAAGGTGGCGTAGAGCTCGGTGTCGTGCTGGTTCGAGCCGTAGTTGTGTCCGTACTCGCCATCGTCGGGGGAATTCAACTCGAGCACCAGCTCGACGGTGCCGCTGGCGCCGACGGAGCTCAACGTGAGGGCCTGATCGACGCTCGCGCCGGCATCGTCGGTGACCCGCGCGGTGAAGTCGAACACGCCCTGCTCGCCGGGCGTGCCGCTCAGGGTGCCGTCGGCAGCGAGCGCGAGGCCCGTGGGCAGTGCACCCGCGGCGAGCGACCAGGTGTGGGGCGTGCGCCCGCCCGTCGCCTCCAGGCTCACCGAGTAGGCCTCGGCGAAGGTCGCGTCGGGAAGCGCCGTCGTGGTGATGGCGAGCGGTGCCGGCTGATCGGAGAGCAGCAGGCCGGTCACACCCCAGGTCCAGCCCGCCGTCTTCACCTTGAAGTGAAGCTGGTTTGCCCCGGAGAGCTGCGCGCCGGCCGGAATGGCGAAGGTGTCGCCGGTATTGAGCTGGTTGTTGGGACCGACCGAGAGATGGCCCAGCAGGCTGCCGTTCAGGTACACCGCCAGCTCATCGACGAAGTCGATGTCGTAGCCGGTCACCTGCAGGGACAGATCGGTGCCGGTTCCGGTGAAGAAGGCGTACAGCTCGGTGTTGTGCTGGTTCGAGCCGTAGTTGTGCCCGTACTCGCCGCCGTCGGGGGAATTCAACTCGAGCGCCACCTCGACGGTGCCGCTGGCGCCGACCGAGACCAGCGTGAGGGCCTGATCGACGCTGATGCCGTTGCCGGCGTCGTCGGTGACCCGCGCGGTGAAGTCGAACACGCCCTGCTCGCCGGGCGTGCCGCTCAGGGTGCCGTCGGAGGCCAGCGCGAGGCCCGTGGGCAGAGCGCCCGCGGCCAGCGACCAGATTCGCGGGGTACGCCCGCCTGCCGCTTCCAGGCTCACCGAGTAGGCCTCGCCGAAGGTCGCGTCGGGGAGCGACGTCGTGGTGATGGTGAGCGGCGCCGGCTGATCGGAGAGCAGCAGGTCGGTCACGCCCCAGATCCAGCCCACGGTCTTGTTCCTGAGCTGCAGACGGTTCTCACCCGGCACCTGATCGCCCGCCGGGAGCGTGAAAGCGTCCCGCGCGTTGAGTCCGTTGTTGGGACCGACCGAGAGATGGCCCAGCAGGGTGCCGTTCAGATACACCGCCAGCTCGTCGACGAAGTCGATGTCGTAGCCGGTGACGTGAAAGCTGAGATCCTGGGTCGTGCCGGTGAACGTGGCCTGAAGCCCGATGAGGTGCTGGTCGGTACCGTATCCATGACCGAACTCCCCGGTCTCGGTGACGTTGAGCTGCAGCGACAGGGTCGGGCCGAACACTGCGATTTTCAGCGCCTGGGTTATTTCCTCCCCCGCTGCGTCGGTCACTTTCGCGATGAAGTTGAAAACACCCTCATCGGTCGGCGCACCCGAGAGCGCGCCGTCAGCGCCGAGGGCGATGCCGGGGGGAAGCGCACCGCCGCTGATGCTCCACCCATAGGGCGGGGTTCCGCCGCTCGCCTCCAGGTTCGCCGCGAAGGCGCTGCCGATCGTGGCATCCGGCAACGCGGTGGTCCCGATGACAAGCGGTGGCGGCGTGACGCTCAGGCGCAGGATGCGCGTCACCATGGCGAACCCGTCGTCCTGGACCTGCACCGTGAAAGTCGTGGACTCGAGTGCGTCGGGGATCCCGGTAATCCTGCCTTCGACTGCGTTCAGGGCAAGGCCCGACGGCAGCGCACCGTCCACGATGCTCCACTGATAGGGCGGTGAGCCGCCGCTCGCCGAGAGCGTCTCGTCATAGGCTACGCCCAGGTAGGCAGTGGCGGGGCGCAACGTGTCGATCGACAGGTCGCTGACTTCCAGTCGATACACTTGTCCACCGGTCCGGTCGACGAGATACGCCTCGCCGTTCTCATCGTTGCCGAATGCCGAGACTTCCACCGGCGCCTGAGTAATCTGGACCTGCTGCCAGACGCCGTCGTCCAGGCGCAGGCCCCAGATGCGTCCGCTGCAGAGATCGCCGAACAAATAGGCACCATACAGATCCGCATGGGCCGCACCCCGGTAGACGACGCCACCGGTGATGGCGCAACCCTCGTCGAAGCCGTACTCGGCCACGGGCAGCTCGAGCCCCGTCGGGTCACAGGCCTGACCCGCCCGGCACGCGCTGCCCTCCATGATGTTCCAGCCGTAGTCTTCACCGCCGGTGCTGTCGGCC
>JBFICP010000037.1:0-18367 GCA_041581935.1 Gammaproteobacteria bacterium | reverse complement strand
TGGACGGTGCGGAGATGCACGCGCCGCCGGTGGATTCGGAGGCGCTCGCTCACTGCGAGCCGGTCTACGAGGAGATGCCCGGCTGGATGACCGGTACCGCAGGCCTGAAATCCGCTGATGCGCTGCCAGATGCGGCGAGGCATTATCTCGAGAGTCTGGAAACGCACGTCGGTGCGCCCGTGCATATCATTTCCACCGGGCCGGACCGTGGCGAAACGATTATCAAACGCCATCCATTCGATTGAGCGACGTCGCTGCTGCGGCGATATCACACACTTCGGGGATTGAAATGGAATCGGTACGATTTGGAAACACCGGGCTGAAAGTATCACGACTCTGTCTGGGTACTATGACCTTCGGCCTTCAATGTGACGAACAGACTTCGTTTGACATTCTCAATCGTGCCGCCGAAGGCGGTATTAACTTCATCGATACTGCTGACGCGTATCCCCTCGGTGGAACTGTGGAAACCGCCGGTCGCAGTGAAGCAATCATTGGCAAGTGGCTGCGTGGTAAGCGAGACGATTACATCGTAGCGACCAAGTGCCACGGGCGCATGGGACCGAATCCCTGGAACACGGGACTTTCGCGCAAGCACATTCTCGAAGCCATGGATGCTTCGCTCGAACGCTTGCAGACGGACTACGTCGATCTGCTACAACTTCACCATCCGGATCCTGACACGCCGATGGACGAGAGCCTACGCGCCATGGACGATCTTGTGCGTTGCGGCAAGGTGCGGTACATCGGTGTTTCGAATCATGCGGCCTGGAAAATCGCCCGCGCAATCGGGCGCAGTGAGTTGTTGGGAATCGCCCGGTTCGTGAGCGTGCAGCCGCGCTACAGCCTGCTGTTCCGCGAGATGGAACGGGATCTCCTTCCCATGTGCGCGGAGGAGGGCCTGGCCGTGATTCCATACAATCCACTGGCCGGGGGCCTGCTGACCGGAAAACACAAGCAAGACGCGCCGCCGTCTGGCGGCACACGCTTCACACTCGGCACCGCTGCGGGTAACTACCAGAGTCGCTACTGGCACGATCGCGAGTTCGCGACTGTCGAAGCTCTGCGCGAGATTGCCGCCGCTCAAGGCTTCGGCATGGTGCAGATGGCCATTGCCTGGGTGCTCGCCAATCCCGTCGTGACCGCGCCGATTATCGGTGCGAGCCGCCCTCAGCAACTGGATGACTCGATCGCCGCCGTCGGCGTGAATATCTCCGACGAGGTGAAGGCACAGCTCGATGAGGTGAGCGCCGAGTACCGCAAGGGTGATGCCCCGCGTTGAGCCCGGGCACCAACCCCGGACCCTAGCTACGTCAATCCATTACCGGCACATCCGGCACCCACACGTAGCCGTCCGCATCGCGCAGATAGACTTCCCTCAGGCCGTGGGCCTTGTCGGCGCAAGCCTCGACGACTTCGAATCCGAGACGGCGAGCGTTGCGCTCAGCCTCGTCAGGGTCGCGCCCGTGCAGACGCAGCTCCGCACCAATGCCCCGGATTGTCGCCCTTATGAGGGCAGCGTGCATCGGGTGGGCGTCGTAGGTGTGGTCGGCATGCAGCATCCACTCGGCGTTTTCATGACGAAACACCGCAATGTCCGGATCCGAGTAGACCAGCTTCGCTCCGAGAACCTCCCGGTGAAACGGCAAGGCGCTCGCGATGTCTCGAACCAGGAGGTTCACGGTGAGGCCTTCGAGCGTGCGTGCGTACTGCGGCGCGGGCATCCAGGCTTCACCGGTTCGCTTCTTGGTCATGGAAGCGTCATCCCTTCCAGAGTCCCTCGCGGGTCAAGTCGTTCATGCTGGCAACGATACTCTCGCGCAACGTCTCGACCATGAAGTCAATCTGCTCGCGGGTGAGAATCAAAGGCGGTGACAGCACGTTGAGATGAGCAATGGGGCGAACGAGCAACCCCCGCGCCTGAGCGTGCGCGGCGATGCGGTTACCGATGCGGGCATCGTCGGGCAACAAGGCTTTTGTTTTTTTGTTTGCCACGTTTTCGATGCACATCATGAATTTACTGCCACGCACATCGCCCACGATCGGCAGGTCGCGCAGGGTCGCGAGCTGCTTCTCGAGATAGGGCCCGACTTCGCGCACGTGACCGCATATATCGTCGCGCTCCATGATCTCGATGTTCTTGAGCCCGGCGGCGCAGCTCACGGGATGGCCCGAGTAGGTGAATCCATGGGTGAATAAAGCGCCTTTTGCCTGCGGAACGCTGATGACGTCGTATACCTCATCGGAAATCATGCTTGCAGACAACGGCAGGTAGCCCGAGCTGATGCCTTTGGCGGCGGTTATGAAATCAGGCACGAGATCGAATTCATCCTCCGAGGCGAACATGTGCCCGAGGCGACCGAATGCCGTCACCACCTCATCGGAAATGTAGAGAACATCGTAGTTTTTGCACACCTCCATGGTTCGGCGATGGTATCCGGGTGGTGGAACGATGACGCCGCCCGCCCCCATGATCGGCTCTGCGATAAAGCAAGCCACGTTGTCGGGTCCGAGCTCCAAAATCTTGTTCTCGAGATCGGACACCGTCTTGTCGCAAAACTCTTCCAGTGACATTCCGTTCGGTCGTCGATAGCAGTTGGGTGCTGGTATGTGGTGAACTAGGTCTTTGTCCAGATCGAATCCCTGATGGTCGAAAGCTACACCGGTCATCGACATGGCCAGATAGGTGCTTCCGTGGTAGCCGTCGACACGGGATATTATTTTTTTCTTCTTCGGTTTTCCCAGTCGGTTGAAATAGAAATGAATAATTCTTACGGCGGTATCATTGGATATGGAACCACCGGTTCCGTAGAAAACGTGATTGAGTGTAGCCGGGGCGAGCTCGGCAAGCTTTGCCGCCAGCTCGGCTGCGGGCGGTGTCGTGATGTGGGTGAACGTCGAGTAGTAGGGAAGACGCCGAACTTGCTCGGCTATTGCGTCGGCCATCTCTCCGCTTCCGTAACCGATGTTTACGCACCACAGCCCACCAATGCCATCCAGAAACCGGTTGCCGTCGGAATCCATGACATAGGCACCGTCGGAATCGGCCATCACGACGCTGCCCTCTTGCTTAAAGGTCGAAAAGTCGGTCCAGGGATGAATATAGTGGTCTCTGTCCTTACGCCAGAGATCTTTAGTATCGAATTTCACGTTAGAGACCATTTAGGGGACTCCGATGTTGACGCCCAGATCCGAGTGTGGGGGGGTGATTGAAATCGGTCAAGGAGGTGCATTGCGCAATTCTTCACACGGAGTAGACTGCGGTCCGTGGCCGAATCAGCGACTGAGCGGATGAATGTCTCAACTCGGTCACCGACGAAGCGGAGAGTACCATTGTGCCTGTAACTGTATCGATTCAGAAAGGTGACGGGTTTCTCCGTGTGATATATGAAGGAGAGGAAGATCTGAAGAGTGAGATGGAGGTAGCGGCTGCCCTTGTCGAGGCGATTGAGAAGCATGATTGCCGGCGAATTCTCCATGACTGCCGGCGCGTGTCGGGTCCTCGTCTGGGCACCACAGACTGCTTCACCGCCGCCGCGTCTTACGACCGGCGCTTCCTGTGCGTCCGATCGGCACTTCTCGACCATCGCGA
Source organism: Gammaproteobacteria bacterium (assembly GCA_041581935.1). Lineage (GTDB taxonomy): Bacteria > Pseudomonadota > Gammaproteobacteria > HK1 > HK1 > JAABYT01. The sequence continues at coordinate 14,775 of JBFICP010000037.1, read as the reverse complement.
GCACGTGCGGGAGAATCGGTTCTGGGAGACGACGGTACGCAACCAGGGCTTCGCGACAAAGCTCTTCGACGACGAGGAGAAGGCGATTGTATGGTTGCTCGATAGCGGCGGGCAGCGTTAATAGGCGTAACCGGGTTGAGCGACTCAAGCGCGCACGATCGTCATGAAATTCGTGTAAAGCTGTCTCGACACGGCGTTGAGGCTCGCCATCCGATGGCGCGCGTCTTTCTCCAGCCGGCCGAGCGCGCCGTTGCCGAATGCCCGCTCCAGGGCGTCTGCGTACTCGGGGACGGCCCCCCACTCGGCGACCGTGGTCGCCGTAATCTCGACGTGAAACTGAATGGAGAATGCGTGCGACCCCCAGGACATCGCGTTGATGCGACAGGCCGGCGATGAGGCCAGCACCAGCGCGTCTTCGGGCACGCGGGTCACCTCTGCGCCGTGCCATTGAAAGCAGGGAATTTCGTGCGGTATGCCGCTGAAGAACGGACTTTTCTCACCGTCGTCGCTGAGCGCGACGGTCATGACGCCGATTTCAGGCTCATCCGATCGCTCCACGGTACCGCCGAGCGCCACGGCGAGAAGCTGGTGGCCGAGACAGAATCCCATGAACGGTCGCCGTCTTCGCGCCACCCAATCCTCAATGGCGGCGATTTCATCCTCGAGCCAGGGATGGTCCGCCGTTTGCCACACGTCCATCGGGCCGCCCATGACCAGGAGTGCATCGAAATCATCCAACGCCGGAATCGGCTCGCCTTCATCGAGCTCGACCGTATGCGTCATGATGCCGTCGTCGCGCATGAACTCCCGAAAGCTTCCGGGGTGCTCACAGGCTATGTGCTGAAAGATCAAGATGCGCATGGCAGCGTTCGTGCGCGTCGATGGGGCAGTCAAAGGGTGACCCCTGGTGCGCGGGGCGTCAAGTCTAGCGGTGCGGGAGTGCGAAGATTAGTCGTGAAATGTGGTGCCGAGGAGAGGACTTGAACCTCCACGGGGTTACCCCCACTGCGCCCTGAACGCAGCGCGTCTACCAATTTCGCCACCTCGGCACGGGCGGCACCGCCGTCGGCAACCGAAACGCGCGGCGCACAGGCGGTCGGCGGGAAGGGCGCGACTGTACCGAGCAGAGGTATTATTGTCAACGATGTCTGATCGAAGAGCCCAAAAAGATCCGCAGCGCGCCCGCGAGGCGCGCCGATATGCCAATCCGATAGCGAGTCGCGAGTACGTCCTGCAGACGTTGGAGGCACGAGGTCGGCCCGTTTCTGCGAGCGAACTGTCGGCAGCGCTCGGCGTCGAGTCTGCGGGCGATATCGTCGCCTTGACCAAACGCCTGCGCGCCATGGAACGCGACGGTCAGATCATTCGAAACCGACGCGGTGACTATGGTCTGGTGCGGAAGATGGATTTGGTCCGCGGTCGCGTGGTTGCCCACCGGGACGGTTTCGGATTTCTGATCCCCGATGAGGACGGAGACGACCTGTTTCTCTCGCCCCGCGAGATGCGCGCGCTCATGCACGGCGATCGCGCGGTGGCACGGGTAACCGAAATCGATCGACAGGGTCGACGACAAGGGGCGCTCGTCGAGGTGCTCGAACGGAATACCCATCAGGTGGTGGGTCGTTATCGCCGCGACAGCGGCGTAGGATTCGTCACGCCGGACAACCGGCGCCTGCATCACGACATCATGGTTCCGGACTCGGCGACCGGCGGGGCGAGTCACGGGCAGGTCGTGGTGGTCGAGATCGTCGAGCAGCCTTCCAAGCGGAGTCAGCCCATCGGACACATCGTCGAGGTGATGGGTGATCACATGGCGCCGGGCATGGAGATTGATATTGCCATCCGCGCCCACGAGCTGCCCTCTCAATGGCCTTCAGCCGTTCTCGATGAAGCTCAATCCCTGCCCTCGAGTGTTGAACCGAAGTCCTGGGACGGTCGCACCGATCTGCGCGATCTGGCGCTGGTTACCATCGACGGCGCAGACGCGCGCGATTTCGACGATGCCGTCTTCTGCGCCCGCAAGTCCTCGGGATGGAAGTTGACGGTTGCGATCGCCGACGTCGGTGCCTATGTGAAGCCCGGCACATCGCTCGATTCCGAGGCCCGGTTGCGCGGCACGTCCGTGTACTTCCCCGAGCGCGTTATACCCATGCTGCCGGAGAAGCTCTCGAATGATTTGTGCTCGCTTCGTCCCGACGAGGATCGCCTTTGCATGGTATGCGAGCTGCACATTGGCCGGGATGGTGAGATCAAACGATCCCGCTTTTTTGAGGCGGTCATGCGATCTCGGGCACGTCTCACTTACGACGAAGTAGCAACTGCGGTAGTCGAGCGCGATAACGGCGCACGGCGCGCTCTCGCCGGGGTCATCGAGCATCTGGATGAACTTTACGCGCTGTACGGCGCTCTGAAACTCGCGCGTGACCGACGTGGCGCCATCGATCTCGAAAGCCACGAGTCCCGGTTCGTGTTCGGCGCGGGAAAGAAGATTGAATCCATCGAGGCAATTGTTCGCAACGACGCGCACAAGCTGATCGAAGAGTGCATGATCGCCGCCAACGTAGCCGCGGCGCGCTTCGTCGAGCGTCATCGCATCCCCGCCCTTTTCCGTGTCCACGATCGACCGGCGCCGGACCGGGTAACGGATTTGCGCGAGTTCCTCTCCGAAGTGGGCGTGAAGCTCGCCGGCGGCGCGCGCCCGGAGGCACGTCATTTTGCAGCGCTTATCAAACGCACGGCCGATCGACCCGAGAGCGACCTGATTCAGACGGTGCTCCTGCGATCCCTCGCCCAGGCTGCGTACAGTGCGCGCAATATTGGACATTTCGGTCTGGCACTCGATAGCTATGCCCACTTCACCTCGCCGATTCGTCGCTACCCGGATCTGCTATTGCATCGCGCCATCAAGCATGTGTTGCAGGCTAAGCCCCGCGAGGCGTTTCACTACGATGCCGATACGATGGTAAGTCTGGGCGCGCACACATCGATGGCCGAGAGGCGTGCCGATGAAGCCACCCGTGACGCGGCCAACTGGCTGAAGTGCGAGTTCATGCTCGATAGAATCGGTGAGCAGTTCGATGGGACCATCATGGGCGTTACGTCCTTTGGCTTGTTCGTTACCCTCGACGGTATTCACGTGGAAGGACTTGTTCACGTGAGTGCACTCGGTAGCGACTATTTTCACTACGAAGCGGCAGGGCATCGCCTCATTGGCGAACGCACTCGCGCCATTTTTCGCCTAGCCGACCGCGTGCGAGTGCGCGTCCAAAGGGTGGATCTCGACGAGCGGAAGATCGATCTGGAGCTCGTGGATGGCGCCAAGCGCGGCGGCCTTCGACGCGCTTCGCGGCGTGGCCGGCGTGCGAGGCGGCGTTGAACCCGCGCCGCTCCGGGTCGGTTCGTCCGGCAGCGCGCGAGCGGACCTGAGACGATGGCGACGGAACTCGTGTACGGAAAACACGCCGTCGCCGCGTTGCTGGAAGGCGACCCGGCCGGCATCCGGGAACTGTGGCTGCAGGACGGGCGCAAGGACGTTGTCCATGCGCGCGCCGAGGCCTTCGCGGCGCGCCACGGCGTGAGTGTGCACAGCGTCTCGCGTGCGACCCTGGACCGAATGCTGGAAGGCGCAAGGCACCAGGGTATCGCGGCTCGCTACCGGGCGACTCGCGCGCCGACGACGAACGATCTGGATGAGCTGCTAGCCGCGCGCGCCGATGCGACGTTGTTGCTGGTGCTCGATGGTGTACAGGATCCTCACAATCTCGGTGCCTGTCTGCGCAGCGCCGACGCCGCCGGTGCCGACGCCGTTATCATCCCGGCCCGGCGCGCGGTGGGGCTCACGCCGGCTGTGCGCAAGAGCGCCAGCGGAGCGGGCGAGCGAATGCCGCTTGTGACCGTGCCCAATCTTGCTCAGGCGCTGCGGCGAATGCGGGATGCGGGGGTTTTTCTCTTCGGAGCGCGCGCCGGTGCCGGCATTGCCTATACCGAGGCGGATCTGCGTGGTTCCGTGGGACTGGTTCTCGGCGGCGAGGGACGTGGCTTGAGGCGGCTTTCCGGCGAGCTCTGCGATCAGATAATCCACATCCCCATGCGCACCGGCGTCGAGAGCCTCAATGTATCGGTGGCGGCGGCGCTGTGCCTGTTCGAAGCGCGCCGTCAGCGGTCCGGCGAGGTCACCGGCGCGGACCGCTGAGCGCACCGCGCGCGTGTTGCAAAGATTACGGGCATCGCATAGTATCCGGGCCCTTGCGCCGGGTCCGCCCGTCGCCTCCTTGCTTCACCGTGAATCACCGCGGGAGGCTGGTCGGTCTCGCTCGATTCGAGCGGGCCGCGAATCCGAGAGGAGAACTCATGCGACATTACGAGATCGTATTTCTGGTTCATCCGGACCAGAGTGAGCAGGTGCCTGCCATGATCGACCGCTACCGCACTCTCATCGAGGGCGCCAGCGGACGCATCCATCGGCTTGAGGACTGGGGTCGAAGGCAGCTGGCCTATCCCATCAATAAGGTGCACAAGGCGCATTACGTGCTGATGAACGTCGAGTGCGCCCAGGCAACCCTCGATGAGATCAAAAGTGCGTTCCGATTCAACGACGCCGTGTTGCGCGATCTGATCATCGCCCGTGGTGAGGCCGAGACCCAACCGTCGCCGCTCGCCAAATCCAAGGACGATCGCGACGACGAGCGTCCAGCACGTCGCGACCAATCCGATAGCGAAGATCGCCCGCCAATAGACGAACCGGTGGTCGAAGTTGCCGAAATTAGCGAGGAAGTCGAGGCCGATTCCGCCGGAACGTCCGAAACCGCCGGCTGACACGACGCGCGTCGTCACCAGATTGCAGCAATCGGGACGTCACTCGCTCGAGCAGGCGACCCGCAGAGGTATTGACCATGGCACGTTTTTTCCGACGCCGGCGCTACTGCCGGTTTACCGTTGAGGGCGTCAAGGAGATCGACTACAAGGATCTCAACACCCTCAAAGCGTATATTACTGAAACCGGCAAGATTGTCCCTAGCCGTATCACGGGTACCAAGTCCCGCTACCAGCGTCAGCTGTCGACCGCGATCAAACGCGCACGCTACCTGGCGCTGCTGCCCTACAGCGACTCCCATCGTTGATTTTCATCGACGCAGGGCTCAGTAGCCGTGGGACCACTGGTGCGTTTCATCGTGCGCAGTCGCACCCACGCCATCGGCGTGGCGGTCGTCGCCATGCTGCTGCCCCCGTTCAGCTTCGTATCCGGCGGCATCGTCGGCTTGACGGCGCTGCGTTACGGGTTTGCCGACGGTGCCTTGGTGCTGGCGGTGACCACCGCGGTGTCGACGCTGGCCATGGGTCTTTTGCTGAGCACCTATCAACCGGTGGTGATTTTCATCCTGTTCACGGGACTGCCGGTGCTGCTTCTGGCCGAGGTACTGCGCCGGACACATTCTCAGGGCACGACGCTCACGGCAGCCGGGGCGATGGGTGCGATAGCGCTCGCCGGAATTCACTTGCTGACCGCAGACCCGGTGGTCTGGTGGCGGGCCAGGCTCGAGCATTTCGTGGCGCAACCGATTCGGGAGTCCAATCCGGATTTGGCGCCGGAGATGCTGGCGCAGCTCGACGAAGCCATGCAGGGCATGTCGGTGCTGATGCTGTCGTTGCCCGCGGCAACGGTGGTCGGCGCGATGCTAATCCTGTGGCTGGCACGCTGGATGCACGCCACCCTCGACAATCCCGGCGGCTTCGGCGAGGAGTTTCGCGCGCTGCGCCTGGACCGGCGCGTGGCCTATGTCGCCGTCGGCCTCGCGCTGCTCGCCCTCTTCGCAGGGCACTTTGCCGGTGGCCTGTTTCGCGGGCTGCTCGTGCTGACGATCATCATGTACACCATTCAAGGCATCGCGCTGGTGCACGCCATGGTGAAAAAGCGGGGCGCGTCGGTGGCTTGGTTGGCGGCGGTCTATCTCGGAATTCTGCTTGTTCCACCCGCTGTCATACTGGGACTGGCGTTGGCCGGATTCTCGGACACCTGGTTCGATTTCCGGCGCCGCTGGAGCGCAGGCGTTTGAGCGGTGGGGCAACTTGCTGATTATTCGGGCGCGAGAACGCGCCTGAGCGTATCGAGGACGTGACCATGCAGGTGATATTGCTGGAACGGGTGCAGAATCTGGGCGAGCTCGGCGATTCCGTCAAAGTCAAACCCGGATATGCCCGCAACTACTTGATTCCCCAGGGCCGGGCAGTCGTCGCGACGCGAGAAAACCTGGCCGAATTCGAAGCCCGACGGGCCGAGCTCGAGCGGCAGGAAGCCGAAGCGCTGGCGGCGGTGCAGGCGAGGGCCCAGGCTCTCGAAGGCGTGGAGGTGACGCTGGCGCGCAAGACCGGCGAGGAGGGCAAGCTTTTCGGATCGGTCGGTCCGCAGGACATCGCCGATGCGCTCACCGAGGCCGGCACGCCGGTTGCACGCCACGAGGTGCGCTTGATCAACGATACGTTGAGACAGGTGGGAGATTACGAGGTCCACGTGCATCTGTATGCCGATGTCGAAGCTTCGATCACCGTGCACGTCGTTGCTGAAGAGTAAGCGTCGACCTTTGCACGCTGTCGAGTAAGCGCCCGTCGTGCATAACTTGTGCATAATTCGCTCAAACGCCGCGACGTGTTTTAGATCGCTTTCGATGCGGGCATCACTGGTGTATGCTCGCATCGGGCGTTGGGGGAAGCGTCGAAGTCGGTGATACAACCGACGTATGGCGCGGGTGCATAAACAGAACAATGGTTCTGTGATGTGCTTGGCATTTGCGGAGAGCACGCTGAGTTCACTATGCCAGAAACGGTGCTGTCCAGTCGTCCCGTCGACATCGCAACGGCGGCACTCAAGGTCCCGCCGCATTCCATAGAGGCAGAGCAGTCGGTACTCGGCGGGCTGATGCTCGACAATGCCGCCTGGGATCGCGTCGCCGACGTGGTCTCGGTCAAGGATTTCTACCGCCACGATCACCGTCTCATCTTTGAGGCCATCGCGGCACTTTCCGATCTCAGCCAACCCTTCGACGTAGTCACCATCTCCGAATGGCTGGCGAACCATGCGCAGCTCGACCAAGCGGGTGGTCTCGCCTATCTCGGGGAGCTTGCGCGAAACACGCCGAGTGCCGCCAACATCACGGCCTACGCCGATATCGTGCGCGAGCGGGCCGTTTTGCGAGGCCTCATCGAGGTCGGTACCGATATCGCCAATACCGGATTCGCCAGCGAGGGCCGAAGTGCGGCCGAGCTGCTCGACGAGGCCGAGCAGCGGGTATTCGAGATATCCGATCGGGGCGCCCGGGCCCGGCTCGGCTTCGCGCCCATCAAGGACGTGCTGGTCAATGTCATGGATCGCATCGACACGCTGTTCCAGAGCGAGAACGCCATCACCGGCGTGGCGACGGGCTACGCGGACCTGGACGACAAGACCTCGGGGCTGCAGCGTTCGGACCTGATCATCGTCGCCGGTCGCCCCTCCATGGGGAAGACCGCGTTCGCCATGAACATCGTCGAGCAGGCCGCCATCAAGGGGCAGCTCTCAGTCGGGGTTTTCAGCATGGAGATGCCCGCCGAGCAGCTCACCATGCGCATGCTTTCGTCGCTCGGGCGCATCGACCAGCACAAGGTGCGTACCGGTCGCCTGGACGACGACGACTGGCCGCGGTTGACCTCCGCACTCACCATGCTCAATGACACCCAGATTTTCATCGACGATACGCCGGCGCTCACGCCGCTCGAGCTGCGCGCCCGCTGTCGGCGACTGAAGCGCGAGAAGGATCTGGGCCTGGTCGTGGTGGACTATCTCCAGCTCATGCAGGTCCCCGGCACCAAGGAGAATCGGGCCACCGAAATTTCCGAAATTTCCCGCGGACTCAAGGCGCTCGCAAAGGAGCTGAATGTGCCGGTGATTGCGCTCTCGCAGCTCAATCGCAGCCTCGAGCAACGTCCCGACAAACGTCCAGTTATGTCGGACCTGCGCGAATCCGGCGCAATCGAGCAGGATGCCGATCTGATCCTGTTCATTTATCGTGACGAGGTCTACCACGACAACTCCGAGCATAAAGGTAAGGCCGAGATCATCATCGGCAAGCAGCGCAACGGCCCCATCGGCAGGGTGATGCTGACGTTCCTCGGCCAGCACACGCGCTTCGAGAACTACATTCCGGACGATTTCAGCGGCGGATACTATTCATGACGCGCTCGACGCGCGCGGTTATCGACCTCTCCGCGCTGCGTCACAACCTTCACAGGGCCCGCGAGGCCGCACCGCACAGTCGAATTCTCGCCGTCGTCAAAGCCGACGCCTACGGCCACGGCATGGCGCGCGTGGCGACGGCGCTCGCCGATGCCGATGGGTTCGGCGTGGCCCGCGTCGAGGAGGCGGAGCGGCTTCGCGCGGCGGGCATCACCCGACCGGTGCTGCTTCTGTCCGGCGTATCCGATGCCGAGGAGCTCGACACGGCGGCGCGTTTCGACTTGGACGTCGTGGTCCATCACCACAGCCAGGTAACGCTGCTCGAGCAAGCGCGGCTCGAGCGCACGGTGCGCGCGTGGCTCAAGGTGGATACCGGCATGCACCGGCTGGGATTCGATCCGCACGACGCGCCCGGGGTGTGGCAGCGTCTGGAGGCGTGCGCCGCGGTGGCGCAGCCGATTCGCCTCATGACCCATCTGGCACGCGCGGACGAGCGAGGCGACCCGTCAACGGTCGAGCAGATCGGCCGAATTCGCGCCCTGGCGACCGACGCCGGGGTCGAAGTCAGCATCGCCAACTCGGCAGGGGTGCTCGGCTGGCCGGACTCCCACGCCGACTGGGTACGGCCGGGGATCATGCTCTATGGCATCTCGCCGTTCGTCGGCGGTCGCGCTGCGCGCGAAGGTCTGCGCCCGGTCATGACCTTTTCGAGCCGCCTCATCGCCGTCAACCGCGTGCGTCGGGGCGAGGCCATCGGGTACGGTGGCACCTGGACCGCGCCCGAGGACATGCCGGTCGGCGTGGTGGCGGTGGGTTACGGCGACGGCTACCCGCGCCACGCGCCGTCGGGGACGCCGGTGATTGTCAACGACACGCGGGTCGCGCTCATCGGACGCGTCTCCATGGACATGTTGAGCGTGGACCTGCGGGCCCTGCCCTCGGCGAAGCCCGGCGATCCGGTCATCCTGTGGGGTCGCGGACTTGCCGTGGAGGAGGTGGCCGAGCACGTCGGCAGCATCGGCTACGAGCTGGTGACCCGTATCGCGCCGCGCGTGGCCATCGAGTTCGTCGACACGGAAACTTAGCGTCGAGCAGTTGCCGTCCCGGGAGCGGGCCAGTCCGCGCCCAGACGCGATCGAGTCGCGTCACAGCGCCGCACTCGAACCGTCGCCGGGTGAATCCAGATAGCCCTCGCGCAGCAGGTAAAGGAATATTTCCTGTGCCGCCTCCATGGGTGAGCGGTCGCTCGTGTCGATACGCAGCTGCGGGCGCTCGGGAACCTCATACGGGTCGCTGATACCGGTGAACTCCGGAATTTCGCCCTTGCGCGCTTTGGCGTAGAGTCCCTTGCGGTCCCGCTGTTCGCATACTTCCAGCGGCGTCGCCACGTAGATTTCGATCATGGCGCCGTGTTCCTCGATGAGCCTGCGCACTGCACGCCTTGTGTTCGCGTAAGGTGCGATGGGTGCGCAGATGGCAACACCGCCGTTTTTCGTGATTTCACTCGCGACGAATCCGATGCGACGCACGTTGAGATCGCGGTCTTCTTTAGAAAATCCGAGCTCGCTGGAAAGATTGCGTCGCACGATGTCGCCATCGAGCAGCGTCGCCGGGCGCTTGCCGTCCTCGATGAACTTGCCATACATGATTCGGGCAAGTGTCGATTTGCCCGACCCGGAAAGACCGGTGAAGAACAGCGTGAGTCCCATCCTGTGGCGCGGCGGATAGACTTTGCGCAGCTCATCGAGAACTTCGGGAAAGGTGAACCACGCGGGAATGTCCTCGCCGTTGGAAAGGCGCCTGGCGAGAACGTCGTCGTTCAGCGATTCAATAGGCTCGTGGTTGTTCCTTGCTTCGTCTTCGTCGACGAAACGGGCGCGGCCCGGCGAATAGGCAAGGCGCCTGAATGGCACCATGCGAATGCCGATCTCGGGTTCGCGTTGCGCCAGCAGTTCCTGCGCCGCGTAGGGTTGATAGAAGCGGCCGTGTCCTTCGTCGGGCGGGCTGCCGTGATCGGGACCGACAATCATGTGCGTGCAGCCGTAGTTGCGCCGGATTATCGCGTGCCACACGGCCTCCCGCGGGCCCGCCATGCGCGTCGCGAGCGGCAGCAGTGAAAGTGTCGTCAACCCGTGGGGATAGTGCTTTTGAACAGCCTGATAACACTTCACGCGTGCGAACCGGCTGAGGTCGCGTGGCCTGCCGATACCGACAACGGGGTGCAGAAGAATATTCGCTTCCGATCGCTTGGCGGCCGCGAGCGTGATCTCTCTTGCCAGGCGGTGCATGGGTCGCGTGGTATGAAAAGCAACCACGCGCCGCCAGCCGAGCTTTTGAAACAGGTGACGCAGGTCCTCGGGGGAGTGTCGTAGATCCTCGTAGTCGTAGTGCGTGGGCAGTTCGATGCCTTCGACGGTGCCGCCGACATAGACCGGGCGCACCTGTTCGGTGATATACGCGACCCCGGGATGGGAAATGTCACCGGTGCCGTATACGAGCTCCGCCTCGTGAACACGATCCGGTGTCCAGATGTCGTTCACGGTGAGCACCGCCAGCATGAATCCTTCGCTGTCGCGCAGCGCCAGCCGATCGCCCATGTCGAGGGTGCCGGCCAGATCTTCGCCGACATCCAGGTTCACGGGGATCGGCCAAGTGCTGCCGTCGGGCAGGCGCGAATGCTCGAGTACATTGGTATAGCACTTTTCGTCCATGAAGCCGCCGAGCGGCGTGAATGCGCCACACATGAGCAGCTCCAGATCGCAGAGCTGGCGCTGGTTGAGCACCAGTGACGGCAGCTCGAGCGCGGCCTGCTTCAACTCCAGGGCGCGTGATTCGTCGACCAGCAGCGGCTTGAGTGCCGGCGAATCGACCTGCTTGGTTTCGGTCAAATGAACGCTCCCCGAATTGGTGACCCAAATTGCCCATGGGAGCGAGCTCGCTCAGGAACATTCGCGAGCAAGCCCGCCCCGGTGGGTTCTCAAACGCTTTCTAGTGTAGCAGTCCGAACATGGATCGCGCGGTGGCCCTTTGATACCTTGCCGTGATGCGGGAGAAACGCGCCTTTCAGTGCCAGACCTGCGGCGCCTACGCGCCGAAGTGGAGCGGGCAGTGCCCCGACTGCGGCGAATGGAATACGTTGCTCGAAAGCGCTTCACCCGCGGGTCGGCGGACAGTCGGGCTTCGGCGTGTCGACCAGGCGCCGGCGCGCATCGTTGACGCCGACGAAGTGGCTGCCGAGGCCGAGGGCCACCGACCGCTCGGGATCGGTGAGCTCGATCGGGCGCTCGGCGGCGGTCTGGTTCCGGGGTCCGTGGTGCTGATCGGCGGCGACCCCGGAATCGGCAAGTCCACACTGTTGCTTCAGGCGCTGGTAACCCACGCGCAAGGCCCCGATGAGCGGCCGCTGTACGTCAGCGGCGAGGAGTCGCTGCGTCAGGTAACGCTGCGGGCCCAGCGGCTTGGATTGAGTACCAAGCGGCTGCGATTGCTCGCGGAAACCCAGGTGGAGCCGGTCCTCGCGCTCGCGGCACGCGAGCGCCCCACGGTCATGGTGATCGATTCCATTCAAACCATCTACACCGAAGCGCTCCAGTCCGCGCCCGGAAGTGTCGCCCAGATACGCGAAAGCGCGGCACGACTGGTGCAGTTCGCCAAGCAAAGCAACACGGCGCTGTTTCTCATCGGCCACGTTACCAAGGAAGGTGCGATCGCGGGTCCCCGGGTTTTGGAGCACATGGTGGATGCCGTGCTGTACTTCGAGAGCGAGAGTGACAGCCGCTATCGGGTCATCCGTGCCGTCAAGAATCGTTTCGGTGCCGCGAACGAGCTCGGCTTCTTCGCGATGACCGAGCGCGGTTTGCGGGAAGTCGCCAATCCCTCGGCAATTTTTCTCTCACGCGGCGACGCAAACGTGGCCGGCAGCACGGTTACGGTGGTTCGCGAAGGCACCCGGATGCTGCTGTTGGAAATTCAGGCGCTGCTCGATACGAGTCAACTGGCGCATCCGCGGCGCGTGGCGGTTGGCTGCGATGCCAATCGCCTGGGCATGTTGCTGGCAGCATTACACCGTCACGCAGGCATTGCCACCCAGGACCAGGACGTGTTCGTGAATGTCGTCGGTGGTATGCGGATCGCCGAAACCGGCGCGGATTTGCCGCTTCTCGTGGCCGTGGTATCGAGCCTGAACGCGCGGCCCGTTTCGGCGGACCTGGTAGTGTTCGGCGAAGTCGGATTGGCCGGTGAGATTCGTCCGGTGGCGTACGGGGAGGAACGCCTCGCCGAGGCTGCCAAGCACGGATTCAAGCGTGCGATAATTCCCACCGCAAACAGGCCGCGTCGAGCCATCGAAGGCATCGAGGTCATTTCCGTCGCGAGCCTGGGTGACGCGCTGGCGGAGCTCACATAGGAGTCGACTCGACCTTTGCCGTCAAGTCAGATCGCTCGCCGGCCGGCGTGGGGTGCGGCGCATGCCCGGCTTAATGCGCGCGGTTTTGACGGCATTGGCGCTGACCTGCACGATCTCGATCGGGTAACCGGCGATCAGCAAGCTGGTACCGGGTTCCGGAATCGACTCGAGGTATTCCAGCACTAATCCGTTCAGGGTCTTGGGACCGTCGGTCGGCAGCTCCCAACGCATGCTTCGGTTGAGCTCGCGAACATTGGCGCCGCCGTCGACGAGGTAAGTGCCGTCATCCTGCGGGTGCACATCAGGGCTGTGATCCGCCGGGTCGGTGGTGAATTCCCCGACGATTTCCTCGAGCAGATCATCGAGTGTCACGAGCCCGTCTACATCGCCGTACTCATCGACGACGAGTCCGATCCGTTGTCGCTGGCGTTGGAAGTTTCGCAGCTGCGTATTGAGCGGCGTTCCGGCGGGAACGAAGTACGGCTCATTGGCGTACTCGAGCAATGCATCTTTGGTGAGCTCTCCGTGCTCGAGCGGCTGGAGCACTTTGCGCAAGTGCAGCACACCGAGCACGTCATCGATGTCACCGCGGTAAATCGGTAGCTTGGTATGCTGGCTGTGAATCAGCAGATCGATAATCTCGTCCATTTCGTCATCGATGTCGATACCGCTAATTTCATTGCGCGGCACCATGATGTCGTCCACGGTGACTTTTTCCAGATCGAGAATGCTGACCAGCATGCTCTGGTACTTGCGCGAAATCAGCGCGCCGGCTTCGTTGACCACCGTGCGCAGCTCATCGGTGCTGAGCTGATGGTAGTCAACGTCGTCGGGGAACACCCTGAACAGACGCAGCACGCCATTGGCGAGCCAGTTGATGGCAGCCACAACCGGGTACAAGACCCTGAGCAGAGGCCTCAGCACGATCGCAGCGGGAAACGCGATGCGCTCTGGGTGCAGCGCAGCGAGCGTCTTCGGTGCGACCTCGGCAAACACCAGAATCACCACGGTCAAGGCAAAAGGTGCCAGCGCCAGGCCCGGCTCGCCGAGAACGCGCCAAGCGATGAGCGCTGCCAGCATCGACGCGACGATGTTGACGAAGTTGTTGCCGATCAGAATCAGCCCGATGAGCCGGTCCGGACGCCGCAGGAGCTCGGCGGCACGCTTCGCGCCGCGGTTATGGCCTTTCGCCAAATGCCGCAGCCGGTACCGATTCAGCGCCATCATTCCGGTCTCCGAACCGGAGAAGAACGCCGAGAGCAGAATGAGAACAATGAGCGCCCCGAAAAGGACACCCAGGGGAACGTCGCTCAAGTGGAGATCAGGCCCGCGGGGACATCATCTTATTAGTATAACCCTTAACTAGGACCTGCCCGAGCGCGTGTCAAGCGAAATCGGCCCATCAGCCGCGACCCGATGGCCGAACATTCTTGCACTTGGCATCGAATTCTCAAACGATCTCGTGCTCTGACCCACCAATGCTAACGCAACCGGAGGCAACCCTATGAGCAACAGCCGATCGCCCGGCGCGAGTCATCTCGAGGAAGCTGTCGCCGGCAAGCTTCGACGGGTCAGCACTGCAACCCTCACGATGGTGCTGCTCAAGCGCGGCGTGCGCACCAGCTGGCTGCGCGGGCCGAAGCCGCTGACAGTAATGGGGGAGCGCGTGGTCGGACCCGCGTTCACCATTCGTTTCGTACCCGGTCGCGAGGATCTCTCGCGCCCGGAAAGCTACGCGCAGTCGCCTTCGTTCCGCGACGCCATCGAGGCGGCACCGGCCGGATCCGTGGTGGTCATCGACGGGCGAGGCAACGCCATCGGTGCGACCCTCGGCGACATTCTGGTGGCGCGACTGACGAAGAAGGGCGTGCTCGCCGCGGTCACCGACGCGCCCGTGCGTGATGCCGACGAGATCGCACGGCTCGCGCTGCCTGTGCTCAGTGCCGGCGTGGCGGCACCGCCGAGTATCGTCGGACTCGCGTTTGCCGGTTACGACGAGATCATCGGATGTGGCGGCGTCGCCGTATGCCCGGGTGACGTGATGGTGTGCGACAACGACGGCGCGGTCGTGATCCCGGCATCCATGGCGGCGGAGGTCGCCGAGGCGGGCATCGAGCAGGAGCGATTCGAGCGGTTCGTGCAGCAACGCGTCGCCGAGGGTGCA